>UQLB01000019.1 GCA_900541725.1 uncultured Collinsella sp. | reverse complement strand
CCACGCAGTCGACCCCCAGGCCGGAGAGCCTCTTCTGCAGGTCGAAGCCCGTGACCCCGGACTCGTACACGCACCTGGCCCCGGGGTCCACGGAACGGACCCACTCCGCGACGGCGCCGGCGTCGTAGCCGAAGGTCGCGGCACGCACCTCCCCGGTCATGACGTCGAGGGAGACGGCCTTTATCGAGCGGGCGTGGACGTCGAGGCCGACGAAGGTGGTAGTATCGAGCATGGGAGCCCCTTCCATGAATGCGGCGTGGCCGCCACGGTTGGATTAGACACTCACCATTGTCGGCCTAATCCGCGGTCTTTCATGCAGCAGGGGCTCTCAATGTTTTTATGTCCTGCTCATATCGTCTCTGCCGGCAGTTGGGGACGCTCCTTGGCAATTGGCGCATCGGAGCGCTTAGACATACAGTTTTTCGATTCCGTATGTATATATGCGCGCTAATGGGTTATAAAATCTAAGTCTGAACATAGCAGGTCTGCGATTCGGCTCGGGCGACCGGGCCGTTTTTGCGGACGGGGGTAGCGCGAAAGGACTGCACATGCGTCAATTTAAGACCGAGAGCAAAAAACTGCTCGACCTCATGATCAACTCCATCTACACCAATAAGGAAATCTTCCTGCGCGAGCTTATCTCTAACGCGAGCGACGCCGTCGACAAGCTCAACTTTAAGAGTCTGCAGGACCCGAGCGTCAAGATCGACCAGGGCGACCTGGCCATTCGCGTCTCCTTTGATAAAGACGCCCGCACCATTACCATCTCGGATAACGGCATTGGCATGACCGCCGAGGAGCTCGAGCGCAACCTAGGCACTATCGCTCATTCCGGCTCCGAGGAGTTTAAGACCGAGAACGCCGAGCAGCAGGGTTCCGATGTCGACATCATCGGTCAGTTTGGCGTGGGTTTCTACTCCGCCTTTATGGTCGCCAGCCACGTGAAGGTCGTCAGCCGCGCTTATGGCGAGGATACCGCCCACGTTTGGGAGTCCGACGGCCTTGAGGGCTACACCATCGAGGATGGCGAGCGTGCTGAGCACGGTACCGATGTCATCCTGACGCTGCGCGAGAACGAGAAGCTCGATGCCGATGGCGAGGCCGAGACCTACGATCGCTTCCTGACCGAGTGGGGCCTCAAGAGCCTGATTCAGCAGTACAGCAACTATGTGCGCTACCCGGTCCAGATGATGGTGTCCAAGAGCCGCCAGAAACCCAAGCCCGAGGACGCGCCGGATGATTACAAGCCCGAGTACGAGGACTACCAGGAGCTCGAGACCATCAACTCCATGACGCCGATCTGGAAAAAGCGCAGCTCCGACGTTGAGCAGAAGGATTACAACGAGTTCTACAAGTCCACGTTCCACGACTTTGACGATCCCGCGCGCACTATCAGCTTCCATGCCGAGGGTACGCTTGAGTACGATGCACTGCTGTTTGTGCCGGGTCGCGCCCCGTTCGATCTGTACAGCAAGGACTACGAGAAGGGCCTGGCGCTCTACAGCTCCAACGTGCTGATTATGGAGAAGTGCGACGACCTGCTGCCCGACTACTACAACTTTGTGCGCGGTGTTGTGGACTCTGCCGACGTGACGCTCAATATTTCGCGTGAGACGTTGCAGCAGAACCGTCAGCTCAAGGCCATTGCCAAGCGTGTCGAGAAGAAGATCACCGCCGACCTTGAGGATATGCGTGACAACGACCGCGAGGCCTACGAGAAGTTCTTTGAGAACTTTGGTCGCGGTCTTAAGTACGGCATCTACTCGAGCTATGGCATGAAGGCCGATGAGCTCGCCGACCTGCTGCTGTTCTGGTCTGCCAAGGAGCAGAAAATGATCACCCTTGCCGAGTATGCTAAGGGTATGCCCGAGGGCCAGAAGGCAATCTACTATGCCGCCGGCGATTCGCGCGAGCGTCTGGCCAAGATGCCCGTCGTGAAGGGCGTGCTCGACCGCGGCTACGATGTACTGCTGCTGACGCAGGACGTGGATGAGTTCACCTTCCAGGCCATGCGTGAGTACGTGGCTGCCGATATGCCCAAGGTCTACGAGGATGACGCTGCTCGCGAGGCTGCCGAGAAGGCAGTTGCCGATGGTGCCGAGCCTGAGGTCGAGGATCGTCACCTGGAGCTTAAGAACGTCGCGACCGGCGATCTTGACTTGGCGACCGATGACGAGAAGAAGGAGGCCGAGGACGCCACCAAGGAGAACGAGGACCTCTTTAACGCTATGAAGGAGGCGCTCGGCGACAAGGTCGAGAAGGTTGCCGTCTCTGCGCGCCTGACCGATGCCCCCGCCTGCATCACCACCGAGGGTCCGCTTTCGCTCGAGATGGAGAAGGTGCTTCAGAAGGGTCCCGAGGGCGCGCCCGACGGTATGCCCAAGAGCCAGCGCGTGCTCGAGCTCAACGCTAAGCATCCTGTCTTCGCCAAGCTCGTCGCTGCCCAGAAGGCGGGCGACGCCGACAAGATTAAGCAGTACTCCGGCCTGCTCTACGACCAGGCCCTGCTCGTCGAGGGCATCCTCCCCGAGGACCCCGTAGCCTTCGCGGCAGCTGTTTGTAACTTGATGTAGTTCGGGGATACGGCACCGTAACTAGATTAGAACGAGAGTGGATAATCTCCCACTTTTGGCTCGAATGCGGGCTTGAAGTGGGAGATTTTCCACTCTCGTTTCCTTTTGAATGATTCCTCCGTCCCCAAGGGATCAATTATTTGTCGGGGTTGTGGTTTTGTGACCTGCTGAAATTAAAGATACTGTACAACTGTACGTTAATTCGTCTTCGTAGTATATTGCTACCCGCAAAACTCAATACCATTGTGCTCTGAGACGCTAAAGCGCCTACGTACAATGGTTATCAATAGTACGATTCGATTCAACGACAGGATGGATGGTCCAAGCGTGAGTCTCGGCAGCAAACTATCCAATGCAAAGGTCTCCTTTGCGATATTTAAGCGCGACATTAAGCGACTGCTTGTGAACCCCGTCGCCTTGGTGGTTACCCTTGGCGTGTGCGTTATTCCCTCGCTGTATGCCTGGTACAACATCGTGGCCAACTGGGATCCGTACGGAAACACCCAGGGCATCAAGATTGCCATCGCCAACAACGATCGGGGCACCCAAAACGACCTGGTGGGCGAGCTCAACGCGGGCGATCAGGTCGTCGATCAGCTCAAGGAGAACGATCAGCTGGGCTGGACCTTCGTCGATTCTGCGGCCGATGCCAAAGAGGGCGTCGAGAGCGGTGAGTACTATGCGGCCATCGTAGTCCCCAAGAACTTCTCGGATAACCTGGTTTCGATGCTCGACGGCAACTACCATCAGCCCAAGCTTACGTACTACGTCAATGAGAAGAAGAGCGCTATTGCGCCCAAGGTTACCGACACCGGTGCAAACACCATCGAGGAGCAGATCAACTCGGAATTTGTCTCCACGGTGGGCGAGACCGTTGCCAGTATTGCCAAGGATGCCGGAGTCGATTTAAAGGACAAGGCAACCCAGACTCAGGATTCGTTGGCCGGTTCGGTATCAGAGGCTTCCGATACGTTGGGCGAAGTGCGTGATTCGATTGGCGACATGAATGCCGCCATCGATAAGACGAGTGGTTCCATTGCCTCGGCAGATGCGGCACTTGCCGGTCTGCAGGGTCAGGCGCCGTCGCTGACGCAGGCGATCTCCCAGGGCAATGACCTGCTGGGCGAGGCTCGCGCCACGGCGGGCAACTCTGTCGCCTCGCTCTCCAAGGCGCTCTCGGAAGGCAGCCTTGCGCTCACCAAGACGTCAGCCTCCGCAAACGCTGCGATTGGCAAGCTGACGGGCACGGTCACATCTACGACCACCCGTATCGACAACTCGCTCGAGTCTCTCCAAGCGACGATCGACCACAATAAGGCCGTTATCGGGCACTTAGAGATTCTCGCCAATGACACGTCGACAGGTTCCGAGGAAATTGACGCGCGCATTGTATCGACCATCGATTTGCTTCGAGAGCAGAATGAAAAGCTTCAGAGCATCAAGGACGGTCTGTCCGCGCAGTCGAGCGCCATGGCGAATGACGCAGCGGCTGTTTCGGGTGCCAGTGACGCTATCAATAACGCAATTCATACCGGTGCGACCAACCTTGGCCAAGCCCAGACGGACTTGGGCCAAAACGCGCTGCCGAAGGCCTCGAGCGCGCTCGACTCTTTTGCTGCCGTTTCGGGCGACCTGACCGGTATCGTCTCGGGTATGACACCTACACTTGCAAATGCGCGCGGCACGTTGGCGCAGCTTAGCGCTACGCTCGGCCAGGCCAAGACCACGCTGTCCCAGACCGATTCCTCGCTTGCCAAGGTCCAGGACAAGCTTGCAACCGCCGCCAATGACATCGCGGCGCTGCAGACCTCCGAGTCCATGGGCGAGCTGGCCGATCTGATGGGCGTCGATGTCAATGACGTGGCAGATTTCATGGCGTCTCCGGTTGAGTTGACGTCCAAGTCAATCTATCCGGTCAAGAGCTTTGGCTCGGGCATCGCTCCCTTCTACACCAATCTGGCGCTTTGGGTGGGCGGCTATGTGCTCATCGCCATTTACAAGCTCGAGGTCGACCGTGAAGGTGTTGGCAGCTTTACGGCGCGCCAAGGCTACTTTGGCCGCTGGTTGCTCATGGTGATCCTGGGCGCGTTGCAGGCCATCATCGTTACGGTAGGCGATCTGGTGATTGGCGTGCAGTGCGTCAGCCCGCTGCTGTTCGTGCTGGGCGGCATCGCCATTTCGTTCACCTACGTCAATATCATCTATGCGCTGTCCACCACGTTTAAGCATATCGGCAAGGCTATCGGCGTCATTCTCGTCATCGTGCAGATCCCGGGTTCGTCGGGCATGTACCCCATCGAGATGATGCCCGGCTTCTTCCAGTGGCTGCACCCGCTGCTGCCCTTTACCTACGGCATCAATCTGCTGCGCGAGACGGTCGGCGGCATGTATTCGTTCAACTACCTGTTCAACCTGTGCATCCTGGGCGTGTTCCTTATCGTGGCGCTCTTTATCGGCCTGCAGCTGCGCCCGTTGCTGCTCAACCTCAACCTGCTCTTTGATAAGCAGCTTTCCACGACGGGCCTCATGATTTGCGAGTCCAACGACCTGCCGCGCCAGCGCTATTCGCTGCGCACGGCCATGCGCGTCATGCTCGATTCGGATTCGTACCGTCGCGAGCTGCTCGATCATGCCGTGGCGTTTGAGCATCGTTACCCGTACTACATCAAGGGCGGTTTTGCCGCCGTGGTAGGCGTGCAGGTTCTGCTCTTTGTGCTTTCGACGGTGCTCGATATCGACAATAACGGCAAGATCATCCTGCTCGTTATCTGGATCATTTCGGTTATCGCCATCTGTGGCTGGCTCATCAACATCGAGTACATCCGTGCGAGCCTCAATACCCAGATGCGTATCTCGGCGCTTTCGGACGAGGACCTTCGCCGCGAGATGCGCGAGCACACGGCTGCCATCCCTGCTGCCCGTCGCATGTTTGGTCTCAACGCCAGCGAGCGGGGCACCAAGGACAGCGAACAGCTCACGAGCCGTCTGCCGCATATCGGTGCGCATCGTAAGGCTCAAGATGTCCACGACGTTGACAACGTAAGCGGAAACGACGGGGACACCACCCCGCTTGGCAAGCACTCTAAAGGAGGTGAGGCATAAATGAAAAACATCCTGCACCTGTTTAAGCGCGATGTCCAAAACGTGTCTCGCTCCGTGATCGGCTTGGTTGTTGTGATGGGCCTGATCATCGTGCCGTGCCTGTACGCGTGGTTTAACATCGCCGGAAGCTGGGATCCCTACGGCAATACCGGCAACCTTAAAATTGCCGTGGTCAACACTGACGAGGGCTACGAGAGCGATCTGATTCCCGTCGAGGTCAACGTGGGCGAAAACGTAACCGCCACCCTGCGCGGCAACGAGAACTTCGACTGGGTCGTCCTCAACGATCGCGATAAGGCGATTGAGGGCGTTAAGTCGGGCGCGTACTACGCTGCCGTCGTTATCCCTAAAACGTTTAGCGCCGACATGATGACGCTTTTCTCGACCGAGGTGAAGCACGCCGATATCGAGTTCTATGAGAACCAGAAGGCCAACGCTATCGCACAGATTGTGACCGAGAAGGGCTCGAGCGCCGTCCAGAACCAGGTCAACGAGACCTTTACCAAGACCATCACGACCATCGGCCTTAAGACGGTGTCCAGCCTGCTCGATTATATGAGCACCGACCAAGTGAGCAACTTTATCGCCCATCTGTCCTCTACGCTGGGCGATTCGGTCGGGGATTTGCAGGACGTTCAGGCGAGCGCGACGTCGCTCGCGGGCATTTTGAGCTCTACGTCCGATTCGCTGACATCGGCGGGCGGCATGCTCAAGCAGACGGGCACCGTCGATGAGTCGACGAAGCAGCTGATGGAGCACGCCAAGAGCGGCATCAATGATTCCAAGGAAGCGCTCAAGGCCGCCAGCGATGCCGTTGACGCGGCGATTGACGGAAGCGCGGGCTCGTTCGACAACGTGTCCGCCGAGCTTGCGAAGGCATTCGATGCCGCGAATCAGCATGTTGACCTTACGGTGTCTCAGCTCAACGATGGCGCAGCGGCGCTCAATACGCGTGCTGACGATATCGATGCGATGGCCGATCGGCTCCGCAACCTTGCCGACCAGATGAGCGATGACAAGCTCAAAGACGGCCTCAAGTCCGCTGCGACGTCGCTGGGCAGAATTGCCGTGGAGTACCGCAACAACGCGAAGGACCTGACGGCGACCGCAAAGTCCCTTTCGGACAGCATGGCGGAGGTCAACAACTCGCGTGCCGAGGTCGACCAGGCCATCGCCGATGCCAAGGCAGGTATCTCGGGTGCCAAGTCCGACTACGATTCTACGTTCTCGGTTAAGGCCAAGGAGCTCAAGAAGACCATTTCGGGCGTTCTGGATTCCCTGAACGGTATCTCGGGTGACTTGGATAGCGCCGTGAGCGGTCTGACCGACGCCTCTGGCTCGCTCGCGAAGGGTCTCTCCAAGGCTGCAAAGCTCGTCAACAAGGCTTCTGATCAGTTGGGCGAGGCGTCGGACAAGATCAGCGCTTTTAAGGACGAGCTCGACGGCGCCTTGATGTCGGATGACCTCGCTACGATCAAGACAATGATTGGCAACGACCCCGAGGGTCTGGCCGCGTCGCTTTCCGGTCCCGTCGCGCTCGACCGCAAGCCGGTCTATCCGATCCGCAACTACGGTTCGGCCATGGCGCCGTTCTACACGATTCTGTCGCTCTGGGTCGGCTCGATTGTTCTGGCGGCCATGATGAAGGTCTCGGTTGACGATGAGCTCATCAACGAGCTCATCCCTGTGCGCCTGCACGAGATCTACCTGGGCCGTTACCTGTTCTTTGGCGGTCTGGCACTGCTGCAGGCAACGCTCGTGTGCGCGGGCGACATCCTGTTCTTTGGCATCCAGTGCGACGATCCGTTGCAATTTGTGCTGGCAGGTTGGATCGCGAGTCTCGTGTTCTCCAATATCGTCTATACGCTTACGGTTTCGTTTGGCGATATCGGCAAGGCGCTTGCCGTCGTGTTGCTGGTCATGCAGGTCGGCGGTTCGGGCGGCACGTTCCCCATCGAGATGACCGGTCCCGTGTTCCAGGCGATATATCCGTTTCTGCCGTTTACCCACGGCATCAACGCCATGCATGCCGCCATGGCCGGTGCCTACCATATGGAGTACTGGATTGAGCTGGGCATTCTGGCGAGTTATCTGATTCCGTCGCTGGCGCTGGGCGTGGTCTTCCGCCGTCCGGTCATCAAAGCCAACGACTGGATTATCGAAAAGCTTGAATCAACCAAATTGATTTAGCGCGGCAATGTGGCGTTGCCGGAACATCGAGGCTTTCCTGCTCGATACTTTAGCGGGCTGGATTGCGGTGCAGCGCTGGTTGTTGCTACAGTAGCGGGGCGTGCCGGGGGTCCGGCGCGTCCCGTTTTTATTTGACCATGAGGCGGCACGCAGCCATACGCGTGCGGACACCACGCCCAGTTTGAGTGTGAGGATGTTCCATGGCCCAATACGCTGCCAACGAAATCGAAAACTTGCCCGATAGCCCTGTTGCTCGCGAGGACCTGGGTGCGGGCGGCATCTCCCGTGGCGCCGGTGCTCGCTCGCCGCTGTTCTGGAAAGTTCTACTGCTTTCGGTGGCGATTATCTGGGGCTACTCCTTTACGACTATGAAGGACGCGCTCGACACCATCCCGGTGTTCGAACTGCTCTATGTTCGCTTTCTTCCCGCAGCGCTGGTCATGTTTGCCGTCTTCCACAAGCGCATCATTGCACATTTCAACGCTCGCAACCTGATCGTTGGCCTGAGTATGGGCGTGCTCATGTGGGCGGCCTATGCGTTGCAGACGGTCGGTCTGGCACATACTACGGCGGGTAAGAATGCTTTTTTGACGGGCACGTATTGCATCCTTGTGCCGTTCGCGAGCTATTTTCTGAGCGGCGAAAAACTCACCCGCTATAACCTGGGCGCGGCGCTGCTGTGCTTGGCGGGCATTGGCCTGGTGGCGCTCGATAGCGTTGAATTCAACATCGGTGACGTCATTACGCTGGCGGGTGCGGCCTTTTTCGCCATCCAGATGGCGGTGACTGCCAAGTACGGTCGCAAAATGGACATCAACGTCATCACGTTTTGGATGTTTGTGGGTAACGGCGTGCTGAGCCTGGCAACGTCGCTGCTATTCGAGACCCAAGCGCCTCTGTCCGTGTGGACGCCGAGCTTTATCAGCGCGATGGCGTTTCTCTCGGTGGGCTGCACATGCGCGGCTCTGCTCATCCAAAACGTCGGCCTGGCGCATGTCCCGGCCTCGACGGGCTCATTGCTCCTTTCGATGGAGTCCCCTTCGGGCGTGTTGTTTTCGGTGCTGCTGATGGGGGAGGCGCTCACCTCGCGTCTGCTCGCCGGCTTCGTGCTTATCTTCCTGTCGATTATCTTGAGCGAGACTCACTTCGATTTTTTGCGCAAAAAGCCGCGCCCGCAATTGTAAACAACTTGTTGCGCCGCCCTCCTGGGGCGGCGTTTTTTATGTAACGCCCTTACAGTTATGCCTTGCACTTTAGACTATCAAAGTGTTTACTGCACAAATAATACTGGAGGGCGTCTATGGCACCAGCTCTGTCCGATTTTCAACCGCAACCAGCGCCCAAGGCCACCCCGGCAGCGCAAGCCGCTATCGGTGACGGTCTTGTTGCCGAGGCTCAAGCTTTTGCAGACAAGCTTGCTGCGTGGCGCCACGACCTGCACCAGACGCCCGAGTTGGGTAATCGCCTTCCGCAAACCTCTGCGTATATCCAGGCACGTCTGACCGAGATGAGCATCCCGTTTGCCACGCTCGTCGACGGCTCCTGTGTTGTGGGCCTCATCGGTGCCGGTGCGGCCGTGGCGGCCCAGGGCAACGGTACGTGCACGGACGATCAGGCCGGCACGGTCATCATGCTGCGCGGTGACATGGATGCCCTTCCCGTCGCGGAAGAGTCGGGCGAGCCTTTCGCCTCCGTCAACGGCTGCATGCATGCTTGCGGCCACGATATGCATGCGACGGCCCTGCTTGGTGCCGCCCGCCTGCTCAAGGCTCGCGAGGCCGAGCTTGTCGATGCCAATGCCACGGTTAAGCTGCTGTTTCAGCCGGGCGAGGAAACCTTTGAGGGAGCACGCGCTGCCATCGCCGATGGCCTTCTGCAGAACCCGCGTCCCCAGGCGGCTTTTGCCATGCATGTTAACAGCCAATCGCCGCTCGGCCTGGTGCTCTATGGGAGCCCGGCGCTTTCGGGCGTGTACGGTTTTCGCATCACGCTTCAAGGCAAGGGCGGCCATGGTTCGAGCCCCGAGATTTGCATCGACCCCATCACGGCCGGCGTGCATGTGCATCTGGCACTTCAGGAGCTCATCTCCCGCGAGGTGCCGGCGGCCAAGGAGGTCGCGCTTACTGTGGGTAAGTTCGCCGGCGGTCAAGCCGCAAATGTCATTCCCGACACTTGTGTGCTCGAGGGGACGCTGCGTGGCTTCGATGTCGAGCTCATGGCTCATCTCAAGGAACGTATTGCCGAGGTCGTCAACGGCGTGGCTGCAACGTATCGCACGCCGGCGACTATCGAGACGCTCTCGGATGTTCCCCCGCTCGTACTCGATGACGACATGACCCAGGCGTCGCTTGGCTACGTGGGCGCGGTGCTACCCAAGGCCGCCTTCCTGCCGCTGTTCCACGCCATGGCGAGCGAGGATTTCGCGCTGATCTCGAGCGAGATCCCGAGTGCGTACTTTACCGTGGGCGCTGCTGTGACCGATACGGACGAGCACTTTGCTCAGCATCATCCCAAGGCACGTTTTAGCGATGCCGAGCTGCCACTTGGCGCTGCGGCTTACACGGCGGTCGCTTTGGGCTATATCGCCGACCACCGGTAGCACCCAATCTTGCTACTCGTTTGTTTAAAAAAAGGAACAGTATGTCCCAGCAACGTAAGTTCTTCCCCGGTTGGCTCGTGGTGGCCTCCGGCTTTGTGATCATGGCCACGTGTTACACGATTTTCGTTAACTGCATGAGCCTGTTTCAGCCGCTCATCGTCAGCGACCTCGGGATCACGCTTACGCAGTACAACATCTCCAATGCCATCTCCACCGTGGTGAGCGTTATCGGCTCACTTGTCATTGGCCATGTTGCCGATAAAGTAAGCGGCCGCGTTTTGGGTTCCCCTCACTGTAATCGCCACCTCTGCCGTTCTTGCCGGCATGAGCTTTGTCGGTAAGCTATGGCAGGTCTACGTGCTCTTTTCTGTTCGCTCCGTTCTGTCTGTGGCTGCCCTGGAAGCCGAATGGATGCTCGTACCATCATTCGGTTTCCAAGGCGGCCACGGGCCTACGAAATGATCCGCTTTCCTCCGTCCCCAACAGATCACGTGATCCGAAGGGGACGGAGGAAAGCGGATCGCAAACAGCGGCGGTGCGTCAGGCCGAACGAGTCCCCATACCCTCGTTCGGTCAGACGCGCCGCCGCGTTGCTGCTTTGTGCCGTATAATGTCCACTACCTATGACGCGATACAAAAGAAAGGTGTTTGCCCATGCAGGCACAGAAGGCGGAGGGAACCCGCGACCTTATCGGCGCCGAGATGCGCGCCTGGCAAAAGATGCAGCAGATTGCGGGCGGCGTGTTCGAGCCGTTTGGTTTTAAACCCATCGAGACGCCCGCGATCGAGCAGGTGGACGTGTTTGTCCACGGTATCGGCCAGTCGACCGACGTCGTGCGCAAGGAAATGTTCCGTGTGTTCAGCGGTGCCAACCTGGAGCGCGTCTTTACCGAGGGCACCGACACCAAACTCAAGCCTAAGCAGCGCCTAGCACTTCGCCCCGAGGGCACGGCCGGCGTGGTGCGCGCCGTCGTCGAGAACAATCTGGTGCCCCAGGGCTCCACGCCGTTTAAGGCGTACTACGCCGAGGCCATGTTCCGCGGCGAGCGTCCCCAGAAGGGCCGCCTGCGCCAGTTCCACCAGGTGGGCATCGAGTGGCTCGGCGCTCCCGATCCGGCGGCAGATGCCGAGTGCATCATCATGCTCATGGAGTTCTACAAGCGCCTGGGCTTCGATCTTTCCAAGCTTCGTCTGCTCATCAACTCGATGGGTGACGCCCAGTGCCGTCCGGCTTATCGCGAGCAGGTTAAGCAGTTCATCCTCGATCACGCCGACGAGATGTGCGATGAGTGCCGCGAGCGCGCCGAGCTCAACCCGCTGCGTGCCTTCGACTGCAAGAACGACCACTGCCGCGAGATCATGGCCGAGGCTCCGCTGATGGGTGACAACCTGTGCGATGAGTGCCGCGAGCACTACGAGCAGGTCAAGCGCTATCTGGATGCCGCCGGTATCGAGTATGTCGAGGATCCCACCTTGGTGCGCGGCCTGGACTACTACACCCGTACTGTCTTTGAGGTCGAGGCCCCTGGCGCCGGCGTCGGCTCCATCGGCGGCGGCGGCCGCTACGATGGCCTGGTCGAGCTCGAGGGTGGCAAGCCCACGGCGGGCGTCGGCTTTGCTGTCGGTTTTGAGCGCGCCCTGCTGGCCCTGCAGGCCTTTGGCAGCGATTTGGGTGCCGATGAGGCCCCGTGCGTCTATGTCGCCAACGCCGGCAAGGAGCTGCGTCAGAACGTCTTTGCCATTACGCAGGAGCTTCGCGCCGCAGGTATCGTGACCGAGGCCGACTATCAGGGTCGTTCGCTCAAGGCCCAGTTTAAGCAAGCCGATAAGGTAGGCGCCAAGCTCATCTTGGTCCTGGGTGGCGACGAGCTTGCCGCCGGCAAGGTCAAAGTGCGCGACATGCAGAGCCATGACGAGGTGCTCGCCGATCTGGACAACGTCGTCGAGGCGGTTCGCGAGCGCCTGTAGCGCATCTTTTTGAGCTTCGGGCCTGCTAACGTGCCCTGCTCATGGAGAGCGATTGTTACGGGGGTGTTTCGCTTTTATGCGGAATGCCCCCGTTTACGTATGCCGCCCACCGAGAAATACGACCATTTAGGGCAAAAACCTTTGCAATGCAGAAAATACTTTTGTGTGGTAAAGCGCAATCAGTGTCGAAAGTATTTCTCAAGCGCCTATAATGAATACCGCATGTTACGTGCATAGAAGGAGGAATGGGAGGAAACGTGGCTGAGAACCTAAGCAACCAGTCTGTACCCGAAGCCGCGGCGCGCGTCGCTGCCGTGGTCAACCGCCTCGTTAACCGAATCGGCTCGAATGCCGAGTCCAGGGAGCGTCTCGCCGAGATCGAGATCCCCGAGGAGCTGCGCGACAATCTGGCGCTGTTCTTGCGCCTGGAGCGCCGTGTGCTTAGCGAGTATGATCCCGAGATCGCGGACCTGTTCGACAAGATTTTGACAGCCGAGATTGTGGTCAATGCCGGCAACCCCGGTACCTGCGCTGCCGACGAAGCCGTCGACGAGCAGGGCGTGCCCACCGCCGACGAGCCCACTGCCGTGGCATTTCGTGAGGTCGTCGATTTGATCGACAGCCTGCCGCTCGATAAGCAGCAGGTCATTGTCCGCGCCTTTACGAGCTTTTTCCATCTGGCAAACCTGTCGGAGGAGAACTACCGTGTGGCGCAGCTGCGCGAGAGCGAGGCCGGTGCGTCGACCGATACCGAGGTCGATCCTGCCAACGAGCTTACCGTTGCCTATCACCAGCTGGTGAATGAGCTGGGTGTCGAGGGTGCCAACGAGCTGCTCGACAAGCTCGAGTTCCACCCTGTCTTTACCGCACATCCCACCGAGGCCCGTCGTAAGGCCGTCGAGGGCAAGATCCGCCGTATCTCCAACCTGCTGGAGGAGCGTCCGCGTCTGGGCGGCTCCGACCTGGTGGAGAACGAGCGCCATATGCTGCAGGAGATCGACGCCCTGGTGCGTACGAGCCCCATCGCGCTCAAGAAGCCCACGCCGGTCGAGGAAGCCGATACCATCATCGACATCTTCGATAACACGCTGTTCGACGTTATCCCCGTTATCTATCGTCGTTTTGACGATTGGGTGCTGGGCGACAAGGCCGGTACTGTGCCGCCGCTGTGCCCGGCGTTCTTCCATCCCGGCAGCTGGATCGGTTCCGACCGCGACGGTAACCCCAACGTCACCGCCAAGGTGAGCCGTGAGGTCGCCGCCAAGTACTTTACGCACATGGTGCTCAAGCTCGAGGACAAGTGCCGCCACATCGGCCGCAACCTCACGCTCGAGGCCACCTACAGCAAGCCGTCGGCCGAGCTCATTAACCTGTGGAACCATCAGGTCGAGATGAGCCCTCGGTACACGGCCCGCGCCGAGCTGATCTCCGAGCACGAGCCGCATCGCGCCGTCATGCTCGTCATGGCCGACCGTCTGAACGCCACCGTGCGCCGTATCACCGACACCATGTACCACAGCGCCGACGAGTTCCTGGATGACCTGCGCGTCGTCCAGCGTTCGCTGGCCGCCTGCGGTGCCGTCCGTGCCGCCTACGGCCCGGTCCAGACCATCATCTGGCAAGTCGAGTCCTTCGGCTTCCATATGGTCGAGATGGAGTTCCGTCAGCACTCCGTGGTGCATGCCCGCGCCCTCAAGGATATCCACGAGAACGGTATCCATGGCGACCTGCAGCCCATGACGCGCGAAGTCATCGATACCTTCCGTGCTATCGGCTCCATCCAAAAGCGCTACGGCAAGAAGATGGCGCACCGCTACATCATCTCGTTTACCAAGAGCGCCCAGCATGTGGCTGACGTCTTCGAGCTGGCCCACCTGTCCTTCGCACACGAGGAAGATGTCCCCGAGCTCGACGTGATCCCGCTATTCGAGCAGCTCGAGGACCTCGAGGGCTGCGTCGACGTGCTCGACCAGATGCTTACGCTGCCCGTGGTGCAGAAGCGTCTTGCCCAGACCAACCGCCGCATGGAGGTTATGCTGGGCTATTCCGACTCCTCCAAGGACGCCGGTCCTACCACGGCCATGCTCGCGCTGCATTCCGCGCAGGAGCGCATTGCCAAGTGGGCCGAGAAGAACGATATCGACCTGGTGCTCATGCACGGTCGCGGCGGTGCCGTTGGCCGTGGCGGCGGCCCGGCCAACAAGGCCGTGCTGGCGCAGCCCAAGGGTTCGGTCAACTGCTTCTTTAAGCTCACCGAGCAGGGCGAGGTCATCTTTGCCCGTTACGGCAACCGCACGCTGGCTCAGCGCCATGTTGAGTCCGTTGCCGCCGCAACGCTTTTGCAGTCGGCCCCGAGTGTCGAGAAGACCAACACAGAGACCACGCAGAAGTTCTGGGATATGGCCGAGAAGCTTAACGCTGCAAGCCACGAGCGCTATCTGGACCTGCTGAACACCGAGGACTTTACACCGTGGTTCTCGACCGTGACGCCGCTGACCGAAGTCGGTCTGCTGCCGATCGGCTCGCGTCCCGCTAAGCGCGGCCTGGGCGCCAAGTCGCTCGACGACCTGCGTACCATTCCGTGGATCTTCAGCTGGAGCCAGGCACGCATTAACCTGGCCGCTTGGTATGGCCTGGGCACCGCCTGCGAGCAGCTGGGCGACCTTGACCAGCTCAAGGCTGCCTACCAGGAGTGGCCGTTCTTCCGCACCTTTATCGACAACATCGAGATGTCGATCGCCAAGACCGATCAGCGCATCGCCAAGATGTATCTGCACCTGGGCGATCGCCAGGATTTGTCCGAGAAGGTCTTCACCGAGATGCAGCTCACGCGTAAGTGGGTCCTTGCCATCGTCGGTGACGAGTGGCCGCTGCAGCGCCGCCGCGTGCTCGGCTGCGCCGTCCGCGTCCGTAACCCCTATGTCGACGCCCTGTCCATCGCCCAGGTCCGCGCCCTTCGCGAGGTGCGTATGAACCAGGATGAGATGGCCGAGGAGAAGAAGGCCGAGTACATGAGCCTGATTCTTTCGACTGTGACCGGCGTCTCGGCAGGTTTGCAGAACACGGGGTAATCGATAGCCCTGTAGTCGTCCGGGCCCGCCATAGGTTTACTTTTAGGCACGTCCTCGGACATGCAAGAAGCCCTCGCTGCGCACTTCGTGCGGCGAGGGCTTCTTGCGTCCTGCGGAGTGTGCCTAAAAGTAAACCTATGGCGGACCCTCCTCTTGAGTCTCCCGCCGCAGCCTTTCCCTGTTCTCTTTCTCGCGCCGTCTCTTCTCGAGCGCCCACTCCTCGGACAGGCGGGGCACCGCGAGCATGCTCCTTTTAATTGCCAACAGCCCCGGAACGCATCTTCTCCAATAAAACCGCCGTCTCATTGCTATCAGAGAAATGGTTCATAATGTCTTTGTGCGAACTGTAGGGATTATGGGGAGCAAGATGAATAAAGAATCGGGCTTCACTTGCAAACACAAAAGAATACTCGTTGTCGAGGATGATGAGAACCTAGCCTCTATCGTATCCGAGCATTTCGAACGTTTCGGGTACGCAACGGCGGTTTCCGACGGGCGAGCTGACGTGATGGACCTCTTCCACTCTTTCGCGCCTAATGCGGTCCTGCTCGACATAGGCCTCCCTGGAAACAGCGGATATCACTGGTGCGACCTCATCAGAAGAGAAAGCCGATGCCCCATCCTGTTCATCTCCGCGCAGTCGGGCGAGGCGGATCAAATTCTGGCCCTTATGCGGGGCGCCGATGACTTTGTCTGCAAGCCGTTTTCGCTCGATATCCTCAAAGCGAAGATAGAAGCCCAGCTCCGCCGTGCGTACGGGGAGCTGTCGGGCGGTGAGGAGGACCTCCTTTCCTACGGGGACGTGCGTCTTTCCGATCGCAAGATGACGATTGCCTGTGAAGGCAGGGAAGCCGAGCTCACCAAGACAGAGCTGATGGCCCTCAGGCTTCTGGTCGGCGACGGCGGCTGCGTCGTCAGCCGCGCCCGCCTGCTTAGGGAGGTATGGGACGACGAGTGCTTCGTGGAGGACAACACGCTGAACGTCGTCATAGGGAGGATACGGAAGCGACTCGCCCAGGTTGGGTCCTACGCTGAAGTCAGGGCCGTCAGGGGCGTTGGCTACGTGCTTGAGATGCCCGAGGAGGAGAAATGAGGGCGTTGCGGATCGTGTCCCTTTTCCTGCGCGATTCGGCATGGACGGCGTTCGTCGTGATGGCGGCCTCCTTGGCCCCTCTTGCCTGCATGCTGCTTTTGGACGGAGGGTCCCTGGCAGTCGATTGGCCTTATTTCCTCTTCCTTTCCCTCTTTCTCCTTTTCGTTCTGTTCGCCGTGCACCTCGCGAGATCCTGGGGTTTCTATTCCGAAGCCGAAAGGGCCATCAGGGAATCCAGCCCGATCGAATGGAGGAGGCTCGGAGGCTCGACCCCTGTGGAGCGATGGGCCAGGATGGCGGCCTCGAGAACGGAGGAAGCGTGTTCAAGGGAGGCTCATCGCCTTGCGGATGAGCGATCCGAGCGCGATGCGCTCGTCTTATCGTGGGTGCACCACGCCAAGACACCGATCGCCGTGATTCGCCTTATTTCGGAATCCAGGGGCGCCGATGCCGATATGGAGCGCCTCGGCAGCGCGGCGAGGGAGCTCGACCGCAGCCTCGACTCCTTGATTCAGGTGGTACGCGTCGATTCCCCCGAGACCGATCTGAGGATAGGAAAGGTCGACGTCGCGCGCCTCGCCCGGAACGCCGTCAACGGTGTTCGCGATCTTTTCATCGAACGGGAGGTATTTCCCTCGCTGAGCGTCGATGGAGATGCTCTCGCCTATGGGGACGAGAAGCTCATCTCAATCATCCTCGACCAATTTCTTACCAATGCGGCGAAATACAGCCCGCGCTCGTCCCGCGTGTTCGTCTCCATCGCGAGTTCCTACGACGGAGAAAGCATCGAAGTGTCCATCGAGGATGAAGGATGCGGCATATCCCCGGAGGACGTGGGACGGGTGTTCCGGCCGTTCTTCACGGGGGCGAATGGCAGAAGAGGGGAAGCCTCGACGGGAATCGGTTTGTTTCTGGCTAAGAAGGCGGCTGACGCCATGGGGGCGGAGCTCTCGCTTTCCCAGCGCGATGGGGGCGGCACTGCGGCTCGATTGCTGCTTCCTGCGGCGAATGCGCCGCAAAGGTGACAGAACTGACATGTTCGCGACACGTTCATCGATTCAAAGCTCTTTCGCCTCGGGGTAGCATGCGGTTCGTAGTTCTTTGAATGAAAGGAGTCGCAGGTGAACGTGCTGGAGGTTTCCTCCCTTTGGAAGACGTACGAGGGCGCTTCGCCTTACACCGCGCTGGAGGATGTCAGCCTCAGTGTCGCCAAAGGCGAGTTCGTGGGGATAATGGGCCCTTCGGGCAGCGGAAAAAGCACGCTGCTCAACGTGGTTTCGACCGTTGACAAGCCGTCGCGCGGCACGGTGCGGGTCGACGGGGTCGATCCTCACGGATTAGGAGATGAGAAACTCGCGGAATTCAGACGCCGGAAGATGGGTTTCGTGTTCCAGGATTTCAACCTGGTCCATACGCTCACGGTCGAGGAGAACATCATCCTCCCCCTCGCGCTCGACGGGTGGCCGGCGGAAAAATCGCGCGCTCGCGCACAGGAGCTCGCGCGCGACCTAGGCATCGCATCCATTCTCGGCAAGAGGACCCACGAGATATCGGGTGGCCAGGCGCAGCGCGTCGCGATCGCCCGCGCGGTGGCGGCAAACCCGTCGCTTTTGCTTGCCGACGAGCCAACGGGAAGTCTCGACTCCGCGTCGACGGGGCAGGTCATGCACCTTCTGTCGGACATGAACAGGGCAGGGGCGACGTTGCTCATGGTCACGCACGAGCCGCTGGTCGCGAGCTACTGCAGCAGGGTCCTGGTGCTTCAGGACGGCCGCATCTACCTCGAGATCAACCGCGGCGCTTCGCAGAAGGAATTCCATCAGCGGATCATCGACGCGATGAACCAGCTCGGAGGTGTTGAGCATGACATTGCTTGACATCGCCAGGAACAACGTTCTGAGGTCTTGGAGGGACTACGCGCTTCATTTCGCCAATTCCGCTTTCGCGGTCACGGCTTTCTTCCTGTTCGTGTGCCTCGCCCTGCATCCCGAGATGGGCAGGGCGGACGCAGAGAGCACGATCGGGATCATCTCCGCGTCGTCGGGTGCGCTCGTCGCGGCGTTCTCGCTCGCCTTTATTGCGTATTCGGAGTCGTGCTTCCTGCGGGCTAGGAGCAGGCAGTTCGGCTTGATGGCGATGTCGGGCGCCTCGAAGAAGCAGTTGAGGAGGATCGTGCTCGCGGAGAACGTGATCATCGGGCTGTCCGCGATTGTCGCGGGCATCGTCCTGGGAACCGCGTTCCTCAAGCTGTTCCTGATGGCCGCGGGCAGGGCCATGGGCGTCGTCGCATTTGGTTTCTATCTGCCTGTAGCGCCCGCTATTGCGACCGTTGCGGCGTTTCTCGCCGTATTCTTCCTCTCCGGCCTCCTTGGGGCGAGGGGGCTGTCCAGGAAGAGCGTAGGGGAGCTGCTCGACGCCGATCGCATTGCGGAAGGGAAACCCTCTGTGAAGGCGGCCGTTCTTACGGCTGTCGCATGCGCGATGCTTCTTGTTGCGGGGCTGGCCATGGGCCAAGGCGATGCGAGCATCGTATGGAGCTTCGCCCTCGTTCTGGGCGGCGTGGGCCTTCTTGCGTCGGGAACGTTCCTCGCATTCCATCTTTGCTTCGCGGTGGGGCTCTCGAGGCGCAGATCGACAGGAGCGCATTACGAGGGGCTGTCCATGCTGAAGGCCGCCGCGTTTCAGGAGTCCCTGAAAGGGAACCTTCAGTCGATGACCGTCACCGCCGTGCTCTGCTCCCTCTCGTTCTTCGCGCTCGTCGGGCTTTTCACCCTGTCCGACGGGGCGCTCGAGAAGACGAAGGAGATAGTCCCGTATCCCGTCAGCTATATCGCGAGGGGCGACGACGTGCCCGTCTCTGACCATGTGGAGATGCTCGAGTCCGCCCTTGCGAAAAAGCCGGGACTCGTGGGGTCCGTCTTCGGATTCTCCTGGGCGGACGACGCGAGAAACGCAGTCATGAGCGAGAGATCCTACAACGAGTCCGCCGCCGTCGCGGGTCGCAATCAAATCTCCTTGGATTCCGGCGAGGCGCTTCTCCTTCCTGGTTCGAAGAGCTTCGATCCGAGCGGGGTTCCGGCGTCGGTCGAGAACGCCCTGGGGGACCTTGACGTGATGCACGGGGAGGGGCTCGTCCTGCTCGACGGGTACGCGTCTTCGGTCACCGTGCTCGACGACGCCGACTACGAAGCGGCGGGATTCGGCGGCGATGAGACGCAGGTGCATGCATACGCCTACGAGGGATGGGAGTCCGATTCCGAGTTGACTGCGGCAATCGCTGACATCGTGGACTACGCCAGGGAAGGCGCGGTTTCTCTGGTTCTCGCGAGGGGCTACTACGAGGCGGACCGCGTGCAGTTCAGCCTCATGCTGTACCTGGGGAGCATGCTGAGCGTGTCGTTCCTGCTCGCGTCCGCCAGCCTCGCCTACTCGCGCCTGAACGCGAGGGCGTTCGAGGAGGGCGTGCGCATGAGACCCGTCGTGAAGCTCGGGCTATCGAGGAGGGGACTGGAGAAGGTGTGCCGGTCGGCATCGCTTCGGATTCTCGCCGTGCCCCTCGCGGTCGCGCTCGCGTACCTCTGGGTGGGCATCGCGGCGGTCGCCCTCTCCGCCGATGCCGAGATCATCGCCCCCGGTATCGGATTTACTTTGGTCGCGCTGGTCGCGGGCTTCGTCTGCTGCGCTCTCGCGACGACCTCCTATGCGTCGTCCGTTGCGAATGCCGCATTCGGAGCGAAGGCGCGTTAGGCCGTCTTTGGTAGCTTTCTGAAGAAGGGACGCCTGCCGGTTTCTGGCTGTTCCTTCCATCCAAATCGATCAGTTGATAAGGAACCGGCAGATTGGAATAAACGATGAAATTCAGGGCGCTAATGTCTGCATTGGCTGCATTCGCTTTAGCAGGTTCTTGCCTTTTGGTTGGTTGTGCTATCGCAAAATCGATTCCTTCGGAAAGGGAGAAACAGACGGTTGCGACGGCTAACCAAATCATTTCCGAAGAGTATGGCATTTCTTTTGACGCAAATGACTATAGTTATTCTGTAGGGGAGAAGACCTCGGAAGGAGACTATGTTCCCTTGGGGGATGCGAAAGAGGACTCGAGATCCGCGGGGCGTATCATTTCCGTTTCCGCACTCAAGAAAAACGCGCCTGAGGAAAATGAGATGCACTCCTACTCTCTGGAATACTCCCTGCGGTCAAATCAAATCCTGCATGTCAGCGTGAAATTTGGCTGAGATGGATCTGCTCCGACGAAACGATTGCGCTCACAAGTGAATCGAGGCAATCAGAGCGGGGAGCCAATATGACAATTACCGGTATATGCGATTCGGTATACGAATATCGCTTTGCTTGGAAAAGGGGATGTCTGCGCACGGCATCCCCCTTTGCAATCTGTGAACTCTCTGATTGAAAACAAAGAAGATTTCCTGATCTGAGCAAGTACCGTCCTCGCCTGCTTCCTTACGAAAGAGCAGGCGAGCGGCCTAACCGAAACCCGCAGGAGGATGGCGGAGGATTACGGCCCGGCGAGCCATGCGGACCCTGCTGTAGAAGCATTCGATGTACTCGAATATCCCTAGCGTCGCCCGCCCCCTGGCCTCGAACGTGCGCGCGTGCGCGCACTCGGCTTTATGAGCGACTCCAGTTCCCTTTGGGGTGGCGGCCGTCTTTTTGTAGCGTCAAATATGAACGTTGTGTTAACGACTCGGTGGACGGTGGTGTTTTTCGGTGAGCGGCGTATCCTTCCAACGGTTTATCTAGTGTGTCAGTTGAAAGGAAGAGGGCGCTCGTCATTGTTTGAATATGAACTACCGTTTGACCATAAGACGTTGCATCTAGAGCTCGAGGATAAGAACTTCGCGGGTGTGATGGAAGGTCATCAAAACGAGTTTAAGACTACAAAATCGCAGGAAGAGCTGGTAGAGGAGTCGCTTGCCAACCCTTATGGCTCGCCTTCGCTCGAGGAGCTTTGTGCTGGCAAGAAGGATATCGTCATCATTAGCTCCGACCATACGCGCCCCGTTCCCTCGCGTGTGACGATGCCTATTCTGCTGCATCACATCCACTCCGCTGCACCTGAGGCACGCGTTCGCATTCTGGTTGCTACGGGTATGCATCGTCCGTCGACGCACGAGGAGCTCGTCAACAAGTACGGCGAGGAGATCGTTGCCAACGAGGAAATCGTTATGCACGTCGCGACTGACGACAGCATGATGAAAAAGACCGGCACCCTGCCTTCTGGCGGCGAGTGCATCATCAACAAGATTGCCGCCGATTGCGATCTGCTGCTTGCCGAGGGCTTTATTGAGCCGCACTTCTTTGCCGGTTTCTCTGGCAGCCGCAAGTCCGTGCTGCCCGGCATTGCCAGCTACAAGACCATCATGTACAACCACAACGGTCAGTTTGTGAACGATTCCCATTCGCGTGCCGGCAACCTGTGCCACAACCACGTGAACGAGGATATGTTTGCCGCTGCCGAGATGGCTCACCTTGCCTTTGTGCTTAACGTGGTGCTCAACGGCAAGCACGAGGTCATCGGCTCCTTTGCCGGCGACATCCACAAGGCGCACGAGGCCGGCTGCGAGTTCGTGAAGAGCCTTGCCGGCGTTGAGCCCGTCGAGTGCGAGATTGCCATCACCACCAACGGCGGCTACCCGCTCGACCAGAACATCTACCAGGCCGTGAAGGGCATGTGCGCTGCCGAGGCCACACTTCCCGAGGGCGGCGTGATCATCGACGTCGCCGGTTGCGCCGACGGTCACGGTGGCGAGGGCTTCTATCACAACATCGCCGACAACGATCCGGCAGAGTTTGAGCGCGCCTGCATCGACCGTCCCAAGGACGAGACCCTGCCCGACCAGTGGACGAGTCAGATCTTTGCCCGCATCCTGGCGCATCACCCTGTGATCATGGTCACCGACCTGTGCGATCACCAGATGATCAAGGATATGCACATGACGCCGGTCAACACCCTCGAGGAGGCGCTCAAGCTCGCCTTTGAGATGAAGGGTGCCGATGCCAAGGTTGCCGTCATTCCCGATGGCCTGGGCGTTGTCGTCGCACAGCACTAGCGCGCGGCCTAAACGAATCGTTTATAACCGACAAGAAAGATAAGGTTTTATGCTTACCAAACTCCTCTGTGAATTCGGCGCAACGGCCCTCATGATCATCTTTGGCGTGGGCGTGCACTGCGATACCGTGCTTAAGGGCACCAAGTATCAGGGCTCCGGCCACATGTTTGCCATCACCACTTGGTCTTTTGGCATCTCGGTCTGCCTGTTTGTCTTTGGCGGCGCCGTGTGCATGAACCCGGCTATGGTGCTTGCCCAGTGCATCGTAGGCCTGGTGCCGTGGAGCAGCTGCATTCCCTTCATGATTGCCGATATGCTCGGCGGCTTTGCGGGTGCCGTAATCGCTTGGCTTATGTATGCCGATGAGTTCAAGGCTTCCGATGGTGTCGTCGATCCCATTGCCCAGCGCAATATCTTCTCGACCAACCCCACCACCGAGGGTACGAACTATGCCCGCAACTTCTTCTGCGAGGCTATCTGCACCTTCGTGTTCATCAGCGCCATCCTTGCTGCCGCTAACCGCGCCGGCGAGAACGTTCTGATGCTCGCTATCTGCGTCGGTCTGATCGTTTGGGCTGTTGGCATGGGCATGGGCGGCATCACCGGCTTTGCCATGAACCAGGCTCGTGACCTTGGTCCTCGCATGGCCTATCAGGTGCTGCCGATTAAGCACAAGGCTGACAACAACTGGAAGTACGGCCTGCTCGTTCCTGGCATCGCACCGTTTGTCGGTGCCGCTCTGGCCGCGCTGTTTGTGCACGGTTTCTTGGGCATGTTCTAGTCCAAGACAATTGATATAACGCCCGGGTCCGGCATAGGTTAACTTTCCGCCGCGTCCTCGGACATGCAAGAAGCTCCCGCTGCGCACTTCGTGCGGCGGGAGCTTCTTGCGTCCTGCGGAGTGCGGCGGAAAGTTAACCTATGCCGGACCCTGCGGGAATCCAGTTGCGTTCGAACAAGCAACCAACATATATATCTGAATTTGGATGTGGTGGGCACTTTGTTGTTAGGCGCTTTGAGGTGCGAGTGACACTTTGGGATGCGTGGCGCCTTGGGGTGGGGCGGTGCTTTGGGATGAGAGGCTTACTTACTTAGTTGAAGAGGGGTTTTATGGCTGATAGGTAATCTTTTGCCACATCGGCCTTATCTGCTTGGAAGTTGTGCCAGGCCCACCATTGGACCATTCCTACGAAGCTTGAGGCTATGTGGTGTAGTAGGAAGCTGCGGTCCATGGTGGCGGCGGGGCCGTTTGGGTCGGTGGGGACGGTTTCGGCTGCTCGTGACATGATGGTCTTGCGTAGGCTGTCGGCGAAGACGCGTGAGCCGGCGCCGGCTACGAGGGCTCGGACGCCCTGGCGGCGCTCCCAGAGGTTGTTGAGGATATGCTCGACCTGCACGAGTGGGTCGTCGAGTGGTGTGCCATCGTCGTCGAGAGCGTGGGTGCAGATGTCGCTCACGAGCTTGGCGAGCAGGTCATCTTTGCTCTTGAAGAGGCCGTAGAACGTCGCGCGACCTACGTGGGCGCGAGCAATGATGTCGCCGACGGTGATCTTGCTGTAGTCTTCCTCGCGCAGGAGCTCGGAGAATGCTGCGACGATGGCGGCGCGGCTTTTTTCCTTGCGGGCATCCATGGCTATGCGTCCGCGTGAACGAGCAGACAGCGGAGCGTGCCGGAGCAACCCTCGTAGGGGCGTTTGCCGGCGCCGTAGCCGACGGCTTCGATGCGGTAGCGTGGGGGCAGTTGGTCGGACGTGCGCAGCGCGGTGACGATGGCGGCGCCCGTGGGCGTCACGAGCTCGCCGGCGACAGGTGCAGGCGTGAGGGCGATATTGCCTGCCTGGCACAGGTTGACAACAGCGGGGACGGGAATGGGCATGAGGCCGTGGGCGCAGCGGATGGTTCCGTGGCCCTCGGAGAGCGACTCGACCACGATATCCTCAATACCCAGGTCGTCGAGGCAGATGGCGACAGAACAGACGTCGACGATGGAGTCGACGGCGCCCACCTCGTGAAACAGGACGGTGTCGGGCGTTTTGCCGTGAGCCTTGGCCTCGGCAGCAGCGAGTACGGTAAAGATGGCGAGGGCGCGACGCTTGGCGCCATCGCTTAGCTGCGAGCCGTCGATGATGGCGGTGACGTCCGCCAAAGAACGGTGGTGATGGTGGTGGGCGTGATGATGGTCCTCGTGGTCATGACCGTGGGCCTCATGGTCATGCTCGTGGCAGTGCCCGTGTTCGTGCTCGCCATGATCATGATGGTGGTGCTCATGCTCGTGCGTGTGCTCGCCAGCTGCTTCGTTGCCGTAGAGCCAGGCCATATCGTGATCGTGGTTCTCGAGCTCCTCTGCCAGCTGAACGTCAAAGTCGCAGGCGTCGATGCCATGCTTGTTTACGCGTGTAACGGCGATCGAAAAGCCGCCGACCGGAAGCGTGGCGAGCTGCTCACGCAGATGCTCCTCGTTGGCGCCCAGGTCGAGCAGGGCCGCGACGGTCATGTCGCCACTGATGCCCGAGGTGCCGTCGATGATAAGCGTATGCTGATGGTTGGACATGGAATGCTCCTTAGCGGGCGCAGGGTGTGCCGGCGCTCAGATGATTGATAAGACTTGCCTGGTAGGCGGCGCCGAAGCCGTTGTCGATGTTGACGACCGAAACGCCGCTGGCGCAGGAGTTGAGCATGGCGAGCAGCGCGGCCACGCCGCCAAAGTTCGCGCCATAGCCCACGCTGGTGGGGACGGCGATGACCGGACAGCTCACAAGGCCTCCGATGACGCTCGCCAGGGCGCCTTCCATGCCGGCGATGGCGATGACCACCTGCGCCTGGGCAAGTTCCTCGGCATGAGCGAGCAGGCGGTGCAGGCCGGCGACACCCACGTCGTAGAGGCGATCGACCTCGTTGCCGTAGAACTCGGCCGTCAGCGCCGCCTCTTCGGCGACGGGCAGGTCGCTCGTGCCGGCGCAGGCGACGACGATGCGTCCGTTGCCGGTAGGGGAGGGCTTGCCACCCACCAGGGCGAGCTGGGCGTCCGGGACATATCCCAGGTCGATGTCGTTGCCAAGAAGCTCAGCGGTGCGCGCGGCTTTTTCGGCATCCAAGCGTGTGACTAGGATGCGCTCCTGGCCGGCATCGCGCAGCGCCTCGATAATGGCGGCAATTTGCTCGGCGGTTTTACCGGCACCGTAGACAACCTCGCCGGCTCCCTGGCGCACTCCGCGCGAAAGATCGAGCTGCGCAAAGCCCAAATCGGCAGTCGGAGCCGTCTGGATGCGCGTAAGGGCGTCGGCGGGGGTGACTGATCCGCCGGCAACATCGCTCAGCAGCTGCTCTAGATCTCGCTTATCCATATATGTTCCCTTCGACGGCGCAAAGTCTAGCACTCAAAGGGTATGTTTCCGAACACTAAGACAAAATTGTTCGGAAACTATAGGACAGACTGATTCTATTGTTAGAAGGATCGACTAGTCGCGCAGGATGATATCCATGGCGAGTGTCAGGTTGCGTTCGTCGATGGCAAACGGGGCGGCTTCGCGCGTCTTGGGCTTGGCGCAAAACGCGATGCCCGTGCCCGCGGCCTGAATCATGGGGATGTCATTGGCGCCGTCGCCGATCGCGACGGTGTGGGCCATGTCGACACCGCACTCAACCGCCCAATCCAGCAGCTGAATGAGCTTGGATTCCTTGGTCACAATGTCTGCCGCCAGCTTACCCGTGAGCTTGCCGTCCACGACTTCCAGACGGTTGGCCAGGCAAAAATCGATGCCCGCGGCGGCCACGATCTTGTCGGCGACCTCGTGGAAGCCGCCGCTCACCACGCCGACCTTCCAGCCCTTGCTGTGCGCCGAGCGCACAAGCTCCAGCGCGCCGGGAGTAAACGTCACGCGCTCAAAGGTGCGCTCGAACACGCTCTCATCCAAGCCGGCAAGCAGCCCCACGCGCTCCTCGAGCGCCTGCTTAAAGTCAAGCTCGCCGCGCATGGCGCGTTCGGTGATCTGTGCAACTTGCTCTCCCACGCCGGCTTCCTCGCCCAACAGGTCGATGACTTCCTGGTTGATGAGCGTGGAGTCGATATCCATAACGATGAGGCGTGCAGTCATGGCGGGCCTTTCCGAGTGCAGTTGTATTGGGGCACATTGTCGCACGCGGCGCGCCTGGGCGACGGTCAGGCCGCGTCAATTGTTTCGTCTCCGTCAAGTCTTTGGGCAGGAGCTACTTTTCCGCGGCACATCGACACAGGTGCGATAAGATAGAACGCCATGTCTGGCTGCGCGGTTTACGCAGGCTGGGCAAATCTGTACGACGCCGCCCGGAACGACACGGGGCGGCACAGATCCATAAAGGAGGATCACTGGTATGAGCCAGACCCGTCCCATCGACGAGCATTCCATGCACACCCGTACCTGCGGCGAGCTTCGCCGCGAGAACGTGGGCGAAGAGGTCACCCTCACCGGTTGGGTGAGCCGTCGCCGCGACCACGGCGGCCTTATCTTCTGCGATCTTCGCGACCGCGAGGGCATCACGCAGCTCACCTTCGACCCCGAGCACTCCGACGGCGATGCCTTTAAGATCGCCGAGACTATGCGTCCCGAGTGGCCCATCAAGATCCACGGCGTCGTGCGCGCCCGTGGCGAGGAGACCACCAACACCAAGCTCGCGACCGGCGAGATCGAGGTCCTGACCGACCACGCCGAGGTGCTCAACACGTCCGTCACCCCGCCGTTCCAGATCGAGGACGGCATCGAGACCAGCGAGGACACCCGCCTGCGCTATCGCTATCTGGACCTCCGCCGTCCCGAGATGATGGCCAACCTCAAGCTGCGCTCCGACTTCACCTTTGCCATTCGCGAGGCGCTGCACAACCGTGAGTTCATGGAGGTCGAGACGCCCTCCCTGTTTAAGTCCACGCCCGAGGGCGCTCGAGACTTCATCGTTCCCAGCCGTATCCAGCCGGGTAACTTCTACGCCCTGCCGCAGTCCCCGCAGCTCCTGAAGCAGTTGCTCATGGTCGGTGGCGTCGAGCGCTACTACCAGGTCGCCAAGTGCTTCCGCGACGAGGACCTGCGTGCCGACCGTCAGCCCGAGTTCACCCAGGTCGATATCGAGATGTCCTTCGTGGACCAGAACGACGTTATGAGTGCGCTCGAAGAGGTCCTGGCCGATGCCTTCGGCCGCATGGGCGTCGAGATGCCCACGCCGCTGCGTCGCATGAACTACTGGGAGGCCATGGACACCTATGGCTCCGACAAGCCCGATACCCGCTATGGCATGCACCTGGTCGACCTGACCGACATCTTTGCCAACTCCAAGTTCAAGGTCTTTGCGACTGCCGCGAACGAGGAGGGCTCTGTCGTCAAGGCCATCAACGCCAAGGGCGCCGGTGCCTGGGCACGTGCCAAGATCGATAAGCTCGCCGGCGTGGCCTCCACGTTTGGCGCCAAGGGCCTGGCCTGGATCGCCTTCCGCGAGGACGGCTCCATCAACAGCCCCATCGTCAAGTTCTTCTCGGACGAGGAGATGGCGGCTCTGCGTGAGCGCATGGACGTCGAGCCCGGCGACCTTGTGATGTTCGCCGCCGGTCCGCGCCTGCTCTCTGACGAGATCCTGGGCGGCATGCGCTCCCACATGGCCAACGCGCTCGAGATCAAGCGCGAGGGTCACGATTTCCTGTGGGTCGTCAACTTCCCGCTGTTCCACTGGGACGAGGACCGCAAGGCCTATGCAGCCGAGCACCAGCCGTTCACCCTGCCGACCGAGACCGACATCGCCAAGATCGAGGCCGATCCCCTGGCAGCCGGTTCGTGCACCTACGACTTTGTCATGGACGGCTTTGAGGCCGGCGGCGGCGGTATGCGTATCCACAACGCCGAGATGCAGATGTCCATGCTCAAGCTCCTGGGCTTTACCGAGGAGCGTGCCGAGTCTCAGTTCGGCTTCCTCATGGAGGCCCTCAAGTTTGGTGCGCCCCCGATGGGCGGTTTTGCTCTGGGCCTGGACCGCGTGTGCATGCTGCTCACCGGTTCCGACTCCATCCGCGACGTCATGGCGTTCCCCAAGACGGCCAGCGGCTCCGACCTTATGTCGGGCGCTCCGAGTGCCGTTTCTGGCGCCCAGCTCAAGGACGTCAGCCTGCGCCTGATGTAGGCGAGCGGCTACATAATGCCCACAACGAGGGAAGGACGCGTGCCTTCCCTCGTTTTTTATGCGCGGGCGTTGCGAGGGCATAGGTTGACTGGGCGTCGCGGAAACTACGACCCGGAATTTGCGTCCAGAACGGGTCGCAGTTTCCCAAACAGGCCCCTTTGGGAAACTGCGTCCCAGAATCCAGCCAAATAACGGGTCGCACTTTCCGGTTGAGCCTTCTGGCGGGCTTCAACAAGCATCTAACGCTACAATAACTACCACGTGGCTGGGTTTGCCGGCCGAATGTGCGATGTCGTGGGAGGGGACATGGTCGAGTTTACAAAGACGATTAAAGATCCGTTGGGATTACATGCCCGCCCGGTTGCGCTGCTCTATGACATCATTGCCAAGCATCGTAGCGACGTGTCAGTCAGCATCGGCGATCGCCACACGGATGGCCGCGATGTCATGGGACTCATGGCTCTCTACGGCGAGTGCGGCGAGGACATCATCTTCCGCGTTTCGGGCGTAGATGAGGCCTCCTGTGTCACATCGATCAGAAATCTCTCGCTTTAAGCATGACAGGGCGTGGTAAAGGATGGTCCTTTGCCGCGCCCTTTTGTTTCGTATGGGAAACTTTTTCGAAAACTGAATGGAGACCCTTTCCAAAAAGTTAACCACGTGTTAGTTTACTAAAGCGAACATAGACGTGGTTAACTTTTATCGCGTCGATGTTGAGGACGAACCGACGTTAGGAGCTCACTCATGTCTTGCGGACCGCAGATGCCGGCCATGCCGCTTTCGATGGTAAAAGCGGGCGAAACCGTGCACGTGTCTCGTGTAAAGGGCAATGAGGACATGAAGCACCACCTTAAGGACCTCGGCTTTGTCGAGGGCAGCGAGATCCACGTGGTGAGCTCGAGTGGCGCCAATATCATCGTCACGGTGCTGGGCGCACGCTTTGGTATCGATTCCAAGGTTGCCATGCACATCATGACCGTCGGTTAGTCCGCAACATTTCATAAAAACCGAAAGGGGGACAAGAGGATGAAGACGTTGGGTGACGTTAAGGTGGGCGAGAGCTCCACCATCGTCAAGCTTCACGGTGAGGGTGCGCTTCGCCGCCACCTTATGGACCTGGGGCTCATCAAGGGCACTTCGTTCAAGGTCGTGAAGGTTGCACCGCTCGGTGATCCGGTCGAGATCAACGTGCGCGGCTACGAGCTTTCCATCCGCAAGGAGGAGGCGGCCGTCGTCGAGGTCCAGTAAGGGCTCGCGACGTATATTTCTGCAGATAAAGTTAGGTTTTTCTAACTTAATGCAGCAACTTGAAAGCACATTATCCAGCCTGCGCGGAGAAAGCAGCGCAGACACACAAGGAAGAAGGATTGAATGGCGGATTCTCAGATCCATGTCGCGCTGGCGGGTAACCCCAACTGCGGCAAGACCACGCTTTTCAACCTGATCACCGGCGCCAACGGCTACGTTGGCAACTGGCCCGGCGTCACGGTTGAGAAAAAGGAGGCCAAGCTCCTAAGCGACAAGAACGTTACCATCACGGACCTCCCCGGCATCTACTCGCTTTCCCCCTACAGCCCCGAGGAGCAGTGCTCGCGCGATTACCTCATGAGCGGCGAGCCCGATGTGGTCGTCCAGGTTGTCGATGCCACCAACCTCGAGCGTAACCTGTACCTGGCGCTTCAGGTTATCGAGACCGGCCTGCCCGTGGTCGTTGCCCTCAACATGGCCGACTTGGTCGAAAAGAACGGCGATAAGATCGACACGGACAAGCTCTCCAAGAAGCTCGGCTGCCCGGTTATGATGATCTCGGCCCTTAAGAACAAGGGTATCAAGGAGCTTTTCGAGCAGGTCAAGAAGTCCGCTGCTTCTAAGGGTCAGGTGCCCGAGCACAAGTTCGATTCCTCCATCGAGGACGTTCTGGACCACATCGAGAACAACCTTCCGGCGAGTGTTCCCGCCAACAAGCGCCGCTATTACGCCGTCAAGCTGTTTGAGCGCGACGCGGACGCCTGCAAGCTCATCAACCTCACCAAGGAGAAGGCCGCTCGCGTGGAGGAGCTGGTCGCTCAGTGCGAGCAGGACTGCGACGACGATGCCGAGTCCATCATCACCGGAGAGCGTTACGGCGTGATTGCCCACATCATCGATGAGTGCCTCACCAAGGCTCCGGCCAAGATGAGCACCTCCGAGAAGATCGACCGCGTGGTTACCAACCGTATCCTGGGCCTGCCGATCTTTGTTGTCATCATGTTCTGCGTGTACTACATCGCCGTTTCTACCTTGGGCGGCACGGTGACCGACTTTACCAACGACCAGCTCTTTGGCACCGACGGTTGGTATGTGCTCGGCCAGGGCCGCGACGCCTACGACGCGGCTGTCGAGGCTGCGGGCGATGATGCCGACTCGGTCGACCCGGCGCAGTACGGCCCCTATGTTCCCGGTATTACCACCATGGTCCACGACGCGCTTGTGGCGGGCGGCACCGAGGACGGTGGCCTGGTCGATTCGCTGGTCTGCGACGGTATCGTCGGAGGCCTGGGCGCTATCTTCGGCTTCGTCCCGCAGATGTTCCTGCTGTTCGTCATGCTGTCCTTCCTGGAGGACTGCGGCTATATGGCCCGCGTCGCCTTCATCATGGACCGCGTGTTCCGCCGCTTTGGCCTGTCCGGTAAGTCCTTTATCCCCATGCTCGTGTCCTCGGGCTGCGGCGTCCCCGGCGTCATGGCCACCAAGACCATCGAGAACGAGAAGGACCGCCGCATGACGGTCATGACCACCACGTTCATTCCCTGTGGCGCTAAGCTGCCGATCATCGCCCTGCTCATGGGTTCTATCATCGGCGATTCTTCCACCACCGCCGCGTGGATTAGCCCGCTCTTCTACTTCCTGGGCGTCTTTGCCGTCATCGCCTCGGGCCTCATGCTCAAGAAGACCAAGCTCTTCGCCGGTCGCCCGACGCCGTTCGTTATGGAGCTCCCCGCCTACCACTTCCCGGCGATCCGCTCTTGGGCGCTGCACGTGTGGGAGCGCTGCTGGGCCTTTATCAAGAAGGCCGGCACGGTCATCTTTGCCTCCACTGTCGTGGTTTGGTTCCTGTCCAACTTTGGTAGCTACAACGGCTCCTTTGGCTTCCTGCCTGCGATGGAAGGCATCCCCGAGGAGTTCATGGACTACTCCGTGCTCGCCATGCTGGGCAATCTGGTCGCTTGGATCTTCGCCCCGCTCGGCTTTAGCACCTGGCAGGCAACCGCGCTGACTGTCTCTGGCCTCGTCGCCAAGGAGAACGTCGTCGCCACCGCCGGCTCGCTGCTGTCCGTCGCCGACGCGGGCGAGACCGACCCGAGCCTGTGGACCGCGTTTGCCGGCATGTTCCCCACCATGGGCGCCTGCGTTGCCTTCGGCGCGTTCAACCTGCTGTGCGCTCCGTGCTTTGCCGCTATGGGTACCATCCGCAACCAGATGGATTCCGGCAAGTGGACCGCGATTGCCCTCGGCTACGAGTGCGCCTTCGCTTGGGTGATCGGCCTGTTCATCAACCAGTTCTATAACCTGCTTGTCCTTGGGCAGTTTGGCTTCTGGACGGTTGTGGCTATCGTGCTGCTGGTCGCGATGCTCTTCCAGATTTTCCGTCCTATGCCCAAGCACGCTTGGACCGACGAGGACGAGACCAACACTGCTTCCGCTGCAGTTTCCGCCTAAGTCCGAATAAGGATCAACCCCTTTCCACGAGCCCGGGTGTCTCAGTGACACTCGGGCTTTTTGACGCAATGGGGGACAGATTGCTTTGCTCCAGAAGTAAGATGTGGCGTTTCCGCAGATAAAACCGACCAAAATAAACCTGTCCCTATTTGGTAGGTGGAGAATGGGGTAAAGTAAGTGCTGGTTAACTAGAGGAGGCTTGCTATGGCACCTATCGATATTGTTGTACTGGCTGTTATCGGCGTTGCGTTTGTCGCCGTGTGCGTGCGCATCTACCGCAAGGGCACCTGCGCCGACTGCGCTCAGGGTGGCGTTTGCACGGGGCATTGCTCCAACAAAAAGACGTGCGCTGCACTTAAGGGCGTAGACAAAATCGCCGAAGACTTGGGTCGCGGTATCAAATAAGGTCCGGACATCCAAGCGCTCCGCGGGCATCCGTTCGCGGGGCGCTTTGTGCATTTGAGGGAGAGTACGGCGAGTCGAAGAGTATTTTTGGGGTATCGTTAACTGGACTATTAATTGGCAACTTATCTATAACGGAGTAACCGCATGAGCGCTCGCGTAACCATGAAGGACATAGCCGCCGAGCTTGGCGTTTCCATCAATACCGTGCACAAGGCTCTGACGGGAAAGGCCGGCGTGAGCGAATCCGTGCGCGCCAAGGTGAACGCTAAGGCCGAGGCCATGGGCTATCACCGCAACACAAGTGCCTCAAGCCTGCGCCGCAAGGATATCAATCTGGTGTTTTGCCTGCCCCGCGCATCGCGCGAGGGAGCGTACTTTTTCCGTTACCTGTGGGAAGGCTGCAATCGCTTTGAACAGGAGGTCATCGACCGGGGCATTACGGTTGAGCGCGTTGAATTTGGCGTGGGCGGCTACGCTGATGCACTCGAGCAAATCGACGAGCGTCTGCAGGTGGGCGAGAAGATTGATGGCTTGCTCGCCTATGCGCCGGGCGACGATCGTGCGACTGAGCTTTTGGGGCAGATCGCCGAGGCGGGCGTGACGATTGAGCTTGTCGATGGCGACCGTCCGCATTTGAATCGTTTGGGTGCGAGCTTGGCCGATTATTCGACGGCAGGCAGCCTTATGGCCGAGCAGGCGGCAAACCTGGTCCATGCTTCTGGGGCCGACGCCCGCGTGCTCCTTTTGACAGGCGACCCATATACCGATTCGCACTATCTAACCGCCCGCGCCTTCCACAATTACCTGCGCGAACGTGATATTCCATGGCAGGTTGAGGATCTTGCAGGTGCCCATGCGCAAGTCAAACAACTCGAGCATGAGCTCGAAAAGCGCTTGAGTGCGCCGGACGCCCCCGAACTTATCTGTAGCGTTTTTGCCGTTGGTTCCGAAGTGGTTGCCGACGCGCTCGTCTCGACCGGCAAGGCCGGTCGGGTCATGGTGATCGGCAACGACCTGTTTCCCGAAAGTGCTCTGGCCTTGCGCCGCGGTATCTTTACCAATATTGTCTATAAGGACCCGACGAGCCTGGCGTATCGCGGCGCTAAGACGCTGGGCGATTATCTGCTGTGGGGAAGGACCCCGACGGTGCCCGTCCAGAAGGGTGCCGTCGAGATGGTATTTGCCAGCAATGTCGACCGCTACTGCGAACTTGCGGGTATTTAGCCGATTGAGCAGGTACCCCCTCTTGCGACGTGCATTTTTGGGAGTATTCAGCATTGGCATGCCCTGAATGAGGTGCAGAACGACTGTTTTAAGTGCCCCCGATGGCGTAATTTGCCATCGGGGGCACTTTTTATGCCGATCGGGCGCTATCTGCGTTCCAAATAGGACGCTGAGGATGGCGCACGGCGCGCTCCAATGCTGAATACTCCCAAAAATGTACGTCGGGACATGACCCACCTGAGCAAAAGCGCTCAAGTTCGGTGTTCGGGGACGCCAACCAGTCCGCAATACATGCAAGTCACATCCCCAGCAACCGTTGAACGGGCAAAATCTACCGTTCACCCCGTGGTGGTTAGGTGAACGTTCACCTTTTGAGGTGCAATGGATTAGTATAGTGAACGTTCACCTAAAGGATAACGAGCGCGCCGTGCGCCCGCCTTGCCAGCAAAGGGGCTGTTTGATGAAAAACTTTATGGACGATCAGGATTTCCTGCTGAGCACCAAGACCGGCGAGGAACTGTTCCACAGCTTTGCCGAGGGCATGCCCATCGTTGACTACCATTGCCACATTTCTCCCAAGGAGATCTGGGAGGACAAGCGTTTCGAGAACATCACCGAGGTTTGGCTGGGCGGCGACCACTACAAGTGGCGCTTGATGCGTGCCAACGGCGTCGACGAGCGTTTTATCACTGGCGACGCCCCTGCTCGCGAGAAGTTCCAAAAGTGGGCCGAGACCCTGGGTCGCTGCGTTGGCAACCCCGTCTTTGAGTGGAGCCACCTGGAGCTTAAGCGCTACTTTGGCTACGAGGGCGTCCTCAACGGCAAGACCGCCCAGGAGGTCTGGGACCTTGCCAACGCCAAGCTCGCCGAGGCCAGCTTTACCTGCCGCAACCTGATCAAGCAGTCCAACGTCCGCATGATCTGCACTACCGACGACCCCGCCGACAGCTTTGAGTGGCACAAGAAGATTGCCGCCGATGACAGTTTTGACGTTCAGGTCGTTCCCGCCATGCGCCTCGACGCCGCTCTGCGCATCGAGCGCGGCCAGGAGTTCGCCGACTACTGCAAGCACCTTTCCGAGGTTGCCGGCGTTGAGGTCAGCGACTTTGAGGGCATGAAGTCCGCCATCTCCAAACGCTACGATGTTGCCCACGAGCTGGGCTGCCGCGCCTCCGACCACGCACTCGATTACGTTATGTATGTCCCGGCTACCGCCGATGAGATTGAGGCCATCTTTGCCAAGGGCCTGGCTGCCGAGCCGCTCACCGAGGAAGAGGTCCTTAAGTACAAGACCGCCTTTATGCAGTTTGTCGCGGGCGAGTATGTCCGTCTGGGCTGGGCCATGCAGCTGCACTTTGGCTGCAAGCGCGACAACAACCGCGCCATGTTTGCCAAGCTCGGCCCCGATACCGGCTACGATTGCATCTCCAACTACACGCCGTCCGACCAGCTCGCCGATTTCCTCAACTCCATCCAGGAGACCTGCGGCTTGCCCAAGACCATCCTGTACAGCTTGAACCCCATCGACAACACCATGATCGATACCGTGATGGGCTGTTTCCAGGAGGCTCCGACTGCCGGTAAGATCCAGAACGGTTCCGCCTGGTGGTTCAACGACAACGAGGTCGGTATGCGCGAGCAGCTCACGGCTCTGGCCAACGAGGGCGTCCTGGGCAACTTTGTCGGCATGCTCACCGACTCCCGCTCCTTCCTGTCCTATCCGCGCCACGAGTATTTCCGTCGCGTGCTGTGCAGCGTGATCGGCGAGTGGGTTGAGCAGGGCAAGTATCCGGCCGACATGGAGCTGCTGGGCACCATCGTGCGCGATATCAGCTACAACAATTCCGTTCGCTACTTTGGCTTCGATCTGGACACTGTCGAGGCATAGATCTGTATGTGTTCCGATTGGTGAAATCGGTTGCAAAGGGGAGGGACCATATGGGAACAGGGCAACAGAAAAACGAGCAGATTGTGTCTGCTCAGGCGGATTCGGGATCGATGCAGAGCTCGCAGGATATCAAGCTGAGCTGGCGTGAGAAAATCTGCTATGGCTTTGGCGATTTGGGCAACGGATTCATGTTCGATCTTGGTCAAGCATATCTGACCAAGTTCTACACTGACATCTGTCTGATTTCGCCAGGCGTAGTGAGCCTGATTTTCGCCGTCACCAAGATTTTCGATGCGTTCATGGACCCGATTGCCGGTGCATTCGTCGACGGTAGAAAGAAGATTGGCAAGCACGGTCGGTTTCGTCCGGTCATGATGGTTTCGGCCGTGATCCTTGCCGTTCTAACCGTGGTGACCTTTACTGCGCCCGATATTCCCATGGCGGGCAAAATTGCCTATGCGCTGATAACTTACATGATCTGGGGCGTCGTATACAGCTTCACCAACGTGCCATACGGATCTCTGGCCACGGTAATGACGCGTGACGTCGATGACCGCGCGCACATGGCGTCAACGCGCCAGGCCGGTTCGCTTTGCGCACAGCTCATCACGGGCGTAGCGTTCATCCCATTGGTCCTGTTCTTTGCGGGTGGCGACACGCTCGACGGCAATCCGCACGGCTATACGATTGCAGCTGTCGTCATGGGGCTGTGCGGCATCGCCGGATTCGCCATCTGCTTTTTGGGAACGCGCGAGCATATCCGTATCGATCGACAGGCCGAGGAGAAGGCTGCGGGAAAGGCCGGAAAGAAGTCGAGCGCATTCAGCACGTATTTCAAGGTCGTTTTCACCAACAAGAACCTGGGAGCAGTTATCCTGCTTACGCTGTTTACCATTTCGGCCATGAACACCAACAACACCATGATGGTGTATTTCTGCCAGTACAACCTGGGTAACATCGCGTTGCAGCCCGTTGTCAACGGCATCATGATCGGAACGTCGGTTGTCGCCATTCTCGCCATCCCGACGCTCGTCAAGCATTTCGGTAAGAAGCGCACGTGCGTCGCCTGCTTTATCGTCGGCGCTGTGGCAAACGGCCTCAACTTCATCCTGCCGACCAATACCGTGACGTTCATCATCTTCGTCACCATCGGCTACGTCGCGCTTGCCATCCCCAACGGTATCACCTGGAACCTGGTTTCCGATGTTATCGATTACGGTGAATGGCACACGGGAATCCGCAAGGAGGGTACGACCTACGCCGCGTTCAACTTTTCTCGTAAGCTTGCGCAATCCCTTGCCGCGATCATTTCCGGCGGCATCCTTGCCCTTACCGGATATGTGGCAAATAAGCCCCAGACGGCCGCCACGCTGCTTGGCATCAAGGGCGCTCTGACGATTTATCCCGCTTGCGCCCTTCTGGTGGCAGCCTTGATCATCTTCGCTCTCTACGACATTACCGAGAAGAAGTTCAATTCCATTTCCAACGACCTGTCGAATGGTCGCTGGGAGCGCGGCAAGATCGGCGAGAGCACTATCGAGACGATCGATAAATAGCCCCGCTGCCTGAAAAATCATGAATGCAACCCGGTGCGGCGATGCCGTACCGGGACTTGAGTTGAGAGGAAAACCTCTATGAATAACATCAGCTACGAGACGCTCGAGAAGATCGGCTACGAGGGCTACGTGCTGCCCAAGGACGCCCCCGAGAAGGTCCTGCAGTTTGGCGAGGGCAATTTCCTGCGCGCCTTCGTCGATCGTTTCTTCGATATGGGCAACGAGGCCACCGGTTGGAACGGCAAGGTCGTCATGGTGCAGCCCATCAGCGGCGCCTTCGATTTCGCCGATGGTATCAATGCCCAGGATGGCCTGTACACCGTACTGGTGCGCGGCAAGGAGAACGGTGACACGGTTGACGATTCCCGCGTGATCAGCGCCTGCAGCCGTTGCCTCAATCCGTATCGCGAGGCTGACTACCGTGCCATGATGGAGGTCGCCGTTTCCGACGACCTGGAGATTATCGTCTCCAACACCACCGAGGCCGGTATCGCCTACGATCCGTCCTGCAAGGCCGACGACATGCCCCCCGCGAGCTTCCCTGCCAAGCTTGCCCAGGTGCTCCATGCCCGCTGGGCTGCCGGCAAGCAGGGCGTCATCGTGCTCGCCTGCGAGCTCATCGACCATAACGGCGAGGAGCTGCTGCGCATCATGAACCAGTACGTGAGCGACTGGGGCTGGGAGGACGAGTTTTCGCAGTGGATGGCCAACGACTGCACCGTCTGCACCACGCTCGTCGACACCATCGTTCCGGGTCGCATCCGCGATCCCAAGGAGGCCGCTGCCGTGGCCGAGCGCTTGGGCTATGAAGATCCGTTCTTGGCCGTGCGTGAGCCCTTCCAGATGTGGGGCATCCAGGGTGACGAATCGCTCAAGGAGCGTCTGCCCTTCGTGAAGGCCGGTCTGCCGGGTGTCTTTGTGACCCTCGACGTCACCCCGTACAAGAAGCGCAAGGTCCGCATCCTCAACGGCGCCCACACCGCCTTTGTCCCGGGTTCCTGGGTTGCCGGCTTTGATATCGTGCGCGATTGCATGCACGACGAGACCGTCCGCGGCTTCATGAACACTATGCTCTACGACGAGGTCATTCCGACGCTTGCCGCCGACCTGGATGTCGAGGACTGCAAGGCCTTTGCCGCCGCTGTTGAGAACCGCTTCGACAACCCGTTTATCGACCACGCGCTGCTCTCCATCTGCCTCAACTCCACGGCTAAGTGGCGTGCCCGCGACCTGCCTACGCTCAAGGACTACGCTGCCGAGACCGGCAACCTGCCCAAGTGCCTGGCGACGAGCCTGGCCACGCTCATTTCCTTCTACACGCAGGAGCTCGTGTCCCGCGAGGGCGACGGCCTGCACCTGCGTCGCTCCGACGGCACCGAGTACACCGCTCAGGACGACGCCTTTGTGCTCGACTTCTACGCTGCCCACGCCGGCGCCGACGACGCCGAGCTGGTGCACGATGTGCTCTCCAACGAGCAAATGTGGGGCGAGGATCTTACGCAGATCGCCGGCCTGGAGGAGTTTGTCGTCAACGCTCTCGCCGTCGTGCGCTCCGAGGGCGTCAAGCAGGCGTTCGCGAACGCTCAGGCCTAAATCCTTCTGTACGCCCGCCGGGTAACTGGCGGGCGTCACTCGACTTCTGCTCAACCTGTAGGGTTAGGACTCTTTGTAATGAACACTATCCAGATCAATCCGGCCGACAACGTCATCGTTGCGCTGTCGCCGCTCGCCAAGGGTGCTGCCGTCGAGGTTCCCGGCGTGGGCGAGGTCGTTGCCGCGGAGGATATCCCGCAGGGTCACAAGATGGCCGTGCGCGCCATTGCAGCCGGTGAGGATGTCATCAAGTACGGTCTTCCCATCGGCCACGTGACGAAGGACATTCAGCCCGGCCAGTGGCTGCACACGCACAACGTGAAGACCAACCTCTCGGGTGAGATCGAGTACGCCTACAATCCGACACATCCGGTCGTTGAGCCGGTCGAGGCCGAGACCTTTATGGGCTTCCGCCGTGCCGACGGTCGTGCCGCCACGCGCAATGAGCTTTGGATCATTCCCACCGTCGGTTGCGTCAACGAAGTCGCTCGTGCCATGTGCGAGCAGGCTCAGGACCTGGTCGAGGGCTCGTTGGAGGGCGTCTATTACTTCCCGCATCCGTTCGGTTGCTCACAGACCGGCGCCGACCATGCCCAGACCCGTCGTCTGCTGGTGGCGCTGTCGCGTCATGCAAACGCCGCGGGCGTGCTGTTCTTGTCGCTCGGTTGCGAGAACTGCACGCATCAGCAGGTGCTCGACGAGCTCGGTGACTTCGATCACGAGCGCGTTCGTTTTCTCACCTGCCAGGATGTAGCCGACGAGCAGATCGAGGGCCACAAGATTCTGTCCGAGCTGGCTGGCCTGGCCAAGCAGGCCAAGCGTGAGCCCATTCCGGCCTCAGAGCTGGTTATTGGTCTTAAGTGCGGCGGCTCTGACGGTCTTTCGGGCATTACCGCCAACCCCACGATCGGTCGCGTGAGCGATATGGTCGTCGCCCGTGGCGGCACGTCGGTGCTCACCGAAGTGCCCGAGATGTTTGGCGCGGAGAGCATCCTGCTCGATCGCTGCGAGAACGAGCAGGTCTTTAACGCTGCCTCTGACATGCTTAACGGTTTTAAGGATTACTTTATTAGCCATGGTGAGGTGGTCTACGAGAACCCGAGTCCCGGTAACAAGGACGGTGGCATCACCACGCTCGAGGACAAGAGTTGCGGCTGCGTGCAAAAGGGCGGCTCCGCACCCATCGTCGACGTGCTGCCATATGCCGGTCAGGTCACCAAGCATGGCCTGAACATGTTGTGCGGCCCGGGCAACGACATGGTATCCACCACGGCGTTGACGGCTGCTGGCTGTCACGTGATTCTGTTCTCGACTGGACGCGGCACGCCGTTTGGTGCACCGGCGCCCACCCTCAAGGTGTTCACCAATCAGCGTCTGTGCGACCACAAGGCCAACTGGATGGACTTTAACGCCGGCGTGATTGCCACAGGCGAACGCACACTCGACGAGGCTGCCCGCGACCTGTATCAGCTGGTACTGGATACAGCGAGCGGTAAGCTAACGAGTGCCGAGCGCCGCGGCTGCCACGAGATCAGTATCTGGAAAGACGGCGTCTGCCTGTAGAGAGATTCGCCATTCGTAGGGGTGGCGAATCTTTTGATCTCGATGACGGGGCTGCACAGTGGCTCCGTGCGAGGGAAGGGTTGCTACTGTGCGTTTGTGAGATGCTTTTCGGTGCCCTTTTCCGCACTGTTGACGTATCTATGGTTATTAATTCGGGCAAATTGGTTTAAGAAGCCGATTTCGTCCAGGTCGATAGAGGGGAATTGCGTGGCTATCCACATCGTTGAGGAAGCAAATCGCTGTCTGGGCTGCAAAAAGGCGTTCTGTCAAATAAAGGGCTGTCCGGTGCAGATGCCCATTCCGCAGGTTATCGACCTCTTTAAGCAGCGCCGTCTGCAAGAGGCGGGCGAGCTACTGTTCCAGAACAATCCCATGAGCGCGGTCTGCTCCATGGTGTGCAATCATTCGGGCCAGTGCGAGGGCGCTTGCATTCAGGGCCGCAAGGGCGCGCCCGTGCATTTTTCGAGCATCGAGAACTATATCTCCACGGCGTATTTGGACCGCAAAGAGTGGAGACCCGCGCCGTCGCGCGGCAAGCAGGTCGCCGTGGTCGGCTCCGGCCCCGCCGGCATGACTGTGGCCATTAAGATGGCGCAGCTGGGTTGCGCCGTCACTGTTTTTGAGCAGCGGCCCGAGATCGGCGGCGTGCTGGAGTACGGTATCCCCGAGTTCCGTCTGCCGCGTTCGCTCGTGCAAAAGTACCGCCACGTGATGTGCTCGCTCGGCGTGCGCGTTCGCCCCTCGACCACCATCGGCGGTGCGCTCCACATCGACGACCTGCTGCGCGACGGTTACGATGCGGTCTTTGTTGGTACCGGCACCTGGCGAGCTCGAAAGCTGGGTATTCCCGGCGAGTCGCGCGGCAATGTGCTGTTTGGTATCGACTATCTGGTCGATCCCACGAGCGTGGCAATCGGGCAGAACGTGGCGGTTATCGGCGCCGGCAATGTGGCCATGGATGTTGCCCGCACGGCCCTGCGCTCGGGTGCTCGCAAGGTTACCGTGTACGCCCGATCGCGCCATATCTCTGCCATCGATGACGAGGTGGAGCTGACCGAGCTTGACGGTGCCGAGATTGTGTGCGGCAAGGCGATCTGCGCCATCGACGACAACGGTCCGGTGTTCGAGACGGCTATCTTTGACGAGGACAACAACGTGGTGGGCTACGAGGAAGAACTCGACCACGTGTCCGCCGACACGGTTGTGATTGCGGCGTCTCAGGTGCCCAAGGACAAGCTCGTGCTTACAACGGGCGGTCTGGAGACCGACCATCGCGGCCTGCTTTCGGTCGACGAGTATGGCATGACTACCGTGCCTGGCGTCTTTGCCGCCGGCGACGTGGTCAACGGCCCGCTTACCGTGGTCCACGCCGTAGCTGGTGCCAAACTCGCCGTCGAAGGTATGATTGCCTACCTGGGCCTCTAACTCCATCCCGCCCATCAGTTGCGGTGAAATACGGACTGTTTTGGCTGGCAAAAGTCTCATCTACTCCGTATTCCACCGCAACTTTTTGTGGGGATTGGATTAAAGGCGGGGGAGTGCGAGCGGGTACGGACGCGGCGGTTGCTGATACGATAAGTACGTTAGCAACTGCCGCCGAGCGGCTTAAACGAAAGGAAGCCTGTATGGAGTCATCCGCCTACCCGATGCTCTTTAGCCCGATCAAGGTCGGTACGACCGAGGTCAAGAACCGCGTCTTTATGCCGCCGGTGTCCACCAACCTGGCCGATCATGGCTATGTGACTGACGACTTGGTCGATCATTACCGTGCCCGTGCCAAGGGCGGCGTGGGCCTCATCATCACCGAGGTCGTGACGGTCGAGCCTACCTATACCTATCTGCCGGGTGACATGTGCTGCTACGACGACACGTTTATCCCCGGCTGGGAAAAGCTCGCCGCGGCCGTCCACGAGTACGGCTGCAAGATCATGCCGCAGCTCTTCCACCCCGCCTACATGGCCTTTAACATTCCGGGCACGCCGCGCCTGATCGCTCCGTCTTTTGTGGGCCCGTCCTATGCCCGCGAGGCACCGCGCCCCATCACGGTCGATGAGATCCACGAGCTCACGCATCAGTTTGGCGACGCTGCCGTGCGTATGCAGAAGGCCGGCGTCGATGGCGTCGAGGTCCATGCGGCGCACGCCCACGGTATGCTCGGCGGCTTTTTGACTCCGCTCTACAACAAGCGCACCGACGAGTACGGCGGCTCGCTCGACGCCCGCATGCGCTTCCTGCTCGAGGTCATCGCCGAGATTCGCGAGCGCTGCGGCAAGGACTTTATCATCGACGTCCGCATCTCGGGCGATGAGTACACCGATGGCGGCCTGACCCTCAACGACATGATTTACGTCTCGCGTCGCCTGGAGAAGGCCGGCGTCGACATGATTCACGTATCGGGCGGCACCACCATCAAGCGCGGCTCCGCGATTCCCGCCGCCGGTACCCAGCAGGCCTCGCACGCCGCCTGCTCGCGCGAGATCAAAAAGCACGTCAACATTCCCGTCGCCACGGTCGGTCGCATTAACGAGGCCTGGATTGCCGAGGAGCTGATCGAGGACGGTGCCGCCGACATCTGCATGATGGGCCGCGCCAATCTGTGCGATGCCGAGTTCTGCAACAAGGCCGCTGCCGGCAACGCCGACGACATCCGCCCCTGCATTGGCTGCCTGCGCTGCCTGAACGGCATTATGTTTGGCAAGCGTATCTCCTGCACCGTCAACCCCGATGTTGAGCGCGACGAGGCCGGTTACGAGCCTGCCGCCGAGGCCAAGAACGTACTGGTTGTGGGCGCCGGTCCTGCGGGCATGGAGGCAGCCTACATTGCCGCCAAGCGCGGTCACAACGTGGTGCTCGTGGATAAGCAGGATGAGCCGGGCGGCGAGATGCGTATCGCGGCCGTTCCGCCGGCAAAGCAGGAACTCACCCGCGTGATCAAGTATCAGTATCGTCGTCTGGCCGAGTCGGGCGTGAAGTGCGTCTTTGGTACCGAGCTTACTGCCGAGGACATTCAGCGTGACTACGCGGGCTACGAGGTCGTCCTGGCTTATGGCGCCGAGCCCATCGCTCCGGCCTTCATGCAGGGCTTTAAGCAGGTTATGACAGCTGACGACCTACTGGGTGGCAAGGCTTTCCCGGGCAAGAAGATCGTCATCGTGGGCGGCGGCACCGTCGGTTGCGAGACGGCAGATTACCTGGCCCCGCTGGTCAACGACCTGTCGCCGGCCAATCGCGATGTCACCGTTATCGAGATGACCAAGACGCTCGCCGCCAACGAGGGCGGCGCCGGTCGCGCGGTGCTCATCACGCGCATGCTCTCAAAGGGCGTCCACGTGCTGACCGAGGCCAAGGTGACCGAGATTACCGAGGACGCCATCAGCTACGAGAAGGATGGCGAGGTCCACACCATCGCCGATGCCGATACGCTGGTGCTTGCCATGGGCTATCGTCCCAATACCAAGTTGGCCGACGACCTTGCCGCTGCCGGTGTTGCCACCCACGTGTTGGGTGACGCCAACAAGTGCGGCAACATTCGCGACGCCATCGGCGACGGCTACAAGGTTGCCTGCGAACTCTAGTCAACCCCTTTGCACCAATCGATTGCAAAAAGCGGCGG
>UQLB01000018.1 GCA_900541725.1 uncultured Collinsella sp. | reverse complement strand
CTGCGCAAGACGGAAAGCACATTAAGTGCTTTCCTTTGCGTGCGGAACTCGCGACGAACTAAACAGCCAGGCACGCTATGCACGTTCGTCATCATCCCGGTAGGTATCTGATAAAAGAAGGTGCGCCGGCTTTCGCCGGCGCCTTATAAGGGGTTTAGTTGGTTGCTATCTTTTTTGCAGCCTGCTCGACGTAGCTTGCCATCTCATCGACGTCGCAGACGTCTTCGAAGCGGACGGGCTTGGATTCGAGTTCGGCGAGCTGGGTCGGGGCGACCGTGTTGGTGGCCTGCTCGAGTACGCGCATAGCCTCAAAATCATCCTCGGGAACGTCGAGGCCCAGGGCGTCGCAGCAGGCGCGCGGGAACTTGTAGGGGCTTGCGGTCGAAAGCAGCACGCGGGCCTTGGCACCCTCGGCGGGAGCGATTTTTTCAAAGACGTGATAGCCGCAAGCGGTGTGCGGGTCGATCACGTAGCCGTTCGCGTCCCAGCAGCTCTTGATGACAGCGCGGACCTCGTCCTCGCTGGCCCAACCGCAGCCAAAGACGCTCTGAATCTTTGCTAGCAGGTCGGCGGGAACCTCGTAGCGACCAGTCTGTGCCAGCTGCTCCATAAGGCTAGCAACGAGTTCGCAGTCGCCATCGGACAGGAAGTAGAGCATGCGCTCGAGGTTGGAGCTAATGAGGATGTCCATCGACGGCGAGATGGTCGTGAAGAACGGGCGGTTACGGTCGTAAACGCCGGTGGTCAGGAAGTCGGCAAGCACGTTGTTCTTGTCGCTCGCCACGACGAGCTTGGCGACGGGCAGGCCCATGCGCTTGGCGTAGTAGCCGGCCAAGATATCGCCAAAGTTGCCGGTCGGTACGCAGAACTCCACGGCGTCGCCGGCCTCGATGGCGCCGGCGCGCAGCAGCTGCGCATAGGCGGCAAAGTAGTAGACGACCTGCGGTACCAGGCGACCGACATTGATGGAGTTGGCGCTCGAAAGCACCGTGCCGGCGGCCTCCAGACGCTCGGCAAGCTCCTTATCGGCAAAGATGCGCTTGACGGCGCTCTGAGCGTCGTCAAAGTTGCCGCGGATGCCGCAGACGGCGACGTTGTCGCCCTCCTGCGTGGACATCTGCAGGTTCTGGACGCGGCTGACCTTGCCCTCGGGATAAAAGACGGTGATGCCCGTGCCCGGAGCGTCGGCAAAACCGGCGAGCGCGGCCTTGCCCGTGTCGCCCGACGTGGCGGTGACGATCATGATGCGCTCGGCGCCGCCGTCCCTGGCGGAAGTGCGGGCCATCAGACGGGGGAGCATCTGCAGGGCGACGTCCTTGAAGGCGCTTGTGGGGCCGCCAAAGAGCTCCATCACATAGGTCTGAGGGGCGTCGGCGCCCGGCGCAGCGTCGAGTTTGACGAGCGGCGTAACCTCTTCACTCGCGAACGTGCCGCGGTATGCCTCGTCGACACACGCCGAAATTTCTTCGGCCGTGTAATCATTCAGTAACATTCCCAACACATCTTGAGCGATTTCAAAGTACGATTTATCTGCAAGCGAGCTGATATCGACCTGCTGGGTGCCGAGCTCGTCCGAGACAAACAAACCCCCGTCGGGAGCGATGCCGGTGCGGATTGCCACCTTACTTGAGCACGATAAAGTGCGTCCTCGTGTACTATGATAAGTTCCCATATAACACTGCTCCTCGGATGCCTTGGTCCCAATCGGTGAAACCATGGTATCAGAGCGCGCAAAACAGGTTTGCAGAGGCTTTTAGAAAGGTAACCTCAAGCCCATGATTAAGATTGCCAAGTTTGGCGGCTCGTCGGTCGCCGACGCCGAACACTTCAAGAAGATCAAGGCCATCGTCGATGCCGACCCTGCCCGCCGTTTTGTGGTGGTTTCCGCCTGCGGCCGCCGCTTTAAGGGCGACACCAAGGTGACCGACCTGCTCTACCTGGTTAACGCGCACGTTAAGTATCACGTGTCGTGTGAGGAGCTGCTCGAGGACATTGGCCAGCGCTATTTTGATATCGCTGACGAGCTGGAGCTCACCTATCCCATCCGCGAGGAGTTCGCGGCCTTTGCCGAGCGCGCCCGCTCGGGCGACTACTCTACCGAGGAGCTCGTGAGCCGTGGCGAGTATTTCACCGCTCGCCTGATGGCGGAGTACCTGGGCCTGCCGTTCCTGGACGCCGCGACGGTTGTGGCGTTCCATCATGACGGTACGCTCAGCATGAATCGCACCTCCGAGCTGGTGCAGGAGTACGGTCAGCAGGGCGGCTTTGTTATGCCCGGTTTCTACGGCGCGACGCGTGAGGGCCAGATCAAGCTGCTCGACCGTGGTGGCGGCGATATTTCCGGCTCGATCCTGGCCAAGTGCCTGGGTGCCGACCTGTACGAGAACTGGACCGACGTCTCGGGCTTCTATTCTGCCGATCCTCGCATTGTGCCCGAGGCTCAGCCCATTGCGCGCGTTACCTACGAGGAGCTGCGCGAACTTTCGTACATGGGTGCAAGCGTCCTGCACGAGGAGGCCGTGTTCCCCGTGCGCGAGGCGGGTATTCCGCTGGTCATCAAGAACACCAATGCGCCGCAGGACCCCGGCACCATCATTAGCGAGACGGCTGATGAGGGTGAGGCAGAGCCCATCATTACCGGCGTGACCGGCAAGCGCGGCTTTGTCGCCATCAACGTTGCCCGCGACCGCACCAAGCCCCGTGTTGGCTTTATGCGCCGCGCGCTTTCGGTCTTCGAGCGCTATGACGTTTCCGTCGAGCACATGCCCACCGGTGTCGACCGCTTTGGCGCCGTGGTGCAGGAGCAGGACGTGCACGACTCGCTGTACTCGCTCGTGGGCGACATTCAGCAGGAGGTCGAGCCGCTCGAGATCGAGGTTGTCGAGGGCCTGGCGCTCATCGCGACCGTCGGCCGTAACCTGCGTGGCCGCGCAGGTATCTCGGGCCATCTGTTTGGCATGCTTGGCCAGGCCGGCGTGAGCGTGCGCATGATTTCGCAGAGCTGCGACGAGATCAACATCATTATCGGTGTCGAGGAGAAGGACTTCGACCTGGCGATTCAGACCATCTACCGTGCCTTCTCCGATGAGAACGGCATTGTGAAGGTCTCCGACCTGGAGGTCCCCGCACCGGTCGATCCCGCCCTGGCCGCGCTCCGCAAGTAGCTGCCGTCCCGGTGCATTTTTGGGACAAGTGCCAAAAATCTACGGCGGGGCGTTTCGTTTCGGTTTCGTTTCGACGGGGCGGGTTTCGTGCCCGCCCCGTTCTTGTATACACTGGCAACAATAATCAGCCTGCTCGGCGTGCGGGCAAAAGCCAAAACCTTTAAAGGGGGAAGCATGAAACAGTACACGGTTGCTATTTTGGGCGCGACGGGAGCCGTGGGCACCCAGATGCTCGAGTGCCTCAACGAGCAGGAGTTTCCGGTTGGCAAGCTCAAGCTGTTGGCAAGTGCACGCTCCGCGGGCAAGACCGTTGAGTTCCGCGGCGAGCAGATCGTGATCGAAGAGGCTTGCCCCGAGGCCTTTGAGGGCTGCGACATTGTGCTCGGAGCCGCCGGCGACGATATCGCGAAGGAGCTGCTGCCCGAGGCCGTCAAGCGCGGCGCCGTCGTGGTCGACAACAGCCATGCCTTCCGTATGGATCCCGAGGTGCCGCTGGTCGTGCCCGAGATCAATGCCGACGATATCAAGTGGCATCACGGCCTTATCGCCAACCCCAACTGCGCGACCATTATCGGTCTGGTTCCCACGTGGCCGCTGCACCAGCTCGCTGGCGTGAAGCGCATGATCGTCTCGACGTACCAGGCGGCTTCGGGTGCTGGCGCTCCCGGTATGGCCGAGCTCGAGGCTCAGCTGGCCGCCCTGGGCCGTGGCGAGGAGATTCCCGAGCCGCGCGCGTTTGCCGCCCAGCTCGCGAGCAACCTGATTCCGCAGATTGGCGGCGTCAAGGAGGAGGGCTTTACTTCCGAGGAGATGAAGTTGCAAAACGAGGGCCGCAAGATCATGCATCTGCCCGAGCTGCGCGTGAACTGCACCTGTGTGCGCGTGCCCGTGCTGCGCTCGCACTCCGAGAGCATCACGCTTGAGTTCGAGCGCGACATCACGGTGGAAGAGGCCCGTGCCGCGCTGGCTGCCGCTCCGGGTGTCAAGCTAGTTGACGACATGAGCGCCGAGGATGCGCACGACCGCTTCCCCATGCCGATGGACACCTCCGACCAGGACCTGATTTGGGTCGGTCGCGTACGCCGCGACATCTCGAACCCCGAGGCTGCGCGCGGCATCACCTTCTGGTGCTGCGGCGACCAAATCCGTAAGGGCGCGGCAACCAACGCCGTCCAGATCGCTAAGCTGCTCTGCGAGTAAGTTGACCTGTCCGGCGGGGACCGGGCTTAGTTTTCAGAACGTCCTCGACCATGTGTGGCGCCTTGTCCTGCTCCTTCGGAGCCGCGGACAAGGCGCCACACTGGTCTGCGGAGTGTTCTGAAAGCTAAGCCCGGCCCCCGCCTGCGGTGACTCGGCTGCGAGCAGTCTGCGATGGGGCCGTTGTTGGTTGGGGCCGCTGGGCTGATGTGGGGGGCGCGCGGCTGTTGCGGGCCCTGGTCCCGGTGGCGGCCTCGGCGCTTTGCGCCTGCCGCCTTTGGGGACTGTGGGGCGCGGCCGGCAGCTGCGGCGCGTTGCGCCTGCTGCCTGCGGGGACTTTGGGGTCGTGCGGCAGCTGCGGCGCGTTGCGCCTGCTGCCTGTGGGGACTTTGGGGTCGTGCGGCAGCTGCGGCGCTGCGCGCCTGCTGCTTTGGGTGACTTTGGGGTCGATTGGGGTTGTCTGCACAGTTCGCGGTATTATGTTGCGGAGTTTTGAAAGGAGCCGCTGGTGGTCACGACGACGTTTGCTTCGCCTTTGGGCGAAATCTTGCTTGCCGCTGATGGCCGCGGCCTGACGGGGCTTTGGTTTGAGGAGCAGGAGCATTTTGGCTCCACGCTTCTCCGGGAAGACTCCGAACATGTTGAAGGCGCCGACGCGGTTTCCGGTACCGGTGGCATGTCGTCGGTAAGTCCCGCAAATGGTGCGGCCTCTTCGGTGCTTGAGCGTTCCTGGGCTTGGCTGAATGCTTATTTTGCGGGGCAGGAACCTCGGTTTACGCCGCCGTTGCATTTGATTGGCACGGCGTTTCAGCATGAAGTTTGGTACGAGCTGCTTTCTATTCCGCGTGGCGAGGTCGCCACGTATGGCGAGATCGCCCAGCGTGTTGCGGCTCGACATCGTGTGCCGGGAAATGAGGCACCCGTTGTGTCTCCCCGTGCCGTGGGGGCCGCGGTCGCGCGTAATCCCATTTCGATTATTGTGCCGTGCCATCGCGTGGTTGCCGCCGATGGTTCGCTCAACGGATATGCCGGCGGCCTCGACCGCAAGGAGTGGTTGCTTCGGCTTGAGGGCGCGTACGAGGACTAACGTTCAAGCACTTTGCATGGCCAAGACACCCTGAAAGAACGAGTCGCCGTCCTTTCGCGGCCGGCATGCGTCCAAGCGCTCGGCATATGTGCCTTAAGTTTGGCTAAGCCCTATCCAGCGTTTTTAGAAACGTGCAGGTTGAGCAGCTAAGGCTGCGCTAAGGCGGCTGGCGGTGCGCTATCATCGGCAATATCGAAATCTGTATAGCCGCGCGCCAAAGGAACAACTATGAAGCTGATGCTTGCCGAGGACGAACCCGGCCTCTCCCGTGCCCTTACCGCGATTCTTCAACATAGCGACTACGAGGTCGACACCGCCCTCGACGGTCTGACGGCGCTCGAATATCTGCTCGCCAACGACTATGACGCCGCAATCCTGGACATCATGATGCCCGGCATGGATGGCATTGAGGTGCTCAAGCGCACACGCGCCGCCGGTAAGCGACTGCCCATCATCATGCTCACGGCAAAAAGCGAGGTGTCCGATAAGGTCGAGGGCCTGGATGCCGGTGCCAACGACTACCTGACCAAGCCGTTCGCCGCCAAGGAGCTGCTCGCACGCATTCGCGCCATGACGCGTGCCGCGACGGCAATTGACGCCACGACGCTCAGCGTGGGCAACGTGCGCCTCGACACGGCATCGTGCACACTCGTGGGCCCTTTGGGCGAGGAGCACCTGGCCAATCGAGAGTTTCAGCTTATGGAGCTCTTTATGCGCAACGCCGGCACGCGCATGCCCACCGAGCGTCTGATGCTCGGGGTTTGGGGTGAGGACGCGCCCGAAGGCGCCAACGTGGTGTGGGTCTACATCTCGTACCTGCGCAAAAAGCTGACGGCGCTTGGTGCCAACGTGGCCATCCGTGCATCGCGCAACCAGGGCTATTCGCTCGAGGTTGTTGAAGAGGGCGAATAGGCGTGAGCGCGAGTGCGTGGTGGAAGCGCACGACGGCAAAGCTCGGCATGGGCGCGGACTCGGGTAATCCGGGGCGCGCCGATGCTGCCAGTGCAATGGGACGTCGCCTGCGTCGTAAGTTCATCCTGGTTGCCATGGGTGCCGTGACCGCCGTGCTTACGCTTATCATCGCCGGCATCAATATCGTCAACTACTCGCATGTCTGCAAGATGGCCGACGCTCGTCTGGGCTATATCTTGGCGGGCAAGGACGGCATCGATTGGACGGATGAGCCCAAGACCGATCTCGGCGAGGATGTGGGCGCCGGTAAGACCGCTGCCGGTGACAGGGTGGTCATGCGCACCGGGCACTTCGAAGGTATGACGGCGGAGTCTCCCTTCGACACGCGCTACTTTACGGTGTCGATTGCCGGTGGGCAGGTGACCGATGTCAACACGGCCCGCATTGCCGCGGTGGGTGCCAAGCGTGCTGCACGCATCGCTGCAGGACTATATTCCAAGGGTTGGACCTCGGGCTTTTCTGGTAACTACCGCTATACGGTTACGGTTCAGGGCGACGAGACCACCTATGTGTTTGTGGACTGCTCGCGCGAGCTTGCAAGCTTTCATTCGTTTTTGAGCGCGAGCGTGGCGATTAGTTGCATTGGCTGGCTGGCGGTGTTGGCAATTGTGGCGGGTGCCTCGGGCGCGGTGATTCGGCCGATGGTCGAGAGCTACAGCAAGCAAAAGCGCTTTATTACCGATGCAAGCCACGAGATCAAGACGCCGCTGGCCGTGATTGATGCCGCCAATGAGGTGCAAGAGATCGAGAGCGGCGAGAGCGAGTGGACGCAGAGCATTCACGAACAGGTTGCACGGTTGACGGCGCTCACGGAGCGTCTGGTGTTTTTGGCTCGCATGGACGAGGGTTCGGCGGGCTTTACCATGATATCGATCGATCTTTCGGAGGCAGTGGACAAGGCGGCGTCGCCGTTTGAGTCGGTGGCGGTTTCGCGTGGCAAGCGTCTGTCAACGTCGATTGCGAGTGGCGTGCGGGCCCATGCCGATGCTGCAGCGGTGGCGCAGGTGGTTGAGCTGCTGCTGGATAACGCCACGCGCTATGCGAGTGAGGGCAGTGTAATTGAGTTGAGTCTGCGTGCCGTCTCACGCGGTGCAGGCAAAGGTTCGGCCGAGCTTGTCGTTTCGAACGCCGTGGACGAGCTGCCCGAAGGCGACCTAGATCGATTGTTCGACCGCTTCTATCGTGCGGACGTGTCGCGCAGCTCCAAGACGGGCGGCTCGGGCGTGGGCCTATCCGTGGTGCGTGCCATCGCCGAAGCCCATGGTGGGAGCGCTTCTGTCTGCGGCCACGGCAACCAGATCACCTTCACCGTCCGCCTCTAAAACCTGCCAAAATGAACCTGTCCCTTTTTGGTCGGTGCGAAATGGGTAATACTAAAGAGTTATCCGACCAGATGGGAATTAATCGATGGCCTATATCGAATTCAAAGACGTCATCAAGGCATACGGCGAGGGCGACGCCCGCATTCACGCACTCGACGGCGCGAGTTTTACGGTCGAGCGCGGCGAGCTCGCCATCATTTTGGGTGCTTCAGGCGCCGGTAAAACGACGGCGCTCAACATCTTGGGCGGCATGGACACGGCAACTTCCGGCACCGTGACGGTGGACGGGCGCGACGTGAGCTCCGCTAACGAGGCGCAGCTCGTGGAATACCGCCGCGCCGACGTCGGCTTTGTCTTCCAGTTCTACAATCTGGTCCCCAACCTGACGGCCCTCGAAAACGTTGAGCTCGCAGCTCAGATTTGCCCCGATTCGCTCGATGCCGAACAAACGCTTCGCCAGGTTGGCCTGGGCGAGCGCCTGGGCAACTTTCCGGCACAGCTTTCGGGCGGCGAGCAGCAGCGCGTGTCCATCGCCCGCGCACTGGCAAAGAACCCCAAGCTGCTTCTGTGCGACGAGCCCACGGGCGCGCTCGACTATAAAACCGGCAAGCAGATCTTGCAGCTGCTGCAGGATACCTGCCGCAAGCAGGGCATTACGGTCATCATCATCACGCACAACTCCGCGCTCGCGCCCATGGCCGATCGCCTGATTCGCTTTAAGAGCGGCCGCGTGGAGAGCGAGACGGTCCAGCAAAATCCCGTGCCTATCGAGACGATCGAGTGGTAGCGCCCATGGATCAGGACCGCCAAAACAGCCAACGCCGCGACGCGCAGAACACGGAGCGCGAGCAGGATTTTACGACCTACCGCACTGCCCAAAGCTCAAACGATATGGTGCCGACGGTGTTTCGCCGCGGTGTCTACCGCACGATTCGCGGCAGCCTCAAACGCTTCTTGTCTATCGTCGTGATCACCGCGCTCGGCGTGAGCGTGATGTGCGGCCTTAAGGCGGGTTGCGAGGACCTGTGCGATTCGGTTGACGCCTACTTCGACCAGCAAAATGTCTATGACATTAACGTGCAGTCGACCTATGGCCTGACTGACGATGATCTCGACGCCATCCAAGAGGTCGATGGCGTCGAAACGGCCGAGGGCATCTACACCGAGACCGCCTACACCGCCGTGGGCACAACGCGCGAGCGCGTGGTCGTGCAAAGTCTCTCCAAGGAGAATATCGATCAGCCAGTGCTCGTGAACGGCGATTTGCCCGAGAGCGCCGATGAGGTCGCGGTGACTTCGAAGTTCCTGAAGGCTTCGGGCAAAAAGCTCGGCGATACGGTGAGCTTTGCTGCCAACGATGCGAGCTCGTCGAACCAAAGCGCCAAGGATCAGTTTGCCGATGGCGATTACACCATCACGGCCGAGGTTCTCGATCCCACTGATGTGAGCTCCGACTCGACGGTCAACGCCTTCCGTGCCGCCTCGGCGGCGGACTATAAGTTCTATGTGAGCGAGGACGCCGCGACATCTTCTTCCTACTCCGCGGTCCACGTGGTCGTCGAGGGAGCCAAGGATCTCAACTCATATTCGGATGCCTACGCGGCAAAGATCAATGAGGTCAAGGGCAATATAGAGAAGATCCGCGAGGAGCGTGAGAAGGCGCGCGCTCAGGAGCTGACGGTCGACACGCCGACAAGCTTGGATGCGGCCGAGCGTCAGGCCGCCATGCTCTTTGGGATCGAGCAGGACAACATCAATCGCATGGCCGAGGGCAGCGACGAGCGTGCGCAGGCGCAAGCCGACCTGGACCAGCGCCGTGCCGCCGCCGACCAACAGTTTGCCGACGCCCGCGCCGAGCTTTCCGATCTGGGAGAATGCACCTGGTACATCCAGGACCGCGGCAATATCGCAAGCTACTCGAGCGTGGAGAGCGATAGCTCGTCAATTGAAGCCATCGCCACGGTGTTCCCGTTCATCTTCTTTATCGTCGCCGTGCTCATCAGCCTTACCACCGCCACGCGTATGGTCGAGGAGGAGCGCACGCTCATCGGCCTGTATAAGGCGCTCGGCTATTCGCGCGGACGCATCCTGTCCAAATACGTGGACTATGCGCTGTGGGCTTGTCTGATCGGCGGCGTGCTCGGCAACATCATCGGATTTGTGGGCCTGCCGCTGTTCTTGTTTACGGTGTTCGACGACATGTACTCGCTGCCCCAGATGTTGCTTTCGTACGACATCGTGTCCTCGATCGTCTCGGTGGCGCTGTTTGCCGTGGGCGTGGTGGGCGCCACGATTATCGCCTGCCGCCACGAGATGGCCGAGACTCCGGCCTCGCTCATGCGCCCCAAGGCCCCGCGCGCCGGCTCGCGTATCTTGCTCGAGCGCATCGGCTTTATCTGGCGCCGCATGGGCTTTTTGAACAAGGTGGCAGCACGTAACCTGTTTCGCTACAAAAAGCGCGCCTTTATGACCATCTTCGGTATCGCGGGTTGCACCGCGCTTGTGATCTGCGGTATGGGTATTCGCGACACGTCGGTCGCGCTTTCGCCCAAGCAGTATGGGCATATCACGCGCTATGACTTGCTGGCGGTTGCCAATCCCGACGATTTTTCGCAGACGTGCGCGGCATTGGATGAGCGCAGCGCGGCTAAGGATTCCGACGTGACCGTGACTTCGACGCTGCCGATTATGACCGACAACGTCACCTTTACATTTGGCGGCAAGAGCGAGACCGTGCAGCTGATCGTGGTGCCCGATGACCGCACGAACGACCTGGACGACTACGCGCGTCTCGAGGATGAGTCCAAAGAGCCACTGTCTTTGCGTGACGGAGACGTGTATCTGAGCAAGAGTTCACAGCTGGTTCTTGGGATTCAGCCGGGCGACACGGCGCAGGTCCAGGATTCGTCGCTCAACGTCGCCAAGGTCAAAGTCAGCGACATCTCGCTCAACTATTTGGGCAACACGCTCTATATGACGCAGGGCACCTATGAGCGCGCGTTCGGCCGAAGCGCGCGTCTTAACGGCATCTTTGTGCTGCTTAAGGGCTCGTCGGCCGACCAGATTGCGTTTAGCAAGAATCTTAAGAGTGACGGTTGGCTCACCATCTCGAGCACGGCCGAACATTGGCAGAACTACGAGGCGAACTTCACTATCATCAATTCCGTCGTGGTGCTCGTGACCTTTATGGCGGCGTGCCTGTCGTTTGTGGTGGTGTTTACGTTGTCCAACACGAATATCTCCGAGCGCGAGCGCGAGCTGGCGACCATCAAGGTGCTGGGCTTCCGCCGTGGCGAGGTACACCATTACGTCAACAAGGAGACGTTGATCCTCACGGCGATTGGCACCGCACTGGGCGTGCCGCTGGGTGGCCTGCTTGCCGAGAGCTTTACGTACATCCTGCAGATGCCGTCGCTGTACTTTGACGTCGAAGTCGAGCCGCTGAGCTACGTGCTTGCCGTGGTGCTTTCCTTCGGCTTTACGATCATCGTCAACCTCGCCACCAACCGAACTCTCAATAAGATCGACATGGTCGGCGCCCTCAAGAGCGCCGAGTAACCTGTCCTGGGATTCAAGTTCTAGCGAGCTGCCGACGCGCCCGCAGCAGTATTTTTGCATAAACCGCTCCGCCAAATGCATACTTTGACGGGGCGGTTGCTTTTTGCCCACAGGTACCCCAGGGGGCGCCGTGCAAATTCCGGAGTATTCAGCATCCCGGGGTCCGTGGGCGCGGGGGCGGGTGCACAAAACCGCGCTGAAAGCCCCGATTCTGAGTCCCAACGCCTCTAGAGCCGCTCGTTTTTTTACAGGATGCGGCCCATGGTGCCTGCCTTTCGCCCAAAATCCAGTATGCAGGCACCCTCGGCTGCTGAATACTCCCAAAAATGCACGCCGCATCCTACCCCAGGCACCCGCAGCAAGAAGACGAATAGCCACGGCCTCCCTAGTTACCGCAGGAGGCCCCAGGGCTTACCTCCCAAATCTTTCCGCAGGACGGAAGGACCCCGCGGCGCGAAGCGCACGGCGGGGTCCTGACATGTCCGAGGACGATTTGGGAGGTAAGCCCTGGGGCCTCCGATGAGAGCAGTTCCAGCCGAGGCTATTCGTCGCCGAAGCTGATGCCCAACGCCTTGGCCTCGCGCACCAGATCGCTCTGGGGATCGACATACTTGAGCTTGCCGGCGACATCCTCGAGCGGCATGTGACACATCTTGCCGTCACGCAGGGCGATCATGTAGCCAAACTCGCCGCGTAGACAGCCCAGTGCCGCCTCGACGCCGCACTGGGTCGCAAAGATGCGGTCCTGGGCGTCGGGCTGGCCGCCGCGCTGCGTGTGGCCGGGGATGGCGACGCGGGTCTCGCGACCGGTCTTGGCCTCGATCTCCTTGGCGATGTCGTAGACGATCGACGGGCTCGTGCGCTCGGCGAGTTTCTTCTTGTACTCCTTCTTGGACAGCGCCGCGTCCTCCTTGGAGATAGCGCCCTCGGCGACGGCCACGATGGTAAAGCGGCTGCCGGTCTCCATGCGATGCTCGATGGTCTTGATGACGTTATCCATGTCGTAGGGGATCTCGGGAATCAAGATGACATCCGCGCCGCCCGCGACGCCGGCGTATAGCGGGATCCAGCCAACCTTGTGGCCCATGATCTCGATAACGAACACGCGGCCGTGACTCGAAGCGGTGGTGTGAATGTCGTCGATGCACTTGGTGGCGACGTCGATGGCGCTCGTAAAGCCAAACGTCAGCTCGGTGCCCCAGGTGTCGTTATCGATGGTCTTAGGCAGGGCGATGACGTTGAGGCCCTCTTCGCGCAGACGGTTGGCGGTCTTGGTGGAGCCGTTGCCGCCCAGCATAAACAGGCAGTCGAGCTGCAGCTTATGATAGGTGTGGACCATTGCCGGCACCTTCTCGACGCCGTCGGCCTCGGGAATATCCAGGCGCTTGAACGGCGTACGGCTCGTGCCCAGGATGGTGCCGCCACGGGTAAGGATGCCGCTAAAATCGGCGGGCGTCATGACGCGGAACCGGCTGTAGATAAGGCCCTGGTAGCCGTCCTCAAAACCATAGATCTCAATAGGCTCTTCGCTATTGGTCATAAGCGTTTTGACAATGCCGCGCATGGTGGCGTTGAGCGCCTGGCAGTCGCCGCCACTGGTAAGAAGACCGATCCTAAGCATGATGAATCCTTCCGGGCAAGTTATAACATGCGCATAAGTTTACCCCCGCACACTGTTGATACGGGGGTAAAACGTGTTAGCTCAAGCGTATAGAAATGTAAACAACGTCAGGCGAGCGTAAGGTCGACGAGCCTGGGTCCTTACAGTGCGAAGGCGTCGACGTCGCCCCAGTGGCGGCGCAGCGTAATGGCGGCGGCGGGTTCGGTATTGTCAAAGACGACCGACCATTGCGTATTGCTGGTGATGTCTTCCGGATTGGGTTCTTGCGCTGCGGCACGCAGGGCTTTCCAGACAATCGTTTCGTCCTGGGCACCGACATGGGCGTCAAGGACATCGGCGATTGCGACGGCGCGCTCTTTACCATGGCCCAGCTCGCCATTCTTTTGGTTGGGCAGCACTTCGTCGCCATAGCAGGCGTAGAAGTTCGTAACCTGGCGTACAGGAGTCGCTTTGAAAGCACGGTCCGGATCGCGCGGATCCCACTCTACTACGCGCGCGTCACCGGCGGCGTCGTTGATAAAGAAGTGGTAGTCGCGTCCGGCCATGGCGTGCATGTCGTAGGCGGAAAGCAGGTCGACAGCTTCTTGCGTGGTGGCGGCACGGTCGAGCACCAGGCGGATGGCGAGCGAGGTATTGATGACGGGGCGCTGCGTGTCCTGGTCACAGGGCTTGGAGTCCAGAGTGAGTACGGCAATGGACACGCCGCATTCGTTAACACCGTCGAGCTGGGCAAACGGGCCCATGAGTGCGGCGGCGCGTCCGCCGACGGAGTCAAGCGGAGTGTTATCGCCCAGGTTGTTAAGGGCGGCAAACCCGATGGAGGCATAGCCGTCGCGTGGGTGATTGCGCACCAGCAGCGCCGAGGTGTCGTCCTTAAAGTCGTAATTGCGACCGGTGCGCACGCGGCCTTCGGCATCTACGGCGACAAAAGCGCTGCAGGCAAACTGGGGCGCCTGGACATGTACCGGCACACCGGGCAGTACCTGCGCCACCACGGCATCGATGTAGGCCTGGTCGTCGCGCACGCCAGCGGCGATGATGCGATCAAGATCGTAGTCGTAGGCGATGTCGATTGCGTACAGGTCATAGCTATCCGCGTAGCCGGTCAAGCGTTTGAGCGACGCGGCGGACTTGATTTGCTTGCGGTAAACGATACCGGTGGCAGCGGCAAGGCCGACGGCGACTCCCGCGACACCGCAGGCGATGGCAATGTTACGTGGCTTCATGACGGCTCCTCTCGTCCTGTTAGCGTAATTGTCGCAAAAGGAGCGCGGGCATGATGGCTCAACTTGGTGAGCGGCGCGGGATTAAACATGGAATGAAGAGTGCGGCGCTGGCGTGGCGGGGTATGCTGGAGGGGACCATCAACCCAGCGAAAGGGGAGAGCATGACGGATCAGGAAACGCCCGAGCGCGCGCATGTGACGGCCGACGATATCGAGGCCGCCAACGACCTCATCGACTTTATCGAGGCATGTCCCAGCATGTTCCATACGGCGGCGACCATTATGGCCGAGCTCGACGAGGCGGGCTTTACCTACCTGCCCGAGAACGCGGCGTGGGACATCGAGCCGGGCGGGCGTTATTACACGCAGCGCAATACCTCGAGCGTTATTGCCTTTAAGGTGGGCGAGAACCTGACCGCGACGTGGGGCGAGGACGGCGTTGCCGGTGACTATCATTTTCAGCTCACGGCGTCGCACAGCGATTCGCCGACGTTTAAGGTCAAGGCCGTGCCCGAGCTCGACGGCGCAGGCGAGACGCTGCGCCTGAACACCGAGGCCTACGGCGGCATGATCGACTACACCTGGTTCGACCGCCCGCTGGCGCTCGCGGGCCGCGTGTTGGTACGCGAAGGCGACCGTATTGAGAGCCGCCTGCTTGCCACCGAGCGCGAAGTCGCGATTATCCCGAGCCTTGCCATCCATATGAACCGCGGCGTTAACGAGGGCTTTGCGCCCAACCGAGCTGTTGACCTGTGCCCGCTCATCAGCGCCGGCGAGCTTAAGCAGGGTGACTTCGATGCCCTGATCGCCGACGAGCTGGACGTTGAGCCCGAGCAGATTCTGGGCCGCGATCTGTTCCTGGTCAATCGTCAGGATGCGCGCATTTGGGGCTGGGCCGATGAGTTTATCTCGACGCCCAAGCTCGACGACCTGGCCTGTGTCTATACCTCGCTACAGGCATTTTTGGGCGCCGAAAACGCGCACGACGTCTCGGTCTTCTGCTGCTTCGATAACGAGGAGGTTGGCTCCGAGACCAAGCAGGGTGCCATGTCGACCTTCTTGGCCGACGCGCTGCGCCGCATCAACGGATCGCTGGGTTTTGACGACGAGTCGTACCATCGCGCACTTGCTGCCTCGATGCTTGTAAGCTGCGACAACGCACATGCCGTGCACCCCAACCACGCCGAGAAGTGCGATGCCCGCAATCAGGTGGTGCTCAACGGCGGTATCGTCATCAAGGAAGCCGCCAACCAGCACTACTGCACCGATGCCTTTAGCCGCGCGGTGTTCCAGGCCATCTGCGATGACGCCGACGTGCCCACGCAGGCCTTCGCCAACAAGAGCGATATGGCCGGCGGCTCCACGCTCGGCAATCTGTCCAATATGCAGGCGAGCATGCATGCTGTGGACGTGGGCCTGCCGCAGCTTGCCATGCACTCAAGCTACGAGACCGGCGGCGTACGCGACGTGATGTACGCCATTCGCGCCCTCACGGCTTTCTACGAGCGAAACCTAACCATCAACGGCGCCGAAAGCGTGGAGCTCTAAAACCTGCTAAAAGGGACAGGTTTATTATGCAGGTTTTATCTGGGCAAATGCCGCAAAGCCAACAGCTGGACAGAATTGTTATGACACCGCAGGTTGAGCAAGCGTCAGCGAGCGATGTCCAGAGCGAACAAGTTGGCATGAAAAAGGCAAGGCATAGACCTTCTGGTCATGCCTTGCCTTTTGAATGACAAATTGTCGCTCTGGGCGGCGCGTAGCGTCGACCGGTCCGCCGTTCGTTAGAACGGCGGAACCCTAATGTTCGATCCAACAGCGCAGGGTCTCGCCGGCTTGCAGGTGACGCAGATTCTCTGCGGCAATGTCGACCACATTGTTGAGCGTGGCTGCCAGGTGGAACCAGCCGGAGACGTGCGGCGTGATGAGCATGTTGGGCGCATCCCACAGGGGGCTTGTCTCAGGCAGCGGCTCGGGGTCGGTGACGTCGACCGCGGCGCCGGCGAGATGTCCCGACTCCAGGGCGGCAACCAAGTCGTCGGCGACCACAAGGTCGCCGCGGCCGCCGTTGGCAAAGAAGGCGCCCGGTTTCATCGCGGCGAAGAACTCGGCGTTCGCCAGGCCGCGGGTCTCGGGTGTGCTGGGCATAAAGGATGCGACGATGTCAGCCTCGGCCAGGCGCTCGGACAGGGCGTCCATGCCGTCCATGTCCTCAAACACAATGGGGTAGACGAGTGGATGGCGCTTGATGCCGCGGACGTGCGCGCCCATGTTGCGGCAGAGCGTGGCGAAGTGGCCGCCGATATCGCCCGCGCCCAGCACCAGCACATTGGCGTTTTTGAGCGAGGTGACCGGCCCCAAATCCTCCCAGCGATGCTCGCGCTGCAAGTTGTGATAGCCGGGCAGGCGCTTCATCATGGAAAGGACCATGGCAAACATGTGCTCGCTTACGGCCTGGCCGTAGGCGCCCACCGAGCAAGACAATTTGGCGTCGGCCGGCACGGTGCCGGCGGCCAAGTAATCGTCATAGCCAGCGGTCTGCAATTGCAACAGCTGGAGATGTTCGCATGCCGTGAGCATGTCAGGGTCGATGTTGCCCAAGATCACGTCAGCATCGGCGACCTGCTCGCGCGTGGCGGCGTCGGCGCTCGTGTAGATAAAGTCCTCGCCCGGAGCGCTCGACTCAAGAATTGCACGATGACGGTCGTTGACGGGCAGCAAAACCAGGATGTTCACAAGCAGTCCTCTCCGCTCGACCTACCAAAAGGGGCAGGTTTATTTTGGCAGGTTTTATCAGGCAAAACGCTATAAAAACGCCGGGCTTTGCGATGGTTAACATATCCATCGCGAAGCCCGGCGCATCAACGGCTACCAGCTCAGCAGCTCGTAGCCGTCCTCGGTCACCACGAGCTGTACCTCGCACTGGGCCGAATCGCTACCGTCCTTGGTGCGCACACACCAGCCGTCGCCCTTGCTGATCTTGATGTCGGGCGCTCCGGCATTGACCATGGGCTCGATGGTAAAGACCATGCCCGGAGCCATGATGGTGTCCACATCGGGCGCCTCGGTGGTAAAGCCCACAAACGGGTCCTCGTGGAACTCCTTACCGATGCCGTGTCCGCCGTACTCGCGCACCACGCTAAAGCCGGCGTCCTCGACCGTCTTTTGCACGGCCTCAGCCATCACGGAGAGCGGCAGCCACGGCTTGACGGCAGCCAGACCCGCCTCCACGCTGGCGCGGGTGACGTCGACCAGGCGCTGGCGCTCGGCAGAGACCTCGCCGATGCAGAACATGCGGCTCGAATCACTAAAGTAGCCGTCTAGGATCGTGGAGCAGTCCACGTTGATAATATCGCCCTCATGCAGCACGTCCGTATCGCAGGGGATACCGTGACAGACCACGTCGTTGATCGAGGTGCAAACGCTCTTGGGGTAGCCCTCATAGTTGAGGTCGGCCGGCGTGCCACCGTGCTCGACGGTGTAGTCGTAGATCATCTGGTCGATCTGGTTGGTGGTCATGCCCGCGGCGATGTGTTCGCCTACGTAATCGAGCACGCCCACGTTGATGGCGGCCGAGCGCTTGATGCCCTCGATATCGGCGGGCGTCTTGTAGAGCGTGCGGGGCAGAACCTCCCAGCCCTCTTCCCACAAGCGCTCGAGGCGCTCATCAAAGGCGCTATGGCATTTCTTATATTTTTTGCCGCTGCCGCACCAGCAGGCGTCGTTGCGGCCGGGCACGGGTCCATTGTCAAACATGGCTAACTTCCTTTCATTCGCAGCTAGTATAGCCCACCCACGCGTCCATAAAAGTTGCGGTGATATAGTTCCGATTTAAGCGGTTTAACAGCATAAATAGGAACTATATCACCGCAACTGATGGAGCGGGATGGCAGGCACTAGCTGCTGCGTGGTTTTGCTAGTAGCTCACCTGGCAGGGAATGCCGAGGGCGCGCACGCGCGCGGCAATGGCGTCGAGGGCCTCGGGTGCTGCTTTGGCAAGGCCTGCGACCGGTGTCTCGCGCGCCACCGTGTAGATGGTCGCCTCCTGCGGACGAATGCGCTCGAGCACCGCGAGCCAGGGGGCGACGTACTCCTCGCCGGTGTTGTCGATGGGCTTGCCCTGATACTCACCGGTCAAAAAGATCGTCTGGATAATAACGTGACCGTCAAAGCTTGCGAACGTCTCGATCTGGTGCTCGACGTCGTAGGGGCCAACGGGCTGGTCGAGCAGCTGGATAAATGCCGGGTCGACGGTATCGAGCTTAAGAATGTTGTCATCGACCATCATGAGCGCGTCGTGCACCTCGGGGCGGTCGGCGCGCGTGCCGTTGGAGAGCACGGCGATCTTGGAGTTTGGGGCAAGCTCGTCGCGCAGCGCGACGGCGCCGGCGATGGCCTGCGGAAACTCCGGTGCGGCGGTGGGCTCGCCGTTGCCTGCGAAGGTGATCACATCGGGGAGCTCGCCCTCGGCTGCCATCTCGCGCAGCTTTGCCTCGAGCGCGTCGAGTACCACGGCAGCTGTGTTGTACGGCTCATGGCAGGGGCGCTCGGCGTTGAGGCCGTTTTCGCAGTAAATACAGTCGAACGTGCAGATTTTGCCGCTGGCCGGCATCATGTTGACGCCGAGCGAGAGACCAAGGCGACGGCTGCGAACGGGCCCAAAGATGGGGCTGGCATTCAAAAACGTAGACATAGGCATATGCTCCTCAAGACAATTGTGCCTAAGCATAGCATCGGCTCCAAAGCAGGGTGCGGGCTCTTGCTTTACAAGTTTCGTTTTTTCACGTCGCTCATTATGCCGTGTCATGAAAAGCCTCGGGTCGGGTAAAGTTAATCTGTTAACAAGGCGTAAAGAAATGCGGGTCTATCCAGCCGTACTGACGCGCAACTGGATGGGCGTTGATGATGGGGGCACAACATGGATTTTACGGTCGAGAATGCGGGCACCACGATTGCCTGTCGCGAATATGCCGGCCCGGATGTGTCGCCTGATACTCCTGCCTTGGTGTGCGTGCACGGCGCTTGTGTCGACGGCACATTTTTCGACGGCATTGCATGTGAGCTCAGTCACAACTACCGCGTAATTGCCTACGACCGCCGCGGCTGTGGCGGCAGCAGCGAAGCGGCAGACGGCAGCTATGATCTTGCCGCTCAGGCCGCCGACCTGCAGGCCGTGATCAAACACGTTGGCGCTCCGACAAATGTGCTTGCGCACAGCGCCGGTACGTTGGTGGCGCTGGAGCTTCTTCGCATCGAACCCCATCTCGTCGCCCGTGCGATTCTGCATGAGCCGGCTGTGTCGGCCGAAGGCGTCGGCATGGGCGCGGCTCCGATTTTGCTCGATATGATTGCGGCTGGAAAGGTTTCAAGGGCGCTTCGGCTTTTCTTGGGAGCTCTCGGCGACTTGGACCCCGAGGCTCCTGGGACGACCGAAGCGGAAGCCAAGCATGCCCTGCGCAATGGTCGTTGCTTTATGGCCAATGAATACGGAACAAATATGACATATGCTCCCGACTGGGAGCGCGCCCGAGAATCAAAGGCGGTGTCGGCTGTGTTTTTGGGCGAGCTTTCGGTCGGTACACCCCGCGAGGCGGGCACGAGGATGGCGGCTGAGCTTTTGGGCTGTCCACTCGTAATGGTTCCCGGCGCGCACAACGGCCTGCGCGATCGCCCGACAGCGGCTGCCCAGACTGTCCGTGGCATCCTGGGGCTCTAACAGCTGCAAAAAACAAAACAGCCTTCACTCGCAAACGTTTCGGCCGTGTTAACAAATGTGCTCAAGACCTCACGTCTGCGGCTTCAATCGCGCCGTCTGCCAACTCATAAAAATGTAACAGCATTCACGTGCTTACCTGCATCGGCAAGGTGTTAACCTTGTAACATTTGGAACCCACCGCTACCATGCGAAACTATCGAAAGGGCCCCATATGCTCAATAATCACGAGGTCAATCTAACCGACGAGGAGGCTGCCGCTGAGGTCGCCCGCGTCGCAAAGACCTACCCCGTGGTGCGTTTGCTGTCGGCCGATCAGATTAAGAGCGAGCCTAACTGCCTGCTCGCCGGCAATCGGTGCCCTTGTCTGCGTCAATCGAGTCTTGAGGCCTTGGCAGATTCCGATGAGGTGTCGGAGCAACTGCTCAACGATGGTGTTGAGTACCGCGCCCGCCTACGCCCTCTAAAGGTCGAGGGCGAGCCTCACGTCCTGCTGATGGTGCGTCCGATCGATGAGCAAGAGGCTGCAGAAGAGGACCTTGTCTACACCGACGTGCTGACGAGCGTGCGCAATCGCCGATATTACGAGGAAAAGCTCCGTAGCGCCCGCATGAATGCCGGCGTTGCGGTGATCGACCTTGATGATTTTAGGGTCTTCAACGATACGTGTGGCCGTCATGCCGGCGACCTTGCGCTCGGTGCTGTGGCGACAGCCATACGCAGCGGAATTCGTTCGACTGACGAGCTTGTGCGCTATGGCTGCGACAAGTTTGTGGTCGTCATGCCCAATATTCCCTCCGATGACTTCACCCGTCGCCTGCATCAGGTGTCCGATGCCGTTCATTCCACGATTGTTCCGGGCCATGAGTACGTGAGCTTGACGGCATGTGTTGGTGGCGTTCGCATTCATGGCGAGACGGTCGATGAGGGAGTTGGCCGCGCTGTCCAGTTATTGAGCCGCGCTAAGGCAAAAGCCGGTACGGTCGTGACCGATGCCGATCCCATCGAAGCCTTCCAAAGCGACAAGCCTTTGGTGCTTATTGTCGATGACTCCGAGATGAACCGAGCCATTCTCAAAGAGATGCTCAAGGACGAGTATTGCATCCTCGAGGCCGACAACGGTCGTACGGCGCTTGACATGGTCGACCGCTATGGCGATGAGTTGTCGCTCGTGCTGCTGGATATTGTCATGCCGGGCATAAGCGGCTTTGAGGTGCTGGCCGATCTGTCGCGCCGATCGGGTATCGACAATCTGCCTTTTATCATGATTTCGAGCGAAGATTCCGATGATATGGTTCTGCGCGCGTACGAGCTGGGCGCCTCGGACTATATCAACCGCCCGTTTGACTCCCGTGTCGTGCGCCGCCGTGTAAGCAACACCATCCGCCTATACGCCAAACAGCGCCGTCTGACGAGCCTGCTGTCCCAGCAGTACAACGAGCGCGTCAAGAACAGTCGCATGCTCATCGACATCATGGCCGGCGTCATGGAGCTTCGCAATGGCGAGAGCGGCAGGCACGTTACGAACATCGAGAAGCTGACCGAGCTGCTGCTTGGCTGTCTGGTCCAGCGTAGCGGCACGATCTCCCTCGACAATGAGGAACGCTCTACGATTGCCCTGGCTTCGGCGCTGCACGATATCGGCAAGATGTCGATTGACGATGCGATTCTCAACAAACCCGGGCGCCTTACGCCCGAGGAGTTCGAGATTATGAAAACACATACCACGATCGGCGCCGACATGCTGCGTGAGCTGGGCCGCCATCACGTCGGCAATGCGCTTATGGAATATGCGTACCAGATTGCGCGTTGGCATCACGAGCGCTGGGACGGCAAGGGCTATCCCGATGGCCTTAAGGGCGACGAGATTCCCATTGCCGCGCAGGTGGTCTCGGTGGCCGACGTGTATGATGCGCTGACGAGCGTGCGCGTGTACAAGGACGCTATCCCGCACAAGGAGGCGATCCAGATGATCCTGGACGGTAAGTGCGGCACCTTTAACCCACTGTTGCTCAACTGCCTGCTCGAGGTGCAAGACCGTATTGCCGAGACGTTGGCACGCCCCGCCGACGTTGTCGCGTTTCCCACGATTTAGTTTGACCAAAGGAGTTTTAATCCATGATTTCCATGCGTGAGGCGTATGAGAAGATCGGCGCTAATTATGATGACGCGTGCGCTCGGCTGATGGGCGAGGAAATGCTTGCCCGCTTTGCCCTCAAGTTTTTGGATGACGAGAGCATGGACAAGCTGGAGGCCGCTATGGCGGCGGGAGACGCCGAAGGTGCGTTTATGGCAGCGCACACGCTCAAGGGCGTGAGCCAGAACCTGGGATTCGATAATCTGTACGGGCCGGCGGTCGTGGTAACCGAAGCGCTGCGCGGCGCCGATGCCGTTGACGGCGCCCGCGAGAGGATGCATGCGTTGCAGCAGCAATATGCGGCTACGATGTCGGCCCTGCGCGAGGCGGCCGAATAAGAGCTTGCGGGCCTTGGGCTGCGTGCCGGCAGCATATAGGTAATAGGGCGCCCCGTCGGACCATGTGGCCGGCGGGGCGCCCTTGTCTGTTGTGCTGTCCGTGAACTAGCGGGCCTGCTTGACCTTGGCTGCCGCCTCGACAAACGACTTCCAGAGGTTAAAGTCGGTCTCGAGCGTCTTCCACGTGTACTCAGGGTGCCATTGTACGCCCAGGCAGAACGGCTGGCCTTCGACTTCGATGCACTCGGGAACGCCGTCGGTTGCTTTGGCGACCAAGCGCGTGCTTTTACCCAGACGGTCGACGCAGCAGTGATGTGCCGAGTTGGTCTGGATCAGCCTGTGCCCGCCAACCGCGCGTTCCAGCAGCGAGCCCGGCACGACCTCGACGGGGTGCACGGGATCGTTGAGCACGTGGGTGTGACGCCACTGCGTGCGACCCTCGCGCGCACCCAGGCTCGGCACGTCCATGCACAGGGTGCCGCCGGTGGCGACGTTGAGCAGCTGCGTGCCGCGGCAGGTGGTAAAGAGTGGCTTTTTGGCGCGGAGCACCTCGTTAACCAGCTTAAACTCAAAACGGTCGCGAATCTCGCAGCACAGTGTGGGGTCGTAGGGGCGCTCGTCGCCCCAGCGCTTGGGGTTGACGTCCGGGCCGCCGGGAATAGCGATGCCGTCGGCGATATCGACGTAATGACGGATAACCTCAATGTCCTCGGTGATGGACATCTGCAGCGGCAGGCCGCCGGCGGCAAGAATGGCATCGACAAAGACACTTGCGATTTCCTCGTTGGGGGAGAGCGTCTCGCTCAAAAACGGCTTTGCCTCTTCCCAACGCGGTGCGACGAGGATGAGTGGGCGGTCGGCGGGGTCGATGTCGACATGCGGGGTGTAGGACGATGAGGTGCGGGTTCCGATCATAGGTGTTGCTTTCGAATCTGAAGGTGACAGGGCGCATGAGAGACGTGGGACAACGCTTCCGATGGATTTGTCCCACGGGGTGGCTGGCTAGTGACCCTTGATGGAGTTGAGGAAGTCCTGGGCGCGCTTGGTCTGGGGGTGGTCGAAGAACTCGTCGGGCGTGCCGGTTTCCACGATCTGGCCGTCGGCCATGAACACGACGCGGTCGGCCACGCGGCGGGCAAAGTTCATTTCGTGCGTGATGACGATCATCGTCATGCCCTGCTGGGCCAGACGGACCATGACCTCGAGTACCTCGTTGATCATCTCGGGATCAAGGGCGCTTGTGGGCTCGTCAAAGAGCATGGCCTTGGGCTGCATGGCGAGTGAACGGGCGATGGCCACGCGCTGCTGCTGGCCGCCCGAGAGCTGTGCGGGCACCTTATCGGCCTGCTCGGCAACGCCCACGCGGCTCAGCAGGTCTATGGCGCGCCCACGAGCCTCCTCCTTGGACACGCCCAGTACATCGACCGGCCCCAGCATGACGTTCTGCAGTACGGTCATATGCGCAAACAGGTTGAACTGCTGAAACACCATGCCCAGCTCGGCACGCATGCGGGCAAGATCCTTGCCCTCCTGCGGCAGGGGCTCGCCCTCGATGAGGATCTCGCCCGAGTCGATGGTCTCCAAGCGGTTGATGGTGCGGCACATGGTCGATTTGCCTGAGCCCGAGGGTCCGATCACAACGACGACCTCGCCGCGGTCAACCGAGAGATTGATGTCGTTGAGGACGTGTAGATCGCCATAGTGCTTATCGACGTGCCTGAGCTCGATCAGCGGCTGATTGCCGGTGGAAGAGGTGCTCTGTGCCATGGTGCTCGGCTCCTTATGACTCGAAATGGTAAAGCGTTAGCGGATGATGGTCGCGCCGGTCTTGTGCGAAACATAGACAGCGGCCTTGTTGATCGCGACGTTGATGAGGATGTAGATGACTGCGATAACCAGGTAGACCGACACGAGGGCGTCGTAGTTGGTAATGAGCACGCGGGCGTTTTGCATGAGGTCGGGGTAGCTCACCACGTAGGCGACGGTGGTGTCTTTGACTACGACCACGAGCTGCGAAATCAACGACGGAATGATAAACCGAATGGCCTGCGGCAACACGATTTTAAAGGTGATTTTGGCCTTGGAGAGACCGAGCGCCTGGGCTGCCTCGACCTGACCGCGCGGCACGGCATTGACGCCGGCGCGGAAAATCTCGGCCAGCACGCCGGCCGCAGCGAGCGCGACAGGCAGCGCGAGCATCCAAAACGACGGCAGCGAGATCTTGTACTGGGGCAGCACCAAAAAGAAGAAGTAGATAAACAGCAGGCTCGGCACGCCGCGGAAGAAATCGGTGAGCACGCGGCAGACCAGCTGCAGCGGCTTAATGTCGCTCGTGCGGCCGAGCATAAGGGCTAAGCCCAGCACCAGCGCGATGGCGCCGGCGGTGAGTGCGACTTTAACGGTGCCCTCAAAGCCGGCAAGCAGGAACTTCCAGGTGGTGAGGTGCGTAAAGAAATACCAATAGTGGACCGAAAGCTGGCCGGTCACATAAAAGCGCTGCAGTACCAGGACGGCGAGCGCGGCGACGGCAACAAGCGAGATGGCGGTGCCGATGCGAATCTTGGTGCGCATCTTGGGGCCGGGAGCCTCGTAGAGCGCATCGCGCATGGTAAGCGCAGGGGAGGAGTTCTTGCTCATCGGAGGATCCTCACCTTCTTATCGATGTAGTTGCCAATGTGGCTCACCACAAAGGCCGTGCCCAGGTAGCCGAGCGCCGAGATAAAGAACGCGGCGACGCCGCCGAGCGAGCGCGTGTTGATGTAACTCACCACGCCGGTGAGCTCCTGCGGTTTAAGCGGCACCTGACTGCCGAGCGCGGTGGTGAGCATGACGGCGATAAAGAGGTTGGTCATGGGCAGTACGCTCGAGCGCAACGCCTGCGGAATCACGATCTTGGCGAGGATACGGTTAAAGCTCATGCCCAGCGAGCGGGCGGCTTCGACCTGGCCGACGCCGACGGTGTTGATACCGCTCATAAAGTTTTCGGAGCCAAAGGCCGAGCCCAAAAGGACCGTGGCGACGATAACGCAGGTGCGGTAGGGCAGGACGACCTTGAGCGGCGGCAGCGCATAGACGACGATAATGAGCAGCGCGATGCCGGGGATGTTACGGAAGACCTGGACATACAGGTCGCCAAAGACGCGCAGCGGCTTGAGCGGCGACACGCGCATCACGGTGACGGCGACGGCCAGCACCATGGCGATGGCAAACGACTCAAGCGTCATGCCCCAGGTTGCTAGCAGCGCGTCGATATAGTTCTGGCCATAGAACGACCAGAGCTCGGAGAGACTCATGCGGACCTCCCGCCGGTAAGGAAAGGGGCCCCCGTGTGTACGGAAGCCCCGACAACTCAGTGAGGAAACAGTTTACCGCAATAAAGCGCATCATGCGTTTCCGTATGGTTTCGTTGCGGCCGTTACCAGGCTCGCTGCCTAGGCGCCGATCTCGGGCAGCTCGGGAACATTGGTGTCGCCCGTACGGTCGCCGATGCAGATCTGCCACAGCTTGGTCCAGGTGCCGTCGTCCTCGATCTTCTTAAGGAAGTCGTTGACAAAGGCGACGCCGTCGGAATCGAGCGGCAGGCCGATGCCGTAGGGTTCCTTGCTGCCGAAGGGCTTGCCGGCGATCTTGTACTTACCAGGCTCGCGGACCAGGGCGCTCTGCTGCATGTTGTTATCGATGACGTAGGCGTCAACGCGGCCCTGCTGGAGTGCCTGGCGGGCCTCCTCGTCGGTCTTGAACTCCTGCTGGCTGGCCTTGGGAGCGAGCTCCTCCAGGATGGCGGGGCCGTTGGAGCCGGACTGGACGGCGACGTTCTTGTCGGCCAGGTCGTCGACGCTCTTGATGTCGTCGTTATCGGCGAGCACCAGGATGGCCTGCTGCGTGTAGTAATAGGGACCGGCAAAGGAGACAAGCTTCTTGCGCTCGTCAGTGATGGTGTAGGTGGCAAAGACGGCGTCGACCTGGCCGTTCTGCAAGACGGACTCGCGCGTGTCCGAGGTCACCTGGGTGATCTCGACCTTGTTCTCGCCCAGAATGTAGTTGGACAGGAGCTGTGCGATACCGGCGTCGAAGCCGCGGGTCTGACCGTCTTTCTCGTTGAGGAGGGAGAAGAGCGTGGAAGTCTGAACGCCACCGATCTTAAAGACGCCGGCGTCCTTGACGGCCGTGGCCCAGGTGCTGGCGGCGATGGCGTCGTCATCGGCCTTGGGGCCGTTGTCGACGAGCTTGTCGAATGCCTTAGCGTCGAGCGTGGTGGAAGCCTCGGTATCCTCGGAGCTCTTGGAGGAGCCGGCGGCGGAACCCTTGTCGGCCTCGGCGCTGGTGTCGGAGCAGCCGGCAAGACCAAGGCCGGCGACGGTTGCGAAGGTGGCGGCAACGAAGCCGCGGCGGTCGAGAACGACCTGCTGGGAGAGGTTCTTGCTCATGGTAGAACACCTTTCTCAATAAAATCCCTAGCGGTTGAGTAGAGTTATACCCTATCGCGCTCAAATGGGTCAACACGAAATAACTCAGAAACATACTTACCTTATAGGTTATTCTACCTACTAAAAAGGGACAGGCACCTTCGTGGTGGTTTTGGCCGATGCGGCGGCATGCCTTGTTGCTTTGTCTCGATCTGTAACATCTGCAGCCGTTTTTGCCGAGCGACTGTTACAGATCGAGATTTTCTCTTCAGGGGAATTCGAATGTCTCAATCTGTAACATCTGGACGGCCAAAAGGTCTCTATCTGTTATAGATTGAGACAAAGGTCTGGGACTAGGACGTCTTATCCAGATCTGTAACAGTTAGACGGGAATTCGGGCCCTGGATGTTACAGATTGAGATAATCGCGTCGCGAAAACAAAAACCTCCGCAGGGATGCTTCCCTTGCGGAGGTTTTCTTACTCGTTGAGTAGTCTTGCGGCTTCGGCGGCCATGTTCTCGACCGTCATGCCGTTTTGAGCGAGCAGTTCGTTGGGGTCGTAGCGGTCGGGGAAGCCCTTGGCGATGCCGAAGGTGCGCGTGCGCAACGGCGTGCATGCCAGATAACATGCCACACGCTCACCCCAGCCGCCGTCCAAGATGCCGTCCTCGAGGGTGACGACAACGCGATGCTCGGCGGCAAGACTGTCGAGGAACTCACGGTCGAGCTCGGTTGCAAAGCGCGGGTTGACGAGCGTGGCCTCGATACCGTACTCGGCAGCCAAGCGGTTTGCCACGCGCTCGCCCAGCTCAAAGAAATCGCCAAGCGCGAGCACGGCAACGTTGCGACCCTGGCGCACCACGTTGTAGCGAACGGAGCTGTAGTCGGCGTCTTCGGCGGGCGCCAGATCGGGACGGCTTACCAGGCCAATACCAGGCACGCGAATCGCCACAGGATGCTCGCGATGGTCGAGCGACCAGCTCAGCATGGACAGATATTCCTCCATGCAGGCCGGCGCTAGGTAGCGCATATTGGGAAGGGCGCCCAGCATGGAAATATCAAAGAACGAGAGATGCGTCTCGGACGTAGTGCCAAAGATTGACGCGCCAAACACCAGGATGGTCGCCGGGGCGTCGTTGAGGCACAGGTCGTGCCACAGCTCGTCGTAGGCGCGCTGCAAAAACGTGCCGTACACACCAAAGACTGGCTTGGCACCCGAGCGAGCAAGCGCGGTGGCAAAGGTCACGGCGTGCTCCTCGGCAATGCCCACATCGACGAACTGTTTGCCGGCGGCAGCGCGAAGCTCGGGTGTAAAGCCCATGATGTAGGGTGTGGCGGCCGTGATGCCCACGACCTGTGGATCGCGCTCGATGGCGGCGCTGAGCGCCTCGCCCGTAATGTCGGCATAGGTGCGCGGCGCAGGCTCGCTCGGATGGCCCGGGCAGAGCTTGCGCCCGGTCGCCATGTCAAACGGACCCACGTGGTGCCAGCGCTCGGGGTCGCTCTGGGCTGGCTCAAAGCCCTTGCCCTTGGCGGTGGAGACGTGCAGCACGATGGGGTGATCGATATTGCGCAGTTCCTGCAGCGCGTCGACGAGGGCCAACACATCGTTACCGGCGTCCAGATAGCGGTAGTCGAGCCCCATCGCGCGGAAAACGTTGCGCTCACAGGTGCCGTTGCTGGCGCGCAGCTCGGCCAGATTGCGATACAGGCCACCGTGGTTCTCGGCAATGGACTGGTCGTTATCGTTGACGATGATGATCAGGTTGCTATCGAGTTCGGCGGCATTGTTAAAGCCCTCAAACGCCAAGCCGCCCGAAAGCGAGCCGTCGCCAATAACGGTGATGACGTTGTACGTATCGCCCGCCAGGTCACGAGCGTGCGCCAGGCCGCAGCCCAGGCTCACCGACGTGGAGGTATGGCCCATGGCGAACAGGTCGTGCTCGGACTCGTCGGGATTGGCAAAGCCAGAGGCCTCGCCAAAGCGCTTCGGATCGATATAAGTGTACGCGCGCCCAGTCAGCGCCTTGTGGGCGTAGGTCTGGTGCGAAACGTCAAAGAGAATCTTGTCGATAGGGGAGTTAAACACGCGATGGAGCGCGACCGTAAGCTCAACGACGCCCAGGTTGGGGGCAACGTGCCCGCCGACGGCGGCGGAGCTTTCGAGGATGGCGTGGCGAATCTCGTCGCAGAGCTGCGGGAGCTCGGCACGATTAAGAGCCTTGACGTCCTCGGGCGTTGTCGTTTGCGTAAGCAGCATCGTTGTGGGTTACTCCATGCGAATCGAGCGCCGGCGCTCCCTCGGCCGACACAATTGCACAAGACAGTCTCGCACATTTTGGCGTTTGATATGTGACGGCGGCGCGGTAATTCGCCAACTGGTGGGGCAAAACGTTTTGTCCGATGCCATACTGATATGTTCCATGATGTTTTTATCGATTGTGCACAGGCCGTGGCTTGTCGCCGTGAGTCGCTGGAAGGAGGCAGCATGTCCGATGCCGTTCGTGCCGAAAAAATCGCGCACGAGGTCGACTATGCCGCCCGCCAGCTGGCCCAGGCGGGCCGCTTGGACCTGACGCACGAGTTTATCCAGCATGGCGACGTGACGGTCTATGCACATGTGACTTCGGTAGCGCGGGCGAGCCTGTCCTTTGCCGAGCGCTTGGGCCGTGCCGGCATTTCGGTCGACCGTGCTTCGTTGTTGCGCGGGGCCCTGCTGCACGATTACTTTCTCTATGACTGGCACGATCCCGACCCAAGCCATCGGCTGCATGGCTTTCGCCACCCGTTTTTTGCCCTGGCACGTGCGGAGGAAGATTTTGAGCTGACGCCGCGCGAACGGAATATTATCGTGCGGCATATGTTTCCGCTGGTGCCAGTGCCGCCGACGTGTCGTGAGGCTTGGATTGTATGCCTGGCAGATAAATGGTGCGCTCTGCGCGAGACGGTCGCCGGTCGTCTGCGGCGCAAGGACGAGGCGGACGATGACGTGAGTGGCGAATCGAGCGAAAAGAGGAGAGGGTAGACGGTGGGGACCGCGATTGATATGGCGTTTGGCGGCGCGACGCTTGCCGCCTGCCCACTCTCGGCACTGGTGCTCTCGTTTGCCTTTTACGGGTTTTGCGGTTGGGCATGGGAGTCGACAGTATGCGCCATGCTCAATCACGGACGATTTGCCAACAGTGGCTTTTTGCTTGGGCCGTGCTGCCCCATCTATGGCGCGGGCGGCATTGCCTGCTGGCTGCTGTTGCGTGGGATTCCGGATGCCTCGAGCCAGTTTGTCGCTGCAGCGCTCGTATGCAGCGTGATTGAGTACAGCGTAGGCGTGCTGCTGGAAAAAACAACGGGGGCTCGCTTTTGGGACTATTCGCACCTGCCGTTTAACCTGCACGGACGCATCTGTCTGTACTGGGCATGCGCGTTTGGCTTGGGTGCGTTGTGCATTTGCCGTTTAGTGGAGCCGGCATTGTTGGGGCTGCTTGGCCATCTGCCGGTGCTGATTGTGCGGCTGTCCGCTTTTATCGTCGCGGTCGCGATGATGGTCGACGCGGCATGCTCGTTGGCGAGCTGGCGGCGTCTGTCCGATCAGCTGGAGCGCGTCCGGGCCGACCTTGCCGACCGCATCAACGAGTCGCTCGCCGATGCGTCCGACTCCATGCTCGAACGTATTCCCGATTCGGCGATCGACTCGGTGGCACAGACGCATATCCGCAGCCGTGCCGTTAACGCGTGGCTGGCGGAGCTGGGCGACGCGACGCTCGATGCCCTGCGCGAGAAGGCTTCGATGCCGACGTTTATCTCGGATGGTGCTCGCGGCCTGGCGCTCGCTGCCCGCCGCGTGGCCGATGCCGCGCCGAGCATGCCGCGTCCGTCGCTCAGCCGTCGCCTTGCCGGTAAGCGCATGAGCCGTCCGGTACCGAGCGTGTCACTCAGTCGTCGTGACCTGCGCTTTTTCAATGCCTTCCCGCGTCTGCGCATCAATCGCTACGAAGGTGTCATTCGAGCAACTAATCTCCGCGACCGCGCCCACGAGCTGTTTCGGCGCTAGTCGGGACGGGCGCGCTCACGGCTCCCTTGCTCGCGTATTTCCCGTTCGTTTCGCGTCCGTTGCCGCGCCGTTTCCAAGGTTGCGGCACCGTTTCCATTCGACAACGCCGCGTTTAACAACGCCGTATCTGGTCTACACCAGTTGCCCCTCGGCCGCATTATGGGCGCCGACAACGTTCATGCGACCAAGGGAGAGCGAATGTACGATACGGGATCGACAACGTTTATGCTCGTCTGCACCATGCTCGTGTTTTTAATGACGCCGGGCTTGGCGTTTTTCTATGGCGGCCTGTCCAGGCGCAAAAATGTCATCAACACCATGCTTATGTGCTTTGGCGCCATTGGCCTGGTTGGTGTGCTGTGGATTGTTGCCGGCTGGTCTCTGGCCTATGGCGGCGACGGTTCCAGCCCGTTTATTGGAGGCCTTGACCAGCTGCTGTGCCTGCCGGTACTCAACCAGGTGCTGCAGGCGGCCGAGGGCAATGCTGCGGACGGTGTCGTCTACCCTCAGATCATCAACATCGCCTTTCAGATGGCGTTTGCCATGATCACTGCCGCTATCGTCACGGGCAGCCTGGCCGGCCGCGTTAAGTTTGGTGCCATGACGGCCTTCCTGGGCATTTGGCTGCTTGTGGTCTATGCGCCGCTTGCCCACATGGTTTGGGGCGGCGATGGCTCCTTTATCGGTGACATTATCGGCGCACTCGACTTTGCCGGCGGCGACGTGGTGCACATTTCGTCCGGTCTGACGGGTCTGATTCTTTGCTTGATGCTCGGCCGTCGTCGCGGTTTTGGCATGGTGAGCTATCGTCCGCATAACGTGCCGTTTGTGGCGCTGGGCGCCGGCTTGCTTTGGTTTGGCTGGTTTGGCTTTAACGGCGGCAGCGAGTTCAAGGCCGACGCCGTGGCGGCACTTGCCATCCTCAACACCGTGACGGCCAGCGCAGCGGGCATGGTCTCGTGGCTTGCCGTCGAGCGCGTGCATACCGGCCGTCCCACGCTGGTGGGTGCCAGCACCGGTCTGGTTGCGGGCCTTGTGGTGGTCACGCCGGGTGCGGGCTTTGTCGAGCCGTGGGCAGCGCTGGTCATGGGCCTGATCGTATCGCCCGTTTGCTACCTGGCTATCAGTCATCTCAAGACCAAGTTTGGCTACGACGACGCGCTCGACGCGTTCGGTTGCCACGGTATCGGCGGCATCTTGGGCGGCGTGCTCACAGGCCTGTTCTGCGTGCCGGAGCTCTCGTGGACCGGTAAAGGTGGCCTGTTCTACACGGGTGACGTGTCGCTGCTCATCTCGCAGATCTTGGGCATTGTGGTGACGGTTGCTATTGTGCTGGTGCTCGACTTGGTGATCGCCACGGTGGTCAAGGCGCTGTTCCACGGCAGCCTGCGCGTGGACGAGGCCGACGAGGCGCTGGGCCTGGATGCGAGTCAGCACGGCGAGAGCGCTTATCCCTCCTTCTCGGGACTTGACTAGCAGCTTCCCCAAGCTCCGCACCTTGCCGTTCAATCGTCGCGCGGCTTCCCCAGGCACCGCACCTTGGGTTTCAAACCGTCGCTTGCGTACAAAAGTACGCGGCGCTCCTCTTTCAACCCAATCTGCGGCACCTGGGAAACCCGCGTCATTGAATGGCAATTCATTTCTTTATTAAAGAGAGGAATTCAATATGAAAAAGATCACGGCTATCGTGCGACAGGAAAAGCTTGAGGTTCTCAAAGACGCGCTGTTTGCTGCTGATGTTCGTGGCATGACTATTAACCAGGTGCAGGGCTGCGGCGCACAGCATGGCTGGAAGGAATACGTGCGCGGCAACGAGTTGCTTGTCAACACGATCCCTAAGGTACAGTTCACGCTCATTTGCGCCGATGAGCATGTCGACAGCATTGTCGACATCATCTGCAACGCTGCTCGCACCGGAGCCGTCGGCGATGGCAAGATCTGGGTCGAGCCGGTCGAGGAAGTCATCCGCATCCGTACCGGCGAGCGCGGTCCCGCCGCGGTGTAGAATCGACTGCCTGCCATCCGCAACGTTAAAATACTGCAATGAGGCACAAGACTTGCGTTGCGGATGGACAGATTATGGGGCGTAATAAATATCCCGAGGAGACGGTCGCGAAGATTCTCGACGCGGCGCTGGAGCTATTCTGCGCACAGGGTTATGAGGGGACGAGCATTCAAGATATCGTCGACCGCCTCGATGGCATGACCAAGGGCGCTGTCTATCATCACTTTAAGAGCAAAGAAGAGATTTTCAACGCCGCATTTGATCGGGCAATGGCTCCGATTGTTGAGCAACGTCGCTCAACACTTGGTATCGGCAATATGACCGGAGCCCAAAAGCTCAAGCGACTGTACGCGCCCGAGTCTGTCGTTCCACAAATTGAGCTATGGGCACGCATGCATCCTGCGGCAGATCCGGTAAAAAGCTCGCGTCTACTGGCGATGCAGTACCAGGGCTCGTTCGACGAGTCGGCCGATGGCTATCTCCTGCCAGTGATCGAGGAGGGCATCGCCGACGGCTCCATTGCGTGTGAATGCCCGCGCGAAGCGGCGGAGGCCGTATCGTTGTTGGCGAATCTTTGGCTGCTGCCATTGTTCCGTCCGCTTGAATCCAAGGACCGAATGCTCGCTCGCGCGCAATGCTTGGCGCAGATGGCGGCCGCGGTGGGGCTCGATTTGGGTAATGAAGTGCTCCAGACAACGGCCCAGATTTGGGACGTATGGAACCGTGCCGGGTGGTAATATAGATACCAACGGTATGTAATTGATTTGTGAGGGTAGCCACGGCTGCCCTTTTCAAGTCATTAAATACATACTAATGGTATGTATAGGGGGCAGGCTTATGGTTGGAATGCGGAGGAGTGGCGTCTCGTTGACGCAAAAAAACAGTGCGATCTATCAGGCTTTTCGGTCTTCTTGTTGCACAGCTGTGCGCGTATTCGATGTTGTCGGCACTGTGCTTTGCGTGCCCGCTTTACCTGTTCGATTGCAGCGGCTCGTCAACGTTATATGGTGCCGTCGCGGCGATAGCGTTCGTGCCGGGCGTGCTTGCGACTCCGGCTGGCGGAATCTTGGCGGATCGTGGGAGACATCGCGGGGTTCTTGTGATGCTCGGCATTGTTCTGATGGCTGCATCGCTGTTGTTTATCCCCATGAAGCGTTCGCTGCCTCTTGCCGTTGTCGTGGCAGCAATGCTTTGCGTCCAATATGGCATCCAATCGCTGCTGAAACCGATGCTTCAAATTGAGACGGTGCACATGATGGGCCAAGAAAAGGTTGAGCGTGCCACAGCGTTGGTCTCGCAGGTAACCATGGCGAGCAATATCTTGGGGCCTGTAGTCGGGACGGCAGCCTATGGGTGCTTTGGTATCGATGCTCTATGCGAAACCGCGGCGTTGACGTTTGCGATGTCAGCCCTGCTGTTCGGGGGCACACTCAAGCGATATGCCTCATTTGGAATGACAGGGGACAGTACGACTTGCTCGACATGCCGAAGCGATTTCCGGGAGTCGATTCGGTACCTGGTTCAAAACGCATCATTGCTCGTTGTGTTTTTGCTTGCGGCTATTTTGAACCTTGCGTTAGTTGGGTTAACGATTGGTGCTCCCATTGTTGTTTCAAAGCATCTCGGAATACAGTCATCCTTTGTTGGGATTATTGAGGTGGCTATGGGCTTGGGTGGTCTTGTCGGCAGTGGTTTGGTCGGTATTTGGCCGCATCGTTTTTCCTTCAAGGGCATATGTCGATATGTTGCGATGATCTGTTTTGGAATCGTACCGATTATTGTCGCGCTACTGAGCGGTCCTGATGAATTTGCGTTTGCCGCGCTTGCGGCCGGCTCGGCATGGGTCATGGCGTGGGCAAGCATTACATCGGTTGAAATCGTTTCATTCGTTCAACGGTCAGCGCCAAAGGAACTCTGCGGAAAAGTGCTGGCACTCGTTTATATGATGCTTTCCTGTGCAACGCCTATTGGCCAATTGGTTTACGGGCTCGCATATGATCGATGGACACCGGCGATTGTATTCGCAGGCATGTTGGCGGTGCTGACGTTGACGACGGCGCTGTTTTATCGGCTGAAAAATCGCTTGTGGCGATTGTCTTAACGCGCTGGGACACCGTGAAATTGTGGAGGCGGTGGCACGTCGCGCCGGGACGGCATTGTTTGGGCATGCCTCTCCTTCGCCTACAATATCGTGCAGACGAAGGAGAGGCATGCCCATGATCAAGATGTTTGCGAGTGACTTAGACGGAACGCTGCTGAACGCCCTGCATGAGGCGGATGGGACCATCCGCCGTGCCATTCGCGAGCTGACCGAGGCTGGCTTGCATGTGGTTCCCGCGACCGGACGCTCGACGCTGCCGATCGGCGAGCATGGCTTTACGGGGCTGGCGCTCGATGCTTGCTGCTCTAACGGATCCATCGTGCGTGACAGCCATGGCGAGGTGCTCAAGACCTGGACTATCGACCCGCAGATTACCGAGGAGCTGCTCAAGGAGTTTCCGGATATCTGTTTTGACTGCTCCACGCCCGATGGCATGTTCTCGAGTGGATCGTTCGAGATGCACCAGGCAGGCTTTAAAAAAGACAGTCCTATCAAGCGCATCGTGATGCGCGGTATGCGTGCACGTGGCGGGTACCACGAGGAACAGTATTTCGACCAGTCGATCGGTGACATCCTGCGTCATGACGTGTGCAAAATCAACTGCCGCGTGACCTCGCCCGAGCTGGAGCGCGACCTTAAGGCATATCTGGCCGAGCGCTCGGACCGTGTGGTCAACGCGCCGTTTGACCCGGTGATGTTCGAGATCACGGACGCGTCGTGCAATAAGGGCGAGAGCGTGGCGTGGCTGGCGGCCTACTACGGCATTGCCGAGGACGAGGTCGCGGTCTACGGCGACGGCGGCAACGATATCGCCATGCTTAAGCGCTTCCGTCACAGTTACGCGACCAAAAACGGCAGCGATGCCGCCAAGGCCGCCGCGAGCGCGACCATCGGCAGTTGCATGGTCCACGCCGTCCCCAAACACATGCTCGCCACCATGCACAAGCAAAACTCCCGCACCGTCATCGAATAATGTGACAAAGGGACAGCTCCTTTGTTACGAGGGCCCTGCACCCTTGGCATGCGAACATATATTCGTATATATAACTAAGTTTTGATAGAATCGGTATCGTTGACGGCAGTTCCATGTGCCGGGCAGCGCCCTCCATCCGATGGGAGGTGATGCCCATGACCGATTTGATTGATTTCGTGAGACTTCTGACCACTTTGGTCTCGTTCTTCACGGCGCTTGTCGGTCTTTCCGAGGCACTCAAGCAGCGTTCGAAGCGCAACAGAAGGGGTCGCCGCCGCTAAGGCGTTGACCCCCTAATGCAAACAACGGCGCTGCCCAGCTTTCCAGAACTTGGGCTGCCGTCGACACTATTCTACCCACGAATGACATTTTGAACAATTGGCAATGCCGCTTCAAAAGCCAGGCACAACTGGCACAACCTAGGCGGTCGCTGAATGTGACAAAAGGACTGCCCCTTTGTCACATCCAAATTATTGCCTTTACGTGTTGATGCACACGGTGTGCAATAATACTCGCACTGTGCAATAGCGCACAGGCTGAGTAACAAGGAGGACGCTTGTCCCAGCTCGAGAAATGTGATCGCCGGTCCCTTCGCTCGCAGCGTGCCCTACGCCAAGCACTTGCCAGCGAGCTTGCCGAAAGCGGCGACCTTTCGCACATTAATGTCGCGTCGCTCACCGAGCGCGCTGGCCTTACGCGCCGCACGTTCTATTCGCACTACCGCGATATCCCCGACTTTATCAATCAAATCGAGGACGGCTTGCTGGCCGAGATCCGCGAGCGCATTGAGCTCATCACCGCAGCTCAGTTGCCCGATCTCTATCACAACATCGATGAGCTCGAGCCGGCGCCCGGTTCGGTTGAGTTGCTGCGCTACCTTGCGGCCAACCGCGATTTAATCGGATCGCTGCTGGGCCCGGGCGGCGACCAGGCTTTCATTAAGAAGATTATCGACACCGCGCGTGAGGCCGTGGTGCCACGTGCACAGACGGGCATTTTGGGCCTGGCGCTGGGCACGTTCTTTGACTACTACGTTACCTACGTCGTGAGCGCCGAGGTCGGCATGATTCAGCGCTGGTTTGAGCACGGCCTCACCGAATCGCCCGAGGCCATGGCACGCATTATGACGGTTATCGCCTTTGTGCGTCCCGGCGACCTATATGGTCAACCCATCGATATCAACGTGCCGGAATACGGCTTGAAGCTATTGAACCTGCAGCTCGAGGATACGGCCGACACCGCCGCAACCGTCGAGTCCAACAACTAAGAGGAGAGATAATGAGCAAACTCGTCGATGGCATCAAGGATCGCATGGTCGCTGCCGCACGCGAGGCCGCGCCCGCCGTGGTGGACGCCGCGCAGAAGGCCGCGACCGCGGCTGCCGAGAAAGTTGCCGAGGCAGTTGCCGATGCCAAGAACGCGGCAGGGGAGACGTCCGTCGCCAGCGAGCCCGCTACCGCTGCCGAGCCCGTAGCCGCCGCCCACGCCCCCGAAGGCGCGATCTTCAACCCCGAGAACGCTCGCGGCAACCTGCACCTGGGCATCGACGTGGGCTCCACCACCGTTAAACTTGCCGTGCTCAACGACGACAACCAGATCGTCTACGCCAAGTACCAGCGCCACCACACCGACGTCCGTGCCTGCGCCCGCGACCTGTTCGAGGGCGCTGCGACCGTGCTGCCGACGGCCCAGATGACCTGCGCCATCACCGGCTCGGGCGGCCTTCTGCTGTCCCAGTGGCTCGACCTGGAGTTTGTCCAGGAGGTCATCGCCAGCAAGCGTGCCGTCGAGACCCTCATCCCGGCCACCGATGTCGCCATCGAGCTGGGCGGCGAGGATGCCAAGATCATCTACTTCGATAACGGCATCGAGCAGCGCATGAACGGCACCTGCGCCGGCGGCACGGGTGCGTTCATCGACCAGATGGCAACCCTGCTCCACACCGACGCCAGCGGCCTCAACGAGCTCGCGGCCAACGCCACCACCATCTATCCCATCGCCAGCCGCTGCGGCGTTTTTGCCAAGACCGACGTGCAGCCGCTGCTCAACGAGGGCGCCCGCCCCGAGGACGTGGCCGCCTCCATCTTCCAGGCTGTCGTGACCCAGACCATCTCGGGCCTGGCGTGCGGCCGTCCCATCCGCGGCAACGTCGCCTTCCTGGGCGGCCCGCTGCAGTATCTCTCCGAGCTGCGCCACCGCTTCTACCTCACGCTCAATCTGGACGAGGAGCACCGTATCGTGCCCCAAAACGCTCACCTGTTTGTGGCGAGCGGCGCCGCCATGGCGCACGAGTCCAACAAGCTCAGCACGTTCCCGCAGCTCATCGGGGCCATCGATGCCCTGGGTGACACGCAGGGTGCCGAGGTCGAGCGTCTGGATCCGCTCTTTGCCACCGACGAGGACTTTGCCGAGTTCAAGACCCGCCACGACACCGAGGTCGTCCCCAAGGGCAAGCTCGAAGGCTACACCGGACGCGTGTTCATCGGCATCGACGCCGGCTCCACCACCATGAAGGCCGCGCTCGTGGGCGAGGACGGTCAGCTGCTGCACACCTGGTACGGCAACAACAACGGCGACATCCTAGGCACGGCCAAGGTCATCATGGCCGATTTCTACAACCACATCCCCGCGGGCTGCACCATCGGCCACGTGACCACCACGGGCTACGGTGAGGCGCTGCTCATCGAGGCCCTCAAGGCCGATTCCGGCGAGATCGAGACCGTCGCGCACCTGCGCGGCGCCAAGGCGTTCCTGCCCGGCGTCGAGTTCATTCTGGACATTGGCGGCCAGGACATGAAGTGCCTGCGCGTCAAGGACGGCGTCATCGAGCACATCATGCTCAACGAGGCCTGCTCGTCGGGTTGCGGTAGCTTTATCGAGAGCTTCGCCGTCTCTATGAACATGGACGTGCGCGCGTTCGCCAACGCCGCCATCCATGCCAAAGCCCCGGTCGACCTGGGAAGTCGCTGCACGGTCTTTATGAACTCGCGCGTCAAGCAGGCGCAAAAGGAAGGCGCCACGGTGGGCGACATCGCCGCCGGCCTGTCCTATTCCGTCATCAAGAATGCCCTGTTCAAGGTCATTAAGCTGCGCGACCCCAAGGAGATCGGCAGCCAGGTGATTGTCCAGGGCGGCACCTTTATGTCCGATGCCACGCTGCGCGCGTTTGAGCAGCTCACCGGCGTTCATGCCGTGCGTCCCGACATCGCCGGCTGCATGGGCGCCTATGGTGCGGCCCTGCTCGCCCGCGATCGCGCCGGCGCCGACGGCACCTCGGCCATCCTCTCGGCCGAGGACATCGCGCATCTCACTGTGACGCAGAAGCATGTCCGCTGCGGCCGTTGCTCCAACAACTGCCAGCTTACCGTCAACGACTTTGGCGGCGGCAGGCGCTTCATTACCGGCAACCGCTGCGAGAAGGGCGCCGGCCACAAAAAGCAAAAGACCGAGGCCCCCAACCTCTTCAAAAAGAAAAACGAGCTGCTCTTTAACCGCGAGGTGCTGAGCCCTGACGAGGCCCCGCGTGGTACCGTCGGCATTCCGCGCGCGCTCAACATGTACGAGAACTACCCCTTCTGGCACGCGTTCTTTACGCGCTTGGGCTTTAGCGTGCAGCTGTCCGACCAGTCGAGCAAGAAGACCTACCAGGCGGGCATCGAGTCCATGCCGTCCGAGAGCGTGTGCTATCCGGCCAAGATGAGCCACGGCCACGTGATGAACCTCATCGACCGCGATGTCGACTTCATTTGGATGCCGTGCGTGCGCTGGGAGCGCAAGGAGGATCCGACGGCCGGCAACTGCTATAACTGCCCCATCGTCATGAGCTACCCCACGGCGCTGGCGCTCAATATCGACGAGATCCGCGAGCAGAACATCGAGTTCCTGTATCCGTTTGTGCCCTATCACGACAAGACCGAGCTCAAGCGCCGTCTGTACCAGGTGCTCGCCGTCGACCGCGTGGCCGATGCTGAGGCCGGTCGCGGTCGCGTGCGCGGTCCCAAGATTACGCGCTCCGAGGTCGATGCTGCCGTCAACGCTGCCTTTGAGGCCGATGCGCGCTTCCACGAGGATATCCAGACCATGGGCGAGGAGGCCCTTAAGTGGGTCGAGGACCACGGCGGTCACGGCATCGTGCTCGCCGGTCGTCCCTACCATAACGACCCCGAGATCAACCACGCCCTGCCCGAGCTTATCTCGAGCTTTGGCTTTGCGGTCTTTACCGAGGATTCGCTCGCGCACCTGGTGAAGCCCGAGCGTCCCATCCGCGTCGTCGATCAGTGGATGTACCACAGCCGCCTGTACGCCGTCGCTCGTTTTGTGACGATGCGCAACGACTTGGACCTGATCCAGCTCAATTCTTTCGGCTGTGGTCTCGATGCCCTGACTACCGACCAGGTGCAGGAGATTCTGGAGGCCAGCGGCAAGATCTATACCGTGCTCAAGATCGACGAGGTGTCCAACCTAGGCGCCGCGCGCATCCGCATTCGCTCGCTCATGGCAGCGCTTAAGGACCAGGAGGCCGAGCGCTTGGCAGAGGCTACGGCCGCGGGCGAGACCTACGAGCAGGGTGACGCCGCGCCGGTGGCGCCTTCCACGGATGCCCCTGCGTTCGCGAGCCGTAAGTACACGTTCGAGGCGCAGCGTGAGAGTGCCTCGACCGCGTGGCCCAAGGTGCCCTTTACCGAGCAGATGCGCGACGAGGGCTACACCATCCTGTGCCCGCAGATGGCGCCGATCCACTTTGACCTGGTCAAAGAGGTGTTCCGTGGTGCTGGCTACAACTTGGAGCTGCTGCCCTCGACCGATCACGACGCCGTCGAGGCTGGCCTGCGCTATGTGAACAATGACATTTGCTATCCGTCGATCCTGGTGACCGGCCAGATTATGGAGGCCATCGAGAGCGGTCGGTACGACCTGTCCAAGACGGCCGTGGTTATCAGCCAGACCGGCGGCGGCTGCCGTGCCACCAACTACATCGCGCTCATCCGCAAGGCCCTGCGCGAGAGCGGCCACCCCGAGATTCCGGTGATCTCGCTTTCGGCCGTGGCGCTCGGCGAGGATAACCCCGGCTTTAAGATTACGCCAGCGCTGCTTAAGCAGGCAGTTTACGCGGTACTCTTTGGCGACGTGATGATGCAGATGCTCTACCGCTGCCGCCCGTACGAGGCCACGCCCGGTGCTGCCAACGCACTCTACGAGGAGTACATGGCGCGCGCCCGCAAGCTGGCGCCTAAGTTCAACAGGCACAACTACACCAAGCTTGCGCGTGAGGCCGTCCGCGCGTTCGACACCATGCCGCTCGTGGGCGAGGGCACCAAGCCGCGCGTGGGCGTGGTCGGCGAGATCTTGGTCAAGTTCCACCCTACGGCCAACAACCATGTGGTCGACGTTATCGAGCGCGAGGGCTGCGAGGCCGTGGTGCCGGGCCTGCTCGACTTCTTCCTGTACTCCATGAGCAACGCTGAGTTGCAGAAAGACGAGCTGGGAAGTTCTGCCACTACGCGCGCGGGCATGCAAGCACTTATTAAGCTCGTGGACTGGATGCGTACGCCGGTGGAGGAAATGCTCGAGAAATCCCGCCGCTTTGAGGCGCCCGAGCGCATCGGCACCATGGCCGACAAGGCCCGCACGGTGCTTTCGGTGTGCAACAACATGGGCGAAGGCTGGCTGCTCACGGCCGAGATGCTCGATCTGATCGACCACGGTGCGCCCAACATTATCTGCACACAGCCCTTTGCGTGCCTGCCTAACCACGTGGTGGGCAAGGCCGTGATCAAGGAGCTGCGCCGTCAGCACCCCGAGAGCAACATCGTCGCGGTGGACTACGACCCCGGTGCGTCCGAGGTCAACCAGCTCAACCGCATTAAGCTCATGATCAGCGTGGCCAAGGAAAACATGCGCGCCGGCAAGGGCTTTAAGCTTGAGAAGGTGGCGCCGCTCGCGATGGACGAGGTTACCGGCCAGATGCGTGCCCATGACGGCTGCGTGAGCTGCGGAACGGCCAGCGAGGAAGCCGTGGCATCGGTCGCTGAGCGCCTGGGACGCGGTGTGAAGTAGCTAAATTATTCCGACGCTAACAGCGGCTTGCCGAAATAACGTGTGAGGCGCGGTGGCGGCCATCTGGCTGTCGCCGCGCCATCTTTCTTTGGCTTGGTCTGGGGCGGTGCTGACAATGAATGGTGCGGTCAGTGCTCGGCTCAACCCGCTGAGAAGGTGGGGCTGAGCCATTTATTTCGGAAGTGGGGCACAGGCTTGCGGGTGGTGAGTGGGTCACTGATTTGGCAAGAGTCTGTCAGGCCCTCGTTGTTTTCTCTCGGAATACTTCAAAACCATGGGCTGATCCACGCTTCTGTTCTGGCGGAATACGTTGCTGTTTTGCATGGAATTAGCATGCCCGTCATATTCAGCTGGAAAGGTCTCCTCTTTCAGCGCTTTTTAAACATCGAGAGAGCTGGCGTGCCTCAAGTTGAATGCAGCTTATCGCGTGATGAGTCTGCGCTTGGGTATCGTTTGAATTTGAAACGCAGTAAAAAGGGATTGATATTCTGTCTTGTTCGCCTAGGCAAACGATTTTTGCTGGATAGCCTATCCTGAATTGAGACGCTTGTGAGGCTATGGTCAGAATAATCCCATGCTTATGAATCAGAAAATCGGACAAATTTTGCTGGTCTGCTAAGTTAATATCCTCGTAGGAAGGGGAAAGGCCCAGATGGTTAAATACTGAGTTTATTCTCTTTCGACAATATCGAATGTCACAGGTGTTTGCAATTGGATATCGAGCCACCGCGTTTAGATTCGCCGTTGCGTGACTAGCTAATGGGTGACTGCTTTCAACTAAGAGGTTGACTTCGGCATTCAATAAAAAATGTGATTCAAAAAGATTGGTGTCTACTTGTCCAGCGACAATTGCAATGTCGATTTGTCTGTCAAGTAGAAGGGATAAACACGTTCCGCCGTCGTCATATCTGGAAACAGCAAACTTACCGCCCTTATACTTTTTCGAAAGCCTGTTCAGTGTGGGCTGGTTGAACCAGCTTGCGAGTATTGGTGCTAGTCCGACTGCAACGCGTGTCAAACGTATCTGGGTTATTTTTATCTTTTCACGCGTGATTTGCGCATACGCTTGAATTCCCTCAATTGAAGCTAGTACATCTAATGCTATAGGAAGGATTTCCTCTCCATAGTTTGTTAGATGTAGAATACTGCCTCTTTTTTCGAACAGCTTCAGACCAAGTTCAGATTCCAATGCTCGAATGCCTTTTGAAACAGCTTGCGGCGAAACGCTTAATATAGTTGCTGCATCCGAGTAATTCTGATAATCAAATACCTTTATGAAATACTGCAGCTGAACGACATTCACCAGAATTTCCTTCGGTTGAATTTCTAATCTGTCTAAGTGTAAATTAAATAATGTTAAACAAGGCAAACAAATTGTTTCATCTAGTACAAAAAGTTATCAAACAGCTTTTGACTTTTTGACCAAAGTATAACTAGGCCTAGAACGAGAAAGGAGCCATTGTGGATTGGATACAGCCAACTCAAACACCTAACGATATTGCTTTGCTATCAAGTTGGTGTCCTTGTCAGGGCGCAAAATGTCAAGGGCGCTGTAATCCCTGGGGGATGTGTGCTGTGTACACGGGCGGGAATTGCCGCGCATTTCAACATTGCGGTATACACGTTAGCTAGGAGCTCCGATGGAATATATTCAAAAGCCAGTGAATACTCAGATGCCTGCTTCGTCTCGAGATATTTCTACGTGTGTGTCCTGTGCAGCACATATTTGTTGGAGTTATTCAGGGGGAGGACCGTGTGGCCTGAGGATCTGCATTACCAAATTTTGTGGCTGGAATTACTCCTAATGGCAGGTTGAAATATTGAAATATGCAACGGAGTAGAAATGAAACAGTCTCGCTTTAATGTAATCGATAAAGGGAATCAACCTACGCTGGCATATAACTCGTACTCTGGTGCAATCGTTGCGTTGGATGCAGAATACGAGAAGGGGCTTTTTGAGAATGGAGCTAATTGCCCTTCGGAAATTGTCGATAATTTGACGGACGCGGGGTTGTTGGTTCCCGACGGACTTGACGAGATCGAACATTTAAAAGAGATATCGTTGGCCTGTCGCATGCAATCAAAATCACTTTCATTTACGATAGCCCCGACATTGAATTGTAACTTCAGATGTCCGTATTGTTATGAGAATGGCAAGCGTTATGGCTCAATGAGCGACCGATGCGTCGATCAGGTAATAAAGCATATCAATGGCATGGTTATAGACAATCAGGCGGAAAGTTTGCAGATTGCCTGGTATGGCGGCGAGCCTTTATTGGCGATTGAGACGGTGGAGAAGATTACGCGCGGAATCCGAAGTGATGAAATCTTATTTAACGCCAGCATGGTGACCAATGGCTATTTCTTAGATGGGAAAACGGCGGAGTTGCTTGCGAAAAATGGGGTTACGCACGTTCAGGTAACTGTCGATGGTCCGCCTGAGATACACAATCGAAGAAGATGTCTTCCTTCTGGCGGCGATACGTTCAACCGTATTATTGATAACGTAAAAAGGGCTAGTGCGTACTTTGATGTCATCTTAAGAGTCAATGTTGATCCGTCGAACGGTGATCAGATTGATCGTTTGGTTGATTCGCTTGATCGTAAAGGTCTTCGTAATAAAGTAAAACTATATTTAGCGGCAGTAGATGATATAAATGGGACGTGCGCTAACTCTCCATGCTATTCAGAGGATGAATTTGCTTCGATTGAAGCATCCTGTCTGTCTCGCTACAAAATGACAGGGTACATGGATCCATTTCTTCCAGGCTTTAATCCGACCATATGCGGAGCCGTCAATAAATATTCAGAAGTTATTGGCCCAGACGGTTCCTTATATAAATGCTGGAATGAAATAGGATATTCCGACAGAAGCTATGGGAGCATCTTTGAAAATGAAACGAGTAGCGCATCCGAAGTTTCCATATGGAATGCTTACGACTTTTGTTCAGATTCAGAATGCCTTAACTGCTCACTTCTTCCTATGTGCATGGGTGGCTGTCCCTTCACCAGGCTGTATGAAAATAAGACAAGCTGTGTATCCGCAAGAAAGAACTGTATAAAAGTAATGAGGGCGGCCTATGATCTCAAACATAAGAAGTGATGCGGATTCAACGGCGATTTTCGACTATCTGCCATATTTCAGACTTGGGTTTTCTTCCCAATTGCTTCTGGTTATAGCCTTTACGTTGTGCTTAATAATATCTGGAATGATGGCCTCTGTATCCCCGCTGCTCACGAGCGCTCTGGTTGATAATATATCTAAAAAAGCTCCTTATGGTGCTATTAAGATTGACAGTGCGTTAATTGGTTTCGCGGCATTAATCGATATTGTTGTCAGCTATTTAAGCACCCTTCTTTCAATGCGGATAACGACCGTGGCTGCATTCTCGATTGCTCGAAAAAAAATCGATGAGCTCGTGCGGATGCCTTTTGAGTTGTTTTTTGAGCAGGAGTCTGCTGAAAAAACTCAACAGATTTGTTCAGATGCCAATACTGTGGCGTCCTTCGGATTGTCGATGCTCCAGACGGTACTCCTTGCGATTGTCCAGCTAGGTATCAGTTTATTTTTTCTCTATGGATGTTCCACAGCGCTCTTTTGGGTTTCCGTGACATTTTGCATCTTGTATGCAATTGCATATGCTTCATTTAAAAAACCGCTTTTTGTTTCAGGTCTGACCTTTAAGGAAGAGCAGTCCCTGTATTTCGGAAAAGTGGAGTCCATACTTGCGCATCAGAGATTTTTGTATGTTAATGCGCTGTTCGAAAGAGCATTGAAATCCATAGATAGTTATTTTTCGTCTTTGCTGCACGCCGGAGTCGCCTATCAAAGTGTCGTTTCGAAATTTCAGGCAACTGATTCCTTTGCTGCGGCTGCGTCCCAGGTGACCATTCTTTTGATTTCGGCTTTTTATGTAATGCATGGAAGCATGAGTGTAGGCCAACTTGTTGCTGTTTCGAGCTACATGGCTTTAATGCTATCTGCCGTGAGGTCAATCTACGGTATAGGTAGCAGCGCACAAGACTGCTTCTCATCGATATCCCGTCTAAATGCCTCTAAATTGCCTTCGGCTGCTGCTGGAGAGGAGCTCTTGGAGATCGATTACATCGAACTGCATAATTTCGGCTTTACATTAAATGGAAAGTGTCTCTACAGCAACTTGAATGTCAGGTTTGAAAAAGGAAAGCTCTATGCTCTTGTAGGGATTAATGGCTCGGGCAAAACGACCCTTGCGTACTTATTGATGGGTTGTTTCAATTCGGATTACGTTGGGACTATTTCCTACAACGGTAAGGCCCAAGAAGAAATCAACTGTGAGCTCCTTAGGCAGAAGCTAGTTTCGTTTGCTGAACAAACTCCGATATCAGTAAAGGATATTCTTTGCGATAGAAACTTTCCTTCTATCGAAAGGAAGAGGTGCGGAGGAATGTCTCCCGGGGAACTGGAACAACTGGAAATTAGGCGGGTCTTAGAAAAGAAGGCAGACGTCTATTTATTCGATGAGCCAACAGCATCACTCGATATTGCTCATAAGGAAGCTCTGATAAAAGCTATGAAGGAAATGCGAAAGCACAAGATTGTCATTGCAATTACACACGATATGGACCTAATAACAGCTAGTGATGAGGTGGTAGAGCTTGGGAAAAGCGACTGAAATAATGCGCCTGGGGGCACGTTATCTACTGGGTACGATGGTTGCTAGCGTGCCGTGGGCTATTTGGGTTATTGCAAAAGGATCCCCCGCTTGGCTGTGCTCTACAGGGGCGCTCTTTTGTGCGTTGGTAGTCTATCTTTTTGCAACTCGGGGCGCTGTTTCCTGTGATAAGTCCAAGCGGCGTGGGATTCTTTTGGGATGGCAGTTCATTTTCATCGTATTTATTATTATGGCCGCTATGCTCGATATAGGTGGAAAATCAATATCCAGATGGGTATTGGTTTGTTCGGTTTCAGTTTTGCACGAGCTGTTATTTAGGTACGTATTTTTATTTGAATACACAATCGTCGGAATAGTTCGGCCGTTTTGCATAAGGGCATTTATACAGTCGATGCTATGGACATTGCTTCTCGTGACTCAACAGTGTTTAATCGGGGCACCCACAAATTACATCATTGCAATGATGGGGGGCTATCTTTGTCTGGGCCTTATTTTTGCGCTGCTCGTGCGAAAAACAGGGACAGTGTGCCCGTCTCTTTTAGCCATGATGTTTCTGAATTTTATCAACATCCTAGCTCTTTGAATTACGGACATAATCTTCAAAATCTTCAGGTGTTGGCGCCTTGGCCGACAAGGCCCGCACGGTGCTTTCGGTATGTAATAATATGGGCGAGGGCTGGCTGCTCACGGCCGAGATACTCGACCTGATCGCGGTGCGCCCAACATCATCTGCACGCAGCCCTTCGCCTGCCTGCGATTTGGTTAGCGAGGACGCCGTGGCGTCGGTCGCCGAGCGTCTGGGACGCGGCATTAAGAAGTAACATGCCTGCTTTAGGCTGGTATGAGACAAACGGGTGGCAGTCATACCGGCTACCACCCGTTTTTACTGGATATATGTTGCGTAAATGGCCTTGCCGACGCCTTTCGTGGACTCCGGATTTCGGAAGTGCGGGGAAAAACTCCGAACCTCCGAGCACACTGCTCTTTTACACTCTTGTGACCTGCGGTTTTGTTGCTAAAAAAGTCGGTCTGGTCGGCGGAACTCAGTTTTTCACCGCACTTCCGAAAACCGCGGTCTCGCAATATGAAAAACGCCTCCATAACTCTGGGTTAATGGATAAGTGTGGCCGTTCGTCGAATATCACTGTCCGTTTATGGAACCTATCTCCAACGAGTCGTAGCCATATGGTTTGATGTTAGAAACACATAGTTGCCGCCGGGCTGCGGGTGACGTTTGCTCTGATATCGGAGGTGCCAAGTATGTTTCGCGCTCCGTTAAACAACTATCGGTTGGGCTAACATGGGTCGCCGTGCTATTTCGATAACCCTTGCAGTGGTCTGCCTGGCTGTGCTCCTGGGCGCTACAGGGCTGTTTGCTATAAGCCGGGAAACGTCCTATATGCAGGAATGCGCTTCCGAAGGGTTTGCCATTGACGGTTACTATCGGGACGACAAGACGAGTCTGGAAATCCTGGCCTTTCTTGAGGAGGATGGCTGTCGATGGCAACTGGTCAACAAAGACGGAAGCTGCGTTGACGGGCAGTTTAAGCGTACGGATGACCCCAACATCCTGATATTAAAGAAGGAAAACGGCGAAGAATTCGGCACGGTTCACGTTGCGTATATATCGCGCCGACGCAATCAGGGGCAGATTTACCTAATTAGAAATACTGAGGTGACCCGATTTTATCTTGTGAGCACCGATCCGGCGTTTACGGTGGAGTCTGGCGATGTCGATGCGGACGTCTGATTCACGGCAATAAAGCAGCGAGCGGGGCGCGAGTGTGAACTGCGCCCCGTTATTTGCTCGTGTCCGTATCGCGTCTGCGCCTCGCCGTAACTTGCGTCCGTGCGAGCATTCATCCCGCGCCGGCATCACTTTACGTCAAATTCCACGCGATCGAGTTCGGGCACGTTGAGGTCGATGAGCTTGCGGGCGACGTGGCGGTCGTGCGTCCCGAGCGCCTCGCTCGTTGTCACATGGGCGACAATCTCGCGCTCGACGATGCCCTCCTCGTCGCCTTCGGTGGCCGAGGTCTCGACGGCGACGGTGTAGTCCTTAAAGCCCGGCAACACCGCGGCAAGTTCGCGCGTGGTTACGGTGACGCCGTAGCCGTCCTGCACGCCGGCCTGCGCCGAGCCAATGGAGCCAGCCGTCATAACGATGCAGGGGATGGCAAAGACTACCGTGCCCACAATGATGCGGCGGCGCACCTTGCGCGATAGCTCGTCGACCTCGGCATCTTCCTCGGCAGTCACAATGCCGTCGCCGTTGAGGTCGCGCTTGAGCGGCACGCGCAATAGAAGCAGCACGGCTTCGGCAGCCAGCGCGATAAAGACCACGTTGATGCCAAACTCATAAAGCGCCGAGAGAAACAATGACCCGCTTGCGATGGCGATGCCATAGCCCGCCGCGCACAGGGGCGGCATGAGCGCGGTCGCCACGGCCACGCCGGCGATGAGCGTGGCGGGTTCCTGGTCGCGCGAGTTGCCCAGGCCACCCGCAAAGCCGCCCGCGAGCGCGACGGCAAGGTCCCACACGGTCGGTGTCGAATTGTCGATGATGGCGGCCGTGGTGGCGCCAAGGGGCGAGAGCTTAAAGTACAACGTGGACGTGACCAGGCAAAAGGCCATCTGTAGAGCCAAGCTCGCGACGGCCTCAAGGGTAATCTCGCGGTCGAGCGTGGCGATGCCGTATGCCATGGCAAGGACCGAGCCCATGAGCGGGCAGATGAGCATGGCGCCCACGATGGCAATGTCCGAGTCGATATCGAGGCCGATGCTCGCGATCAACATGGCAATGATCAAGATGCATAAGTGTGAGCCAGTCAGGCGCGCCCCGTTTACAAAGCGCTTGCGAATCACGTGATAGGGCGCGCGTCCCTCGCGAATGTTGAATGCCCGCTTTAGAAAGCGGCCTGCGTTCTCCATGGCCTCGCTGTGGGCGGGGCGGATGCCATGGCGCCGATGATGGCGCTCGCGCAGTCGCTTGAGCTGTTGTTTATCGAGTTCCATGTCCACCTCGTTCTGGCACGTGCCGCGTATTCCGCCCGTCGTCTTTACTCTACACCGCGTTGAGCAAGGTGTCAGACAGGGTTTGTTGACCTGGAAGTCAGGCCAATCGGCCCTTGATTATCAACTTCATCCGAACACCTCCCACATTCATCCGCACATGTGCGG
>UQLB01000017.1 GCA_900541725.1 uncultured Collinsella sp. | reverse complement strand
TGGAGCGGACAACGGGGCTCGAACCCGCGACCCCAACCTTGGCAAGGTTGTGCTCTACCAACTGAGCCATGTCCGCATATGTAAAACAAAACGGGCGCCGGAGCGCCCGGATGTTGCCTGGAGGCGAAGCCCGGATTCGAACCGGGGGTAAAGGCTTTGCAGGCCTCTGCCTTACCACTTGGCCACTTCGCCGAAAAAGGACCGCCTAAACGGTCCGGAAATGCAATGGAGCGGACAACGGGGCTCGAACCCGCGACCCCAACCTTGGCAAGGTTGTGCTCTACCAACTGAGCCATGTCCGCTTACGAGGATTAATCTTACGTGATGCCCGCATCCTATGCAAGAACTTTTTTTAAAAAGTTTTGCGACGCTCTCGCGAGGGCATCAGTCGTCACGAAAGGCGCGAACAAACGCAGGCTCGCAGCGAGATGCCCCTACATCTCACCGAGCATGATCCAGGCAGAGCTGTCCTGCGCGAGCCTGCCGTCTGCAAGCGGTGATGAGGTGAGCAGGACCCTGCCCGCCGGCAGCTCCACGGGTGCTGCGCCGAAGTTCGTCACACACGCCCAGCCGTTGTCGCGGCGATAGGCGATGACGCCGCCCTCGGCGCCCTCGGCACCATCCGCAAGACCGGTGCGCCCGTCAAGATCGAGCCACGCAAGATCGTTGGCGCAACCGCGCAGCTTGCACCGCAGCCAGAGGGCGTCACGATAGAGCGCAAGCATCGATGTCGGGTCCACTTCTTCCCTATCGGCAGCATAATCGGAAAACCATGCAGGCTGCGGCAGATGGGGCGCCGCATCGGCGTCTGCCGGCGAAAACCCAAACGATCCGCCATGCGCGGGATCGTCCGCCGCCACCCACGGCAGGGGCACACGACAGCCGTCGCGCCCCTTCTCACGCTTCGGTCCGTGCGTATTGGTCGCAGTAGGGTCTTCGAGTGCAGCCCACGGGATATCAGCCACCTCAAAAAGGCCGAGCTCCTCACCCTGATACACGTATGCCGAGCCCGGAAGCGCCAGCTCAAGCAAAAGGGCCGCCCGCGCGCGGCGCTCGCCGAGTTCACGGTCCTCGTCATAAGACGACCCGTCGCGCAAGAGCCAGTCGAGCGCAATCTGGTGGTAGCGCGTCGCCTTGATTTGCGGCAGGGCATAGCGTGTCGCCACGCGCGGCACGTCGTGGTTGGAGAGTACCCAGGTCGAGGCGGAATCGGATTCGACGGCTGCCTTCAAGCCCTTCTCGATTGCAGTGTGCATGTCATCATAGGTCCAAGTGGCCTTGGCAAACTCAAAGTTGAATGTCTGGCCAAGCTCGCTGGGACGCGCGTAGAGATACTGGCGCTCGGGCAGCACCCACGCCTCGGCAACGGCACTGCGCGGCGGATTATAGCGGTCGAACACGCGGCGCCACTCGCGATAGATCTCGTGGACCTCATTGCGGTCCCACAGCGGATGGGTGCCGTCGTCAACCATGTCATCGCCCTCGGCGAGATGCCACCGGTCGAGGTCATCGCGGTCGAGATCCTTGGCGAGACCCTGCGCCGCATCAATGCGAAAGCCGTCGACGCCTCGATCGCTCCAAAACGCCAGGACGTCGCAAAAGAGCGCGTGAACCTCAGGGCATGACCAGTCAAAGTCCGGCTGCTCGGGCGTAAACATGTGCAGATACCACTGACCGTCCGCAACACGCGTCCATGCGGGGCCGCCAAAGTTGGCATTCCAATTGGTGGGAGGCAGCTCGCCATGCTCGCCGCGACCATCGCGGAAGATATAACGGGCGCGTTCGGGCGATCCGGGGCCGGCGGCAAGAGCGGCTTTGAACCAGGGGTGCTGGTTGGATGAATGGTTGGGCACGATGTCGACGATGACCTTGATGCCGCGCGCGTGAGCCGCAGCGATCATGTCATCGAAGTCGTCAAGCGAGCCGAGACGTGGGTCGACATCGCAGTAGTCCGCCACATCATAGCCGCCATCGACAAGAGGCGAAGGGTAAAACGGGCTCAGCCAGATGGCCTCGATACCCAGCCGCTCAAGATAGTCCATCTGCTGGGTAATGCCCGCGATATCGCCCAGACCCGAACCAGTCGAATCCTTAAACGAGCGCGGGTAGATCTGATAGATCGCGGCATCGGACATCCATGAGCGCGAAGAAGACTTTTCTGTAGCCATGGGGCGTATCTCCCTTGCAACGAGGTTATGCGAGATGCCCACGATGATACGCCCAAAGCGGACATTCGCGACAAACAACGCCACAGCCACGACCCAAAACGCTCGCTCCCTCTCGGGTTCAAGCCTCCTGGGACGAATCGACCGATTAGTGAAAAGAACGGAAGACCCACTTTCCCGGCCACGACAGCGAGCGGGCTCCGGGTGCCCCAGGTTGCCGCGAAAGAGGAGGGAAGCGTACTTTATGTACGCGACCGACGATTGAGGGGCAAGATGGGGTGCCCGGGGCTCGCGCAGCGTCAACAAAAAACGCGGTTCGTTAGAACCGCGTAAGATAGTTGGAGCGGACAACGGGGCTCGAACCCGCGACCCCAACCTTGGCAAGGTTGTGCTCTACCAACTGAGCCATGTCCGCATATGTAAAACAAAACGGGCGCCGGAGCGCCCGGATGTTGCCTGGAGGCGAAGCCCGGATTCGAACCGGGGGTAAAGGCTTTGCAGGCCTCTGCCTTACCACTTGGCCACTTCGCCGAAAAAGGACCGCCTAAACGGTCCGGAAATGCAATGGAGCGGACAACGGGGCTCGAACCCGCGACCCCAACCTTGGCAAGGTTGTGCTCTACCAACTGAGCCATGTCCGCTTGCGGGTTATTAATTTACGCGAGTTGTCCAAAAGACGCAAGTACTTTTTTCAAAAAACTTGTCTGCCGCATGTTCTTAATAGCCAAACGCGCTAAAGCGATTGGCTAGGCACACGATTCCAGCGCTCCGCTAAACAGCTTCACCATCTGCACGCGCGTGCCGGCGCCGTCCGTACGACGAGCAACCTCCACGTTATCGACGAGCATACGCATAAGCTTGATGCCACGGCCGCGCTCCTCGGATGCGACCGGCTCGCTCGTTTCATCGATAGAATAGCCGGTACCTCGATCAAGCACCTCAACCACAACGCGATCGCCATAGGCCTGAACCGTCAGGACGCACCCGATACCGCCCGCATGGTCATAGGCATTACCCAGCGCCTCCCCCGACGCCAATGCGACATCGTAGCGCTCGTCACGGCGCAACGGAAGCGATTCAAGGAGTTCGGCGATGCGATGTCGGTAGTATGGAAGATTCTCGATACCCTGACGGACCTCGACGCTCTTACTCCAGCGAGGCAGCTCCCCCACCGGAATGGCGGGAATAGACTCCCGTGCCGGCCCCGCGACATGAAGGATATCGACAAGACGAGCAATCTCCAAAAAGCGAACAACTTCACCCGATGCATTGACGAGCGAAAGCAGGCCTTCTCGCCTCATGAGCTCACGAGCGCGCGTAAGCAGGAATGCCAAGCCCGTCGAATCGATAAAGCTAACAGCCTGACAGTTGATGACAACACGACGCACGCCGCGGCCAATCAAAGCATCCAACCGCCGACGCAGCGCAGGCACCGTGGCGATGTCGATATCGCCTGGTGGCGTCAAAACCGCTATGTCATTCCACTCATTCATACGACCATGGTTCCCCAAAAAAGCCCACTCGATGCATTCGTTTCCCCAACCGTACGGATTCAGCCCGCCCAGCGTCGTCTATGAACGACCCCGTAAAAACTCAAGGGACACCAATGCAATGTCATCGTCCAGCGCCGATTCGGTAAATCGGTCAAGCTCGCCCAAGACCTTGCCGCAGATTCCCGATACGCCCTCACCCGAGACAGAGAGCAGAAGGTCACGAAGGCGCTGCTCGCCAAAGAACGCTCCGGTGCGGTCGCGGGCCTCAATCGTTCCGTCCGTATACATGAAGAGCATGTCGCCAGGAGCGAACGTAAACACGCCTGTCTCGTACACCATGCTCTCAAAGGCACCGATTACGCCCGATTGGCATCCAAGCAGCTCGACCTCTCCCCCACGGGCCTCGCCGCCACCCAGCGGCATCGACTCTGGCCTAATGACCATGGTCGGAGGATGGCCCGCCGAACAATACGTTGCGCGTCCGGCTTTAAGGTCAATCTTGGCGATAAAGGCCGTCACGAACGTCTCGACCCTCGAGAAGCCCCTGAGCATGCTGTTAAGGGAGCGTGCCATGCGGGCCGGTCCAGCGCCCTCCCAGGCATATGCCGTCAGGGCCGTCTTGACGAGCGCGGACATCGATGCGGCCTCAATGCCTTTGCCAGACACATCACCCAGAATCATGACGGCGCAGTCGTCGGGAAGACGGATGAGCGTATAGAAATCGCCGCCGACCAACGCCGAGTTCGTGGCTGACAGGTACACCGAATCGGTTGCGATACCCGGAACATCCCCCAGGGAATTTCTCATGCCGATCTGAAGGGTCTGAGCGATATGGCGCTCCTCGCGCTTTTGAGATTCGCCTTCGTAGATCAGTTCAAAGTCATGCGCCAAGTGCACCAAGTAGTCATATTCAAGGTCATCAATCGGCTCTTGGCTACCATCACGAAGCAGCAGCGCGCGCGTCGTCGGGCTCTTCGCAACAGAAGCAGGAACAATCGCGTCGTTACTGTGCTTGCCATCGCCCTCAGAGCGCGGGTGCCCCGCCTCGATGCCGGAGTCGACGTAGAGACCTTGACAAGGCAGACCATGCGCCCTAAGCCAGCCTCCCATAGGCATCGATTCGTCAACGCGAGTTATACGGACGTGTTTAAGGTCCTCGGCACTCGTACCCCCCAAAACAGATGCCTCAAAGCCATCAGGGCCAGCCCCCAGACGTGCCGCTGGCGCCGTCGTGGAAAAGAAAAGCTTCTCGGGATCGTCCGGCAAAGCAACGCGACTGCCGCCTTCAAAATCTATGACGTAGGAATCCAGACTGGCGTCATACTCAACAGGGCAAAAATGGCAGTTGAGCATATTGCAGATCTCGGACGATACCGCCTGGGTAGCCGCGACGGAATCGTCTAGAAAGGTAAACAACTCATCACGTAAGACATTGAGCGAGCGGCCAAGCTCGGCCGTGCGACGAGAGCGAAGACTCGATGCCATGCCGACCAGTTGGATAGACAAGTAATCGCAAATGACCTCGAGTACATTAACGTCATAGGCGAGCGGTGCCTGGGGGCGATTCCAACCAACTTCCAGCACGCCAAGGATCTGCGTACCGTAAAAAACGGGAAGACAGATCTCGCTGCGGTACGGAGGCATATCCTGCACGCGCAACAGGTGCTTAGAACGATTATCCAGGTCCATGAACATACCGGAGGCGGCCTTATCGCCCTCAAGGTCCTGTTGAATCGACAAGCGACAGGCACGCGACTCACGAAGAACATACGTCGGAATGCCAGCGCCATACGGCAAAAACTCAGGCAGGTAGCTGTCGTACAGCTCCTTGGAAACACCGCGAAGTTTAAAACCGCCGCTCTCAGAAAAATAGATAGCGGCACCCGAAGCATCGAGCGTTCCTACAAGCTGGTTCAAAACAGTATCAAGCAGGCTGGGTAACTCATCGGAGCCCACAGTGCTCATAATGACCGAGAGCGTGCCAGAGAGACGCTTGTTCGCCACTCTAAGCTCCGATAACGCACGCTTGAGTTGACGGTCGTGAGAATACTGTTCTTCGATGCTATGGAGCGCCACCAGAACACGTGGCGCGCGGCGCCCAAAGATGCGTGGAGGCGTTACGGAGCCTGCACGAACCAAGACGGGGATAAAGGAGCCGTCACTCAGCTTGAGCATCAGTTCGTTCTCGGAGCCATCAGTTTCAAATGGCAGACGATGTTCCGTCGCACGTTCAAAAGCGGACGAGTACAGGACGTCTTTAACATCTCCACCGATGACGTCGGCGCGTTCCTCGCACATCAAACCAAGTAAGCGATTATTCACATGCAGAATGGTTCCGTCGAGCTCGCAGATGATGACAGCATCGCTCGTGATCTCGACTAGTTGGGCAACGTCTGCCCACTCGTTGCGTTCAAGCGTTTCCATCGTGGACCCCACCGTCTATCGGTAACAAAAAAGCCTCCGAAGAGGCTTCTCAAATGCGATGGTGTCGGAGGCGGGACTTGAACCCGCATGACCAAAAAGCGGTCACTAGCACCTCAAGCTAGCGCGTCTGCCAATTCCGCCACTCCGACATGCTATGTTGTTGATTCGCAGTTCGTTTTGTTGGACCCGCGCGTTCAACGAGGAAGATAATAACCTATGATTCGAGAACTGTGCAAGCACTTTTTTCAAAAAAGTTTACGAATTTGTAAATGTGCAGGTAGACGGACCTGTTCGGGCCGGAATGAGGTCGCTTTCCAACGCGTCCTCGGGCATGCGGCATTATTTTGCTCCGCGCTTCGCGCTACAAAATAATGCCGCCCCCTGCGGAATGCGTTGGAAAGCGACCTCATTCCGGCCCTAGGAGTATGTACTCCGGACACAGTTCTCAAACATGTTCTGGGGGCTGATGCAAATTTGGTGGCTCGGCAAAGCCGAGCCCTTATATGGGGAGGCCGGAGCCAAAGCTCCGGCCTCACTCAATTTCTTATTAGATAAAGTGAGCGATCAAGGAATCGCACCCCTCTGCAGTGGTAACACAGGGCCCGCGCTGGACTTAGTTTTCAGAACATTCCGCAGACCAGGAAACCCCCTTATCCGCGGCTCCGAAGGAGCAGGATAAGGGGGTTTCCATGGTCGAGGACGTTCTGAAAACTAAGTCCAGCACGGGCCCGGACGAGAACAACCGACTACAGGTCGATGTGCGATTCCTTGATCGGGAACGGCTCCGCGAAGTGGCAGGCGCAGCAGTGGCCCGGTGCGACTTCCTTAAACTCAGGCAGCTTCTCGGAGCAGATGCCCTGAGCGATCGGGCAGCGCGTGTGGAAACGGCAACCGGTCGGCGGATCCAGCGGTGACGGCGGATCGCCGGCGAGGATGATGCGCTTACGAGTCTTCTGGATGTCAGGATCGGGCACCGGCACAGCAGACAGCAGCGACTGCGTGTACGGATGGTGAGGCTCACTGTAGAGCGTCTTCCAGTCCGAAACCTCGACCATCTTGCCCAGGTACATAACGGCAACACGGTCGGAGATGTGCTGCACGACAGAGAGGTCGTGAGCAATGAAGAGATAAGCCGTACCGAACTTGTCCTGAAGTTCCTTAAGCAGGTTCAGGACCTGTGCTTGGATGGAAACATCCAGAGCGGAAACCGGCTCGTCGCAGATAATCAGCTTGGGCTTCAGCGCAAATGCGCGGGCAATGCCGACACGCTGGCGCTGGCCGCCCGAGAACTCGTGCGGATAGCGGTTGATGTGCTCGGGGTTCAGACCGACGACGTCCAGCAGCTCGCGGACACGCTCGATACGCTCTTCCTTGGTGCCCACGCCATGAATGGTCATGGGCTCAGAGACAATCTCGCCGATGGTCATACGAGGATTCAGCGAAGCATAGGGGTCCTGGAAGATGAACTGCATCTCGCGACGCATATCCTTGATCTCGTGCTTGCTCATCTCGGCAACGTCTTTGCCCTGGAAGAACACTTTGCCTGCCGTCGGCTTGGTCAGGCGCATGATGGTGCGGCCCGTGGTGGACTTACCGCAACCAGACTCGCCGACCAGGCCAAAGGTCTCGCCCGGATAAATCTCGAACGAAATGTCATTCACAGCAGAGACGACACGCTTGGAGAAGCGCTTGGCGAACATGCCGGACTCAGCGGGAAACTCCTTAGAGAGGTGCTCGACCTTCAGCAGCGGAGTACGCTCGTTGGTATCTGCCATTACGCCTCGCCTCCCTTCTTGGAATCCTTGCGCGTACGGGACGTCTCAGGAGCGTTCTTGAGGAACTCGGGGTCACCGGAGTAGTGGCACGCAGAGTAATGACCAGACTCGGTGACAACGCGCTCGGGGCGCTGCTTGCGGCACTTATCGGTCGCATAGGGACAACGAGGCGAGAACACGCAGCCCTCGGGCAGGTTCATGAGCGAAGGCGGGTTGCCGTGAATCGGCGTAAGCGGCTTCTTCTCTTCGATGGCCTGCTCCGGGATGGAGCGGATAAGGCCCCAGGTGTAGGGGTGGCGGCTCTCGTAGAAGATTTCCTCAGCAGTACCGAACTCGACGGGACGGCCGGCGTACATAACCATGATCTTGTCGGCCATGTCGGCGACGACGCCCAGGTCATGGGTAATCATGATGATGGCGTTGCCGTTCTTCTCCTGCATTTCCTGCATGAGCTCGATAATCTGAGCCTGAATGGTAACGTCCAGAGCCGTCGTGGGCTCGTCGGCAATCAGAATATCGGGATCGCAGGCAAGAGCCATAGCAATCATGACACGCTGACGCATACCGCCCGAGAACTGGTGCGGATACTCATTGACGCGCTTCTCGGGCTCGGGGATACCCACGAGGTCCAAAAGCTCGGTAGCGCGCTTGAGTGCCTCCTGCTTGGAGTAGCCACGGTGCAGACGAAGGCCCTCGCCCACCTGCTTGCCGATCTTATAGACCGGGTTCAAGGAGGTCATAGGATCCTGGAAGATCATCGCGATATCGTTACCGCGAATGTGCTGCATCTCTTCCTCGGTCATTTCGAGGATAGAACGACCGCGATAGCGAACGTCGCCGCCCTCAATCTTTCCCGGAGGCATCGAGATGAGGCCCATGATGGTCATGGCGGTCACGGACTTACCGGAGCCGGACTCACCGACGACGCCCAGGGTCTCGCCGCGATCGAGCGTGTAGGAGACACCGTCGACAGCGCGAACAACGCCATCCTCGGTGTGGAAATACATCTTAAGGTCATCGACCTCGAGCAGATGCTGGCCCTCAGGAACCGGCTGGTCCTTCAGGTCCACATAGTTCTTGTTCTTCTTCATCCTTATGCGTCCTTCATCTTGACGTCGAGGGCGTCGCGCAGACCGTCACCCAGCAGGGTGAAGGCGAGCACCGTCGAGAGAATTGCCAGACCGGGCATGATCATCATCCAGGGAGCGGTCAGAAGATACTGCTGACCGTCCTGAATCATGGAGCCCCACGAAGGCGTAGGCGGAATAACGCCCATGCCGAGGAAGGACAGAGCGGACTCGGTCAGAATGGCGCCACCAATGTTCATGGTTGCGTAGACCACGATAGAGGCGACGGAGTTCGGGAAGATGTGACGCACGACGATACGAGCATCGGATGCACCCATCGCGCGCGCTGCATCAACATAGTCGTTTTCCTTGACCGTCAAGATTGCAGAGCGGAAGACGCGCGCAATCGAAGGCCAGCCAAGAATGCCGATGGCGATAAAGACGTTCTGAAGACCACGGCCGATAACGGCGATCATGGCGACAACGAACAGCACGTACGGGAACGCCAGGAAGATGTCCGCACAGCGCATGATGATCGTATCCCAAATGCCGCCGTAGAAACCGGCCAGGGCGCCCATGACCAGACCGATCAATGTGGAGATGGCGGTGGCCATGATACCGACAGAAAGCGAAACGCGTGCACCGTAGATAACGCGGACGAGAATGTCGCGACCGAGGGCATCGGTGCCAAACGGGTGCTCGGCACACGGAGCCAACAGCGATGTCTCGGCCATGGTGGTCGAATCGGAAGCCGTCGGCGAACCGAGCCAGGGCTTAGCCCACAGATCTGCGGTCAGGGCAACCACAACGACGATGATGATCCAGCAGACACCGATAACGGCGAGCTTGTTCTTACGAAGACGCTTAAAAGCGTCGCCCCACAGCGTGCGGGACTTGGCGGGAGCAGATGCGACCTTGGTGGCGGTAGCCTGCTCCTGAGACTGAGAATCAGTTTCCTGCATGAGACGTACCTCCCTTAGGCCTTATCCGACGGACCGCCAAGGCGGATGCGCGGGTCGAGGAATGCATAGCTAATGTCGACGAGCAGGTTGATCACCATGACGACGACAACGATGAGCGTAACGCCGCCCATAACGATGGGCCAGTCACGCATGCTAATGGCGCGATAGACCTCATAGCCGATACCGGGCCAGTTGAAGACCGTCTCGGTCAGGATGGCGCCCGAAAGCATGCCGCCAAAGTCGACACCAATATAGGTAACGACGGGGATGAGTGCATTCTTAAGCGCATGCTTGACGATGATCGCACGATTGGAGAGACCCTTGGCCTTTGCCGTACGGATGTAATCCTGGTTCATGACGTCAAGCAGCTGCGAGCGCATAATGCGCGCAGCATAAGCGGTCGAAACCGAAGCCAGCGTAATGGTCGGAAGCACATAGTGCATCCAATCCTGATACTGAGAGCTGGAACCGCCGGCACCCGAGATCGGCATGGAGATTGCACCGCCCGTGGCGTCCTTGAGGATGACGCCAAAGAACAGCTGCAGCAACATACCGAGCCAGAAGGCCGGGACCGCAACGAGGATCGACGTGGTGAGCGTTACTAAAATATCCCAGAAGGAATAACGCTTTACCGCCGAAATGATACCCGCACCGATACCCATAATTGCCTCGAGCACGATGGCGCACGCGGCGAGTTTGACCGTATACGGATACTTCTGGGCAAAGATTTCCGTAACCGGCAGCTTGCGCTGATACGAATTGCCCAGATCGCCATGAAGCAGGCCGTTCATGTAATACAAGTAACGGTCTACGAGCGACGTTTGAACGGGGTCGCCGTTCTCGTCAAGGATCGCGTTGCCGTCCTCGTCCGACTGGACCAGGTGATAGCGAACGCGAAGCTGAAGCTCCACCTCGGGGGACAGAGCCTTGTCTCCACCGATCAGCTTGATCGGGTCTCCCGGCACGATATTCTGGAGGGCGAACAAAATCAGCGTAACGCCCAAAAACACCGGGATGAACTGAAGCACACGTTTAACGATGTACTTACCCATACCACTCCCCTATCTAGGGATTAACCTAAATGGGATGCCGATCGCCAGACCGGCATCCCAAAATTACCATCAGCCAGTTTACCCCAGGTTAGGGAGAACTGTATGTTTCCCATGAGGTCTACGTAAATACTTGACCCTCACGGAAGCTGCAAACTCTTAGGCGAGCTCAGCGGTACCCAGATCGGCGTGCTTCTGCGGATCGACATAGAGGTGCTTGATGCGATCGGAGCCGGCGATGGTGTGCGTGTAGAACATAATCGGGATGACCGGGCAGTCGGCAGCGACCATTGCATCGGCCTCCTGCATCTTAGCGACGCGCTCCTCGTCGTCAACAATAGTACGAGCCTCGTCGACCTTGGCGTCGAACTCGGGGTTGTTGTAACCGGAGCGGTTGTCGCCACCGAGGGAGTCGGAGTGGAACAGCGGATACAGGAAGTTGTCCATGATCGGGTAGTCGGCAATCCAACCCAGACGACCGAACTGATAGTTAAAGTTCTGATACTGCTCGAGCAGGGCAGACCACTCAGGGGTATCGGAGACGGCGTTGACGCCAACCTTGGCGAGGTCGCCGATGATGGACTCCATGATCTCCTTGTGACCGCCGTCCTGGTTGTAGGACAGGGTCACGCTAATGCCACGATCCCCGTTAGCGCCAGCGGGAGCAACCTTGTCGAGGTACTCGTTAGCCTTGTCGACATCGTAGGCGCAGAACTCCCATGCGCCCTCCTTGTAGCCATCGATGCCCGGAGGAACAATGCCGTCGGCAGGGGTACGGGTACCCTTGAAGATGGTCTTGCAGATGGCCTCACGGTTAATGGCCAGGGAGATGCCCCTACGCAGGTCGGCGTTGTTGAACGGCTCGGCCGTGGTGTTGCAGGTCAGATAGTACGTGGAAGGCTCGGCGCCGAGCAGCATGCGCTCGCCGTCACCCATGGTGTAGCCGTCCTTGGACACGCCGCGATCCTTCTTGGCGGCATCGATCTGAGCGACGGGAACGTCGCAGACATCGAGGTTACCGGCCTGGAACTCCTTGTAAGCGGTCTCCATGTCCTTGATGACCTGGAAGTGGATGCCATCGATCTTGGCCTTGTCGCCATAGTAATCGTCGAACTTCTTGACGTTGATCTCCTGGCCATCCTCCCACTTGCCGTCCATCATGAACGGGCCGTTACCGACCGGGGCAAGGTAGAAGCTCTTGACATCGGACTCGGCGCACTCGGGAACCGGGGCCAGAGCCGGATGAGAGGCGACGAAGGGGAAGTCAGCGTAGGCGGAAGACAGCTTGACGACGAGGGTCTCATCGTCGGGGCACGTAACACCGCTGAGCTCGGTAGCGTTACCGGCAAGCAGGTCGTCATAACCCTCGACCATGGAAAGGTGATAGGAGACCTCGGAAGGACCGTACTCGGTAGCGATGGCCGACTTGGTGTTGACCAGACGCTCCCAACCGAGCTTGAAGGACTTGGAGGTAACGTCGTCACCGTTGTGGAACTTGGCCTTCTTGATCTTGAAGGTAAACTCGGTGGCGTCGTCGTTGGACTCAAAGGACTCGCAAGCCAGCGGAACGATCTCGCCTTTCTCGGCGTCGTAAGAGGTCAGAGCGTCAAAGAGCTGGTACTCGACCTGAGTGCCCTGGTCCTCCTGGACATTGTAGGGGTCGATGCAGACCGGGTTGTTGATGTAGAAGTTCAGCGTCGAACCGGACTCAGAACCGGAAGCGTCGCCACCCTTCTTGCCACATGCGGCAAGAAAAGCCATGGAGCTCGCAGCAAGGGTGCCGCCAACAAAGGCGCGACGACCCATAACGGGCTGGTGGAACATAGAATCAGCCATGCCATCCTCCTTATGAGATAGGACAAAGAAATGTTCAGTCGGACACATGTCGAAACAATCCGATCCGAACCATCAAAACGCCGCCCGCTGCTATGGCTGGTTATGCACAACGGACCAACGTTTTGCAATACAGTAGCGCATTTTATACACAATTTGGGGCTAATTCCGGTTAACGGTCGAGAATTTCTTTAGTTGGGCGAAGTATGTGGGGATATTTTGACTCTGTTACAAATATGTAAACAAAAAGGGTCCCGCACTTACGGGACCCTTTTTGAATATTTATGCGGCTCGTGCTTAGAAGCCGACGATGCCCTGCGGGAAGAAGAACATGCACAGGACGACGCACACGGCAAAAACAACGGCCATAATTACCGTCAGACGATCGAGGTTCTGCTCCATGACGCCCGTGGCAGAGCTGGAGTTATACAGCGAGCTAGCGATCATATCCGAAACGCCGGTGCCCTTACCGGAATGCATCAGGACGAGAATCGTCAGCGCCACGGCAGAGACAGCCCAAACGACAAACAGAAGAATCTGGAACGGACCCATAGATAAGCTCCTTAATAGAACAGTTTAAACTCCAGTACTGTACCACAATCCCCCGCTCTCCCCTACCTGCCACTCAAGGACGGGGTGGAAATGGCAGAAATACCAAAAAGGGGGTTGTCCGGTTGTGGACAACCCCCTTACTAGAAAACGGTATTTGTTTTCTATTAGGCCTCGGTGGCGAGCACGCGGCCCGTCATCTCGGCGGAAGGCTCAATACCAGCCATGGTGAGCATGGTCGGAGCGATATCGGAAAGACGGCCGTCCTCGATACCGGTGAGCTTGGCCTTCTCATCAACGATGATGAACGGAACGCGGTTGGTGGTGTGAGCCGTAAACGGATGCTTGGAACCGTCGGAAGCAACGTCAAACATGTGATCGGCGTTGCCGTGGTCGGCGGTGATCAGCGCAAAGCCGCCCTTGGCGAGAATCGCCGGGACAACCCTAGACAGGGCATCGTCAACGGCCTCGACGGCCTTAACGGCGGCGTCGAAGACACCGGTGTGACCAACCATGTCGCAGTTCGCGAAGTTCACGATGTAGAAATCAGCGCGATCCTCGTTGATGGCGGCGACAAGCTTCTCGGTAACCTCGGGAGCGCTCATCTCGGGCTGCAGATCGTAGGTAGCGACCTTGGGGGAAGCGACGAGCACGCGCTCCTCGCCCTCCTTGGGCTCCTCGATGCCGCCGTTGAGGAAGAACGTCACGTGGGCGTACTTCTCGGTCTCGGCGGTGTGCAGCTGCTTCAGGCCGTTGGCGGCGATAACGTCGGCCAGGACGTTCTCGGGGAACGTCTTGGGGAAGGCGACCTCGACGTCAAACGTCGGATCGTACTCGGTCATCGTCACAAAGTGCGAAAGCTTGATCTGCTCGCGCTCAAAGCCGTCGAACTCCTTGTCCGTGAACACGCGGGTCATCTGACGAGCGCGGTCGGGACGGAAATTAAAGAAGATAGCCGCGTCGCCCTCGTGGATGCCCTCGTTGTGGGCAGCGAAGGGCTCGACGAACTCGTCGCCGCGCGGATCCTTCTCGTAGTAGGCCTTGATACCGGCAACGGGGTCGACATCGGCATCGGACGCGTTGACCATGACGTCGTAGGCGCGCTGGATGCGCTCCCAACGATTATCGCGGTCCATGGCCCAATAACGGCCCGAGACGGTGGCAACGCGAGCGTCGCAACCGGTCTCCTCGGAGATCTTAGCCAGGAAGGCGCAGAACTCACTCATGTAACCGGCACCGGACTGCGGGTCAACGTCGCGGCCATCCATGAAGGCGTGGACGCGAACGGTCTTGACACCGTGCTCGGCAGCCATCTTGACCAGAGCCTCGACGTGGTTCATGTGAGAATGAACACCGCCAGGGCTCATAAGGCCCATGAGGTGAAGAGTCTTGCCGTCAGCCTTGACGTCGTCCATAGCCTTGACGAAGACCTCGTTCTTGGCGATGGAGCCGTCCTTGATGGCGTTGTTGATGCGCGAAAGCTCCTGGAACACGATGCGGCCGGCACCGATGTTGAGGTGACCCACCTCGGAGTTGCCCATCTGGCCATCGGGAAGACCCACGTCCTCGCCCGAAGCGCCGAGCGTGGTGTGGGGATACTTCTCGTACAGGCTATCAAGGAAGGGCGTCTTGGCAGCGGCGACGGCGTTCTCGCCATCGGCCGGAGCCAGGCCGCAGCCGTCCATGATAATTAGGAGTGCAGGAAGATGACGCTGTGCCATATGTCCTACTCGCCTGCCTTGACGACCATAGAGGCGAAGTCGGCAGCCTTGAGCGAAGCGCCGCCCACGAGGGCGCCGTCAACGTCGGGCTTGGCGACGAGCTCAGCGATGTTGCCGGGCTTGGCAGAGCCACCATAGAGAACGCGGATGCCGTTGGCGAGCTCCTCGCCGAACATCTCCTTGAGGGTCTCACGGATAGCGCCGCAGACCTCCTGGGCGTCCTCAGCGGTAGCGGTCTTGCCGGTGCCGATGGCCCAGATGGGCTCGTAGGCGACGACGACCTGCTTGGGGCAGGTGATCTCAAGACCAGCAAGGCCAGCCTTGACCTGGTTCACGACGTGCTCGACATAGGTGCCAGCCTCGCGGACCTCGAGGGACTCGCCGCAGCAGAAGACGGGAACAAGACCGGCGGCAACGAGGGCCTTGGCCTTCTTGTTCTGATCCTCATCGGTCTCGTGGAAGTAGTCACGACGCTCGGAGTGACCGATGATGCAGTAGGTGCAGCCAGCGGACTTGAGCATGTCGCAAGAGGACTCACCGGTGAAGGCACCCTTGGCCTCCCAGTACACGTTCTGTGCACCGAGGGCGATGGGGGCAGCCTGAATGCGGTCATGAACCGTGGTGATGTCGATGGTCGGAGGGCAGACGAGCACCTCGACGCCAGCCGGAACCTCGGGCAGAGCCTGAGCCAGCTCGTCGGCGAGCTTGGCGGCCTCGGCGACGTCGTTGTTCATCTTCCAGTTACCAGCGATAAGAAGGGTGCGATTAGGCATCGAGAAGCGCCTCCACTCCGGGCAGGGCCTTACCCTCGACGAGCTCCATGGAAGCGCCACCGCCGGTGGAGATCCAGCTCATCTTGTCGGCCAGGTTGAACTTGTTGACAGCTGCGACAGAGTCACCACCGCCGATGATCGAGGTGCAGTCGGCCTCGGCGACAGCCTCGGCGATAGCCTGGGTGCCGTGAGCGAAGTTGTCGAACTCGAAGACGCCCATGGGGCCATTCCAGAACACGGTCTTGGCGCCCTTGACGGCCTCGGCGTAAAGCTCCTCGGTCTTGGGGCCGATGTCCATGCCCTCGCGGTCGTCAGGGATAGCGTCGGAAGCGACAACCTCGGGGACAGCGTCCTCGCCAAAGTGATCGGCAACGCGATTGTCGATGGGGAGCAGGATCTTGACGCCCTTCTCCTCGGCCTTCTTGAGCATCTCGCCGGCGCGCTCGACCCAGTCCTCTTCCTTGAGGGACTGACCGACGGACAGGCCCTGAGCCAGGAAGAAGGTGTAGGCCATGCCGCCACCGATGATCAGGGTGTCAGCGGAGTCGATGAGGTGATCGAGAACGCCGATCTTGGAGGAAACCTTGGAACCGCCGACGATGGCGACGAAGGGGCGCTCGGGCTCGGCGAAGATGCCGGTCAGCGTGTCGACCTCCTTCTCGAGCAGGAAGCCAGCGACGGCAGGCAGGTAAGCGGCGGGGCCCACGACGGAACCCTGGGCGCGGTGGGCGGTGCCGAAGGCATCGAGAACGAAGACGTCACCATAGGAAGCGAGCTTCTTGGCGATCTCGGGATCGTTCTTCTTCTCACGCTTGTCGAAGCGGACGTTCTCGAGAACGAGAACCTTGCCCGGCTCGACAGCAGCGACAGCCTCGGCAGCCTTCTCGCCGTAGGTGTCGGCGACAAAGGCAACGTCGAGACCAGAGAGCTCGGCGAGCTTCTTGGCGACGGGCTCGAGGGACAGCTCGGGCTGGAAGCCGGTGCCATCGGGACGGCCGAGGTGGCTCATGAGGATGACGCGAGCATTGTGCTCAACGAGATAGTTGATGGTGGGCAGGGCAGCCTTGATACGGGTGGTGTCGCCAACGACGCCATCCTTGATAGGCACGTTGAAGTCGACGCGGACGAGAACGCGCTTGCCGTCGACATCGATGTCGCGGACGGTCTTCTTGGTAAAGGCCATGTTTGCTTCTACCTTTCGTACGTGTCTGCCTCCCATTACGGCAGACGATTTCCTATAAAAAGGGCGCGACCCTAGGGTGTAAGCCCTATGAGGCCGCGCCCTTCTTTAGACGCTCAACGAGCTATTCGCTAAAAGCTAAATTAAGCAACGAACTTCTCGAAGTACTTGATGGTGCGGACCATCTGAGAGGTGTAGGAGTTCTCGTTGTCGTACCAAGAGGTGACCTGAACGAGGGTCTGGCCGTTGCCGAGATCAGAGCACATGGTCTGAGTGGCGTCGAAGATGGAGCCGTGGGTCTCGCCGATGATGTCGGTGGAGACGATGTCGTCCTCGTTGTAACCGAAGGTCTCGGAGATGGTGGCAGCGTAGGCCTTCATAGCAGCGTTGACCTCGTCGACGGTGACCTTCTTGTCAACGACAGCGTAGAGGTTGGTGATGGAGCCGGTCGGCGTCGGGACGCGCTGGGCGGCACCGATGAGCTTACCGTTGAGCTCGGGGAGAACCAGGCCGATAGCCTTGGCAGCACCGGTGGTGTTGGGGACGATGTTGACGGCGCAGGCGCGGCTACGACGCTTGTTGCCCTTACGCTGCGGGCCGTCGAGCGGCATCTGGTCGCCAGTCCAGGCGTGAATGGTGGTCATGATGCCGGACACGATGGGAGCGAAGTCGTTCAGACCCTTGGCCATCGGGGCGAGGCAGTTGGTGGTGCAGGAAGCAGCGGAGATGATGTTGTCCTCAGCGGTCAGCGTCTCATGGTTGACGTTGTACACGATGGTGGGCAGATCGCTGCCAGCCGGAGCGGAGATGACGACCTTCTTGGCGCCAGCGTTGATGTGGGCCTGAGCCTTAGCCTTGCTGGTGTAGAAGCCGGTGCACTCGAGAACGACGTCGACGTCGAGGTCGCCCCAAGGCAGGTTGTTGGCGTCGGCCTCCTTGTAGATCTTGATCTCCTTGCCGTCAACGGTGATGGAATCCTCGCCAGCAACGACCTCGTGATCGCGAGCGTAGTTGCCCTGCGTGGAGTCGTACTTCAGCAGGTAAGCGAGCATATCGGGAGAGGTGAGGTCGTTGATAGCGACGATCTCGGAGCCCTCATGACCGAACATCTGACGGAAAGCCAGACGACCGATGCGACCGAAGCCGTTAATAGCAACCTTTACTGCCATTGTGTCTCCTTTCGTAAGGCCCCCGCGAGCTACAGCGCCCGCCGTTGAGGCCCACAAACTAACCACTCGCCTAATATACCTTTTTTTTGACTTGAAAATCACGAGAATAGTCGAAATTGAAAATCAAATTTACGTTAAAACGTTTTAAAGAATAAAATAGCAGCTAAATCCGTATATAAGTCGATACTTTAAACTACCCGTTTGCTTCAATGAGCTTTTCAAGCCTCAAAACTCGATGGTAGAGGGCCGACTTCGACAAGGGAGGGTCAGCCATCTCCCCTAAATCACGCAGCGACAGATCGGGATAGCGCTCGCGCAGGTCGCAAAAGACCGCCAAGGCATCCGGAAGCGCATCGCGAAGGCCGCGCTGCTCGAGCTCATCGATAAGCGCAAGCTGATGTTGGGCAGCACCGGCGCTTCTGGTCTGGTTGGCGAGCTCGGCGTTCACGCGACGGTTCACATCGTTCTTAACCAACTTGACCGCGCGCGCCTCCTCAATCTCGGCAACGCTGCGCTTGGCACCAATCAGCTTTAATAAATGCTCGATTTCCTCGGCGCTCTTAATGTACACGGCATATGACCCCCGCCGTGCATTAACACGAGCATGGACCCCAATCTGCTCCAACAGATCGCAAAGCCCCTTGGCATATTGCTCGCCCTGCACCGCGATCTCCAAATGAAAATCGCCTCGTGGATCGGCCACGAAGCCGCCCGCGATGAGCGCGCCGCGGATGTAGGCAAGCCTGCAGCAGGGACGGGCAACGATGTGTCGGGGTACGCCGGCGACAAGTCCTCCCCTACGGTCGAGGATACCCAGCAGCACCAGAGCCTTATCCAGGTCTGGCTGATCAGGCAAGGTGATGAGGTAGTTTCGAACCTTATGCAATACAGATTTGCGGACGGTGAACTCCGTTTTGAGCTTAAGGATACGATGCGTCAGCGTGATCATCGTGCGCGCGACGGCTCCCGTCTCAGTCGCAACCGTCAAACGATACCGCCCAGAGCCGGTAAGCGAGAGCGTACCACTCACGCGCGTGAGGGCGGCGAGCGTCGACAAATCGCAGTATTCACATTCGGGTTCGCAGCGCGCAAGCTCGTCGCGCACCTCAGCGGTAAACGACATGCAGGCCTATGCCTTCGTGTTGGCGCGCGACAGGTCGCGATGGGAAATGCTCACGTGATATTGGGCGCCTTCCAAATAACGTGCCGTGGCCTCGGCAATGGCAACGCTGCGGTGCTGGCCGCCCGTGCAGCCGATGGCGATAGAAAGCTGCGGCTTACCCTCCGCGATATAGCCCGGCATCACCGTATCGAGCAGCTGTGTCCAAGCCTTCCAAAACTCCTGCGTCTTGGGGTGGTCCAGAACAAAATCGGAGACCTTTTTATCGAGACCGGTCATCGTGCGCATCTCGGGATCGTAGAACGGATTAGGCAGGAAGCGAACGTCGATCATAATGTCCGCCTCGACGGGCATGCCGTGCTTAAAGCCAAACGAGAACACGTGGACGTCCATGAGCTGCTGGTCGGACAGCTCGGAAAATGCCATACGTAGCTTGTTACGCAGCGCAGAGGTGCGCAGACGGCTCGTGTCGATAATCATATCGGCTCGGTCGCGCACGCCCTGAAGCTGAAGGCGCTCGCGCTGAATGGCATCGGCCGTAGTCTCCCCCGGCTTGGCAATGGGATGACGGCGGCGATTTTCGCTGTAGCGACGAATCAGCACCTCGTCAGAAGCCTCCAGGAACACGATGTCGCAGCTCATCTCGCGCTCTTCGAGCGCGGCGACCGCATCGAGCAACTCGTCAAACAGTCCCTGGCTACGCAAATCGCAGGTAACGGCGAGATGCCTGCCCACGCCCGTATTGATGCCGACGAGCTCGGCAAGCTGGGCGATGAGACGCGGAGGCAGGTTATCGATGCAAAAATAGCCCATGTCCTCGAACACGTGCATGGCCTGCGTGCGGCCCGATCCGGACATTCCGGTGATGATGACGATATCGGGGATGCGCTCCGAGCGCTCCGCCGCATCCATGGCATCTCCCTTTTGCATGTGCTGCCTCCCGAAAACAAGCGCGGGACCCAGCAACCCGGATCCCGCGCGGTCAATTGCCTATATTGAGTATACCGCCCCGAGCGGATACGAGGCCCGTCTTACGCCTCAAGCGCAGCCTTGAACCAACTCGTAATACTCGTGGGGTGCGTGATGGCGGTGCCGACGACAACGGCCCAGGCGCCAGCATCGATCGCAGCGCGAGCCTCCTCGGGCGTATGCACGCGACCCTCGCAAATGATGGGAAGGCCGGGGAATTCCTCAGTCGCCTGGCGCAGGAGCGGCAGATCGGGACCGTCGGCCATGGAGCAATCGATAGCGGCAACACCATGAGACAGCGTGGTGGACACCAGGTCGAAGCCCATGTCAACAGCACGACGAATATCCTCGATGGTGGCACAATCCGCCATCAGGAGCACACCCTCCTCGTGCAGCGGGCGGAAAGTATCCTCGACCGTCTTGCCATCGGGGCGCGGACGATCGGTGGCGTCGATCGCCACGATATCGGCACCCGCAGCAACGCAGGCGCGAGCGTGACGCAGCGTCGGCGTGATGTAAACGCCCTCGTGCCCATCCTTCCACAGGCCGATGACGGGAACCTCACAGCGACCCTTAATGGCGGCAATGTCGGCAAGGCCTTGGCAGCGAATGGCGGCGGCGCCGCCGAGCTCGCAAGCACGAGACATTTGAGCCATGGTCTCGGGCGTACGAAGCGGCTCGCCCATATACGCCTGAACGCTCACGACGAGCTTACCCTTCAGGGACTGGATCAAAGGATCAACGGTCATGTTCGACTCAACCTTTCTCAAAACAGCCTTCTGAGACGCCGCACCTTGACGTTCAAACCGTCGCTCGCGTACCGAAGTACGCTTCGCTCCTCTTTCACGTCAATCTGCGGCACCTCAGAAGGCACACTTGGTAGTTATGTTTACTTCAACGAAGCAAGAAGGTGTTCGGCGGCACCGATGAGCGGAGCATCGCCCTCCAGAGAACCGATGAGGATCGGCGTGTCCTGAAGCGGATCGAGCGCCTGGCTGGCATAGCCCTCGTGCACCGAATCCTTCCACGTCTGCGAACGCCAATCGGGACCTTGGTGAATCACGCCGCCCGAAAGCACGATGACCTCAGGGTCCAGGATGTTAGCGAGCGAGCCCAAGCTGGCCCCCAGCGCAAAGCCGGCGTCATGGATGACCTCGGTTGCCTTTGCGTCGCCCGCACGGCACAGGTCGTTCACATCGCGACCGACCGAAGGACGGCTGGGGTCGACGCGACCAAAGCGCTCATCGTACATACGACCAATGGAAGTGCCCGAAGCAACCGACTCCAGATGGCCGGAACGCCCGCAGGCGCAGGGAATGCCGGCGGCAGCCGAGCACTCGATGTGGCCCATATGACCGGCAGCACCATGGAAGCCCTGCATCACGCGGCCGTTCTCGACATATGCGCCGCCGATGCCCGTACCGATGCCAAGACACAAGACGGAGAACTTGCCCTTGCCGACGCCCCAGTGGGCCTCACCCAGAGCATGAGCCTGCACGTCGCCTACGACGGCAACGGGAAGACCGAGGTCCTCGCGCAGGCGCGGCCCCAACTGAACGCCGGACCAGCCGGGCATGATCTCGTTGGCATACGCGATGGCGCCCGTCTTGGGATCGACGACGCCGGCGGCACCGATGCCGACGCCAAGGACCTCGACATCGGGATTCGCCTCGAGAGCAGCCTTGATGGACGCCTCGATACGCTGGAAGACGGCCTCGCCGCCCTCTTGGGCCTCAGTGGGAACCTCGGCCTCAAAAACGGGACGGGGCACGCTGCCGTCAGCCGGGTACTCCATGATGGCAGTCGCGATCTTAGTTCCGCCGATATCGACAGAGCAGACGTACTTGTTCTCCATGTCGCTCTCCTTAGGAGATAAAAACAACTACAGGAAATGAAGGCGGTGTTATCGCCGCAACTCAGTAAAGGTTTCCCAGGTGCCCGAGGTTGGGGTGAAAGCGGTCGGGCGTTGACCTAATGGGTCACGCCCGACCACTTGAGCCCCAAGATCGGGTGCCTGGGGAAGCTTTACAGGAGACCGTTGTCCTGGAGGACCTTCTTAATCGCCTCGACGTTCTCGCCGGTCATGGCCTTCACCGGGCGCGGCATGGTCGGGCTGTCGAAGATGCCCATGAGGTTCATAGCGGTCTTGAAGGCGCCGACGCCACCGGCATAGCCCTGGACGCCCGAGGTGACATCCCAGATGTGCGAAATCTCATTGAGGCGATCCTGCTCGGCCTTGACGGTAGCCCAGTCACCAGCCTGAGCGGCCTTCCACTGACGCACGTAGCCCTCGGGCTCAACGTTGGCGAGACCCGGGACGGAACCGTCGGCGCCACCGAGGTAGGCGCCGTCGACAACAACCTCGTGACCGGTGAGAATGCTCATCGGATGGCCGTTCTTCTCGTTCTCCTGAACGAGGTAGCGGAACGAGATGTCATCACCCGAGGAATCCTTGACGCCAGCAAGGACGCCCTCGGCGCCGAGCTTGGCAAGGAGCTTCCAGGGGAGCTTGGTGTGAACGCAGACGGGAATGTCATAGGCGAAGATGGGCAGGTCAAGCTCCTCGTGCAGGATACGGAAGTGCTCCTCGACCTCGGTCATGCCCTGCAGGGCATAGAACGGGCAGGTGGCGACGAGGGCATCGGCGCCCAGCTCCTGGGCGACCTTGCCGTGCTCAATCATGCGCTCGGTCTCGGTATCGATGATGCCGACCAGAACAGGCACACGGTGGTCGACGATACGAACGGCCTCGGCGATAATCTGGCGACGGCGCTCGTCGGTGGAGAAGACGACCTCGCCCGAGGATCCCAAGAAGAACAGGCCATCGACGCCGGCATCGATCATGCGGTTGATGCTGCGCTCAAAGGAGGCAACGTCGAGCTGGTGATCTTCGGTATCGGGAACAACGACGGGAGGGATAACGCCGGTGAATTTCTGAGTTGCCACAAGAATCTCCTTAGTTGTCTGGCGGGCGGCCCTATGCCACCCACTCTTGTTGGCAGTGTCCAGGCCGTCTAGGCCAAAGAACACGAGTAGAACGTTTGGTTAAAAAAGTCGACGACTTCGTTTTCGAACGCATTGATGCGCTCGTGAGCGTATTTTGCATAGATGATATGCCTCCGGTCACACTCAAGACCGTTGAATACGGCAAACTGATCCTTAGGATCGCTCACGGTATCCATAAGCGATGTGCCCATGAGCACCGATCCGCGCACCCGAGACGACAGCGCCTCGAGGCCACCAGGAAACGGATTGGCAACCGCCGTGCAGGCGAGGCCCCGCTCGTCCAGAGCAGAAACCGCCAGCGCGACTCCGCCGCCAAGGCCCTCGCCCCATGCAAAGATGCGGTCGGGGTCCATGCCATCAAGATTGCGCGCCACCTTCGCCAGCGCGCAACCCCAACGGACGCGCTCGACAAAAGCAGGCGAGGTAATCCCCTGCCGCAGATCGCTGGGTCCAATCGCCTCATCGTTCAGCGCAAGCACGGCATATCCCATGGCCGCAAACCTCGTCATGTGATGCCATCCCCGCACGGGTCGGTCGATGTCGTGAAACATCAGACATAGCGGCACCAGCTCGGATGCTCGGGCGCGACCGGCAGGCTCGATCAAACGTGCGTGGACCACATCGCCACCAAGCTCAAAGGAAACCTCGGAGTAGCGGGCATACGGATTGGCGAAATCGATCGCCGTAATACTCGGCCCGCAAGCCTCAAGGTCCGAAGCGGCTATCTCAAATTCGGAAACATCCGCAGAAGCATCACCGCGCCAATCCCGGAAATCAGCGAGCCTTGACGAGACCGTTCCGGGAATCCCCACAAGGTCGGAGACAATCAGCTCATTGACATTGCTCTCGCACTTAGACATGAGCCTCCCCTCCCTTGCAGAAAAACGGAATGATCAGATCGTCAAAATCCTGAATCTCCTCGTGGCCAAAGCCTTCAAAGAACTCATGACGCTTTTCACAGGACAGGTTGTTGTACACCGCAAACTGCGTTGCCGGCGGACAGACGATATCCGCCGTGCCCGTACCAAACAGGACGGGGCATTTGACCATAGGGGCAAAGTTCTTGGAATCGAAGTACGCCAGTTTGGCATAGGCTTCCTCGATACGAGTCGAATCCTCGTCAAACCAGCGAGACCAATAGCGCAGGCCCTCGTAGGCAATGTCGTCGGCATCCAAATCCCAGACCAAGCGGAAATCCGACAGGAAGGGATAGAGGATGGCGGCGCGATTGATAAGCTCGCTGTTAAGTGCACAGGTCGCAATGCCCAAACCGCCGCCCTGCGACGCGCCGTTCACAAACACACGGGCTAAATCGATGCCCTCGAGCTCGCGAACGATACGGCACAGGATGCGAATGTCCTGGTGCAGACGGACATAGTAGAGGTTGGCCGGATCGCCGTCGATACCGGCGACAATATGGCCCGCGACCGTCGTACCCTCAAATCCGCCAATATCCTCGGAGGGACCGCCCTGACCAGGACAGTCAAGCGCGATGAGCGCCATGCCCATGCCCGCAAACGACGCCTGCTCAAACCAGCTGCGGCTTGCACCCGGATACCCATGGAACTGAAGTACCAATGGCACGGGCTCGTCCGAGACGGGTTTAAGGTACTTGGCATGCAGGCGAGCGCCACACATGCCGGTATACCAGAGGTCGAAAAGCTGGCAGGTCACGGCATCGGTGACCGATGCCGTCTCGATCGCATAGTCAAGCCCGACGGCGTCGGCCTCGGCCATGCGGTCCTTCCAAAAGAGATCGAAATCTGATGGACGGGGCATGGCGCCTCGATATTCACCAAATTGATGTTGCAGCTCCTGAGCACTTGGCATGGCTCGTGAACCCAACCTTTCGAAATCGCAACGGAGGTGCGCCCGGCAAGGGAACCGGGCGCACGGGAGGGAAAGCGAGACTACTCGCCGAGCTTGGGATGCAGCAGCGACGGTGCAGCGCCGAGCAGCATCTTGGTGTAGGGGTCCTGGGGGTGCTGGAAGACCTGCTTGGCCTCGCCCTGCTCGACGATCTTGCCGCCATTCATAACGATGATGTCATCAGAGATATAGCGGACCGTCTGGATGTCATGGCTGATAAACACCATGGCCAGGCCGAGCTCCTTCTTAAGGTCGGTCAGCAGGTTCAGAATCTGCGCGCGGACCGAAACGTCCAGAGCCGAGGTGGGCTCGTCGGCGATGATGGCATCGGGGTTCAGCGACAGGGCACGGGCAATTGCCACGCGCTGGCGCTGGCCGCCCGAAAGCTGACCGGGAAGAACCTCGGCAGCGGAGCTGGGCAGACCGGTGAGCTCCAAGAGTTCCTTGACGCGCTTCTCCTGCTCGGCCTCGGTACCCAGGTTGTGGACGCGCATGGGGTCGAGCAGCTGCTCGCGAACGACCATGCGGGGGTTGAGCGCCGTGGCCGGGTTCTGGAACACGACCGAGATGACGCGACCCATGTGGCGACGGTCCTCGGCGGTACGTTTGGTAACGTCCTTGCCCTTAAAGTAGACCTTGCCGCTCGTGGGGGCCTGCAGGCCGCACATGACGTTGGCGGTGGTGGACTTACCGCAACCGGACTCGCCGACGATGCCGATCGTCTGACCGGGCATGAGCTTAATCGTTACACCCTGGACGGCGTGAACCAGGTTGGGGTGCAGAATCGAACCGGTACGGGTCCTAAAGGTGACGTGGACGTCATCAAGGAAGATGATCGGCTCGACGCCGTTGACTGCGGTCTCGCTCATCTACATCACCTCCGCGTGAGGGGTCAAACCATTTGCCTTGAGCACCTCGTCGGGGAGCTCGGAATAGAAGTGCTCGGTGCCGGGAACGCGCTTGAAGACCGGACGGGTGTCCAGGCCAATACGCGGATGGCTCGAGCGGGGCGCGAAGCGATCGCCCTTGGGGAAATCGCGCGGGCTCGGAACGGCGCCGGGCACCTGGTGCAGGCGGCCCGAACCGCTCTCGATGGACAGAACGGAACCCAGAAGACCGCGGGTGTACTCGTGAATCGGGTTGGTGAGCAGCTCCTTGGTGGGTGCCTGCTCGATAACCTGACCGGCGTACATAACCGTGATGTTATGGGCGACCTCGGCGACCAGCGCCAGGTCGTGCGAGACGAAGATCATGGCAAAGCCGAGCTTGGCCTGAAGGTCGTTGAGCAGCTTGATGACCTGCTTCTGGACGGTAACGTCCAGAGCGGTCGTGGGCTCGTCACAGATGACCAGTTTGGGGTCGCGGGTAAGGGCCATAGCGATCAGAACACGCTGACGCTGGCCACCGGAAAGCTCATGCGGGTAGCTCTCGAGCGTACGCTTGGGGTCGAGGCCCACGAGCTCCAGGAGTTCCTCGGCGCTGCGGGTGCCGCCGCGCTTGGTGAGCTGCTTCATCTGGGCAGAGATGAGCATGGAGGGGTTGAGCGAGGACAGGGCGTCCTGATAGACCATAGCGATATCGGTACCGCGCAGGCCGAACCACTCCTTCTTGCTCATCTTGAGCAGGTCACGGCCCTCCCAGAGGACCTCGCCGGAAAGGTGCTCGTCCTCATCGGTCAGGCCCATGATGGCCAGCGTGGTGATGGACTTACCGCAACCGGACTCGCCCACCAGGCCCATAGTCTGGCCAGGACGGACGTCAAAGTTGACATGGTCGACGACGTTGATATCGCCGTGGTGCTCAAACTGGATGCAGAAATCGCGGACCGAAAGGATCGGTTCGACAGACTCGTCGGGCACATGGCGATCGTCACGCTTGAGCTCGACATCGCGCAGGGCGCCAAGGCGAGCGGAGAGGGACTGGGCTTGCTCCTTATAGGCGCGAACGGGGTCGGAGACCAGCAGGTCGGCCTCGCGGCGCTTGGAGGAATCGGTCGGATCCAGGGCGGCGGAGGGAGCAGCGGCCATGGCGTCGGTAATGCCCTCGGAGAGGATGTTGAGCGCCAGGCAGGTGATCATGATGGCCAGGCCCGGGAACAGCGCCTGCCACCAACGGCCGGCGAGCACGCCGCCGCGGGCGTCGGCGAGGATGTTGCCCCAGGTAGCGGTGGGCTCCTGGATACCAGCGCCGATGAAGGTCAGCGAGGCCTCGAAGATGATGGCGTCGGCGACCAGGGTAACGGTGAAGACCATGATCGGGGCGATGCAGTTACGCAGAACATGCTTGATCAAAATCCACGGAGCCTTGGCGCCGGAAACGATGACCGCGCGGACATAGTCCTCGCCGTACTCGGACACGATGTTGGCGCGCACGATACGGGCAATCTGCGGAGTGTACATAAAGCCGATGGCGAAGATGATCGACGGAACGGAGTTGCCCAGGATGGAGACGAAGACGGCCGCGAGGGCGATGCCCGGGATGGACATGATGATGTCCAAGATACGCATGATCGTCTCGGAGACGGCCTTGCGCGAAACCGCTGCAAGGGCGCCCACGACCGAGCCGCAGACCAGAGCCATGGCAGTGGCGCCAAAGCCGATAATCAGCGAGTAACGACCACCGTAGAGCATACGCGACAGAATATCGCGACCCTTATCGTCGGTACCGAAGATAAATCCGTTGCCGGGAGCCTGGCGAGCCGTAAAGATCTCGACCGGGCTATAGGGGGCAAGAAGGGGCGCCAGAATCGCAGTCAGGGCGACCAGCACCAGCACGACGGCGGCAATCTTAGAAGACAGCGTCATCTTCTTCCAGCCACCGAGCTTGAGCCCCTTGGAGGCAGCCTTCTCGAGCTGCTCGGTTTGCTTCTCTCGAATCTTTACCATAATCTACACCGTCCTGATGCGCGGGTTGATGAGCAGGTAGAGCATGTCAACCACGATGTTGATGATGATGAAGGCAAGAGCAACGACGATAACGACGCCCTGAACCAGGTTCGCCTCGTTGCCCTGAACGCCCTGCAGAATCGCGGTGCCCATGCCGGGGAGGTTGAAGATAACCTCGATGACGACGGCGCCGCCCATAAGGTAACCGATCTTAAGACCGAGGGTGGTGACCGGGGTGATCAGCGCATTGCGAAGAACGTTGATGCCGACGACGACCTTCTCGGGAACGCCGGCGCCGCGAGCCATACGGACATAATCCTTGTCGAGCTCCTCGACCATGGCGGTACGCACGATACGAGTCATCTGGCCCGTCAGCGGAAATGCCAAGGCGATAGCGGGCATGATCATACGTCCCAGATAGCCAACCGGATTCGTGGTGAAGTGAGGCAGAGCACCCGATGCCGGGAGCACCTTAAGGTAGGAAGAGAACAGCAGGATCAACAGAACGGCAAGCCAGAACGACGGGGTTGCCAAGCCGGCGATGGAAAAGACGCGGATCACTTGGTCCGGCCATTTGTCGCGATACAGTGCCGCGATGACGCCGAGCAAAAACGAAACGACCGCACCGATGGCAAGACCGATAAAGGTCAGCTGCATCGTGACGGGCAGGGCCGTGGAGATGCGCTTGGCAACTGAGTTGCGAGCAGCACCATAGGTGCCCATGTCGCCATGGATCAGATCGCCCATATAGCGCACGTAGCGCACGGGCCAGGGGTCGTCCAGACCATACTTCTCATGGTACTCGGCAACCGCCTCGGGCGAGGCACCGTCACCCAACGCCGTGTAGGCGGGGTCGGTCTTGGAGAACGACATAAGGAAGAACACCAGGACGGTGACGCCCAATGCCATGATCGGCAGCGCCACAAGACGCCTTCCAATCAAACGTAGCAAGTTGTTCACGTTCTCTCCCCTTTCTTTTGTCGGTAGGACCAACTGGTATATGAGTACGGGTACTCATTACAAGACCCGAGCGACATCGTTGCCGCCCGGGTCTTTGTTTCAACTATGAGGATACGGCCCCAATGACCGACATCCTGCATACAGACTCAAGCGAGTCTTACGCCTTGACGGTCGCAACGCCCCTGAAGGACATGCTCGTCGTGCCGATGCCCTTGAAGCCATCGAGGGCCTCGCCGTTGGGCGCAGTGGACGGATCGTCCCAGGAAGCGGAGACGGTCTTGACGTGGACAACGGGGTACAGAACGGCGTTGTCGGCAATGATGTCGAAGCACTCGTTCCACTTCTTCTGCTGCTCGTCGCCCTCGGCGGCAAGAGCCTCGTCCATGAGACTGTGGAGCTTCTGCCACTCAGCGGACTCCTTCCACGGGCAACGGGTCTGCATCCAGACGTTGTCGCCGTACCACCAGTTGAGCAGCAGGTCGGGGTCGGCGCCGAAGCAGGAAGGATCGCCAGGGGCAAGGAGGATATCGTAGGCCTCGCCGCCGTCGATGGCAGCGTAGGTGGCCGGCGAGGTATCGGTCTGGATGGTCACATCGAAGCCGAGAGCGTCGAGGTCGTTCTTGACCTGGGCGGCCATGCCCTTAATCTGCTCGTTGTCGGTGGTGCGCAGGGTGATGGCACCCGGGGTGATGCCAGACTCCTCGATGAGCTTCTTAGCCTTCTTGGCGTCGGTCTTGTACACCGTGGAAGCCTCATGATAGTTGGTGAAGCTCTTGGGCAGGTAGCAGCTGGCAGCGGTGGCAAGGCCGGCGAAGGTGTTGCTGACCATCTTCTCGGTGTCGAGCGCATACATGACAGCCTGACGGACCTTGACGTTGTTCCAAGGCTCCTTGGCGACGTTGAACATGATGAAGCGGGTGCCGAAACCCTGAACGTTATCGATCTTGCAGCCGGCGCTCTCAAGCTGGTCGACGGCGTCAGCGGTAACGAGCTCCATAACGAGCGTGGAGCCCTCCTGCTGAGCGGTAACGCGAGCGGTGGGGTCGGTCAGGATGCTGTACTGGATCTTCTTATCCTCGGCAGCATACTCACCGTTGTACTCAGGATTGGGAACCAGGGTAATCTCGGTATCGGAGATAGAGTCGTACATCCAGGGGCCGGAGCCGATCGGCTGCTTGGCGCGATCCTCCTCGGTCTGAGTGGCCGGGGTAACGCGGACGATGGCCAGACGATCCTTGAGCAGGGAGAAGTTGGGGACCTTGGTCTTGACCGTCACGGTGCTGGCGTCCTTGGCCTCGATGGACTCGAAGGGCTGGAAGAACGGAGCATAGGTAGCGGAAGCGGCGCAAGCGGTGTAGGAGGCAACGACATCGTCAGCGGTGACCTCGGTGCCATCGGAGAACTTGGCGCCCTTGCGGATGGTGACCTCGAAAGTGGTGTCGTCCACGGACTTAGGATCGTCGGTGGCGAGCTCGTTGAAGGTGCTGTAGTCGTGGTAATCGATGCCGTAGAGGCCCTCGACGACGTGCCAGTTAGCACCCAGGCCCACAGCGGAGCCGGTGCTGGCGGGATCGAAGCTGGACGGAGCGTAAGCGGAACCAGCGGTGATCACGCCGCCGCCACGGTTGGCGGAATCGGTGGAACCGGAAGCGGAACCCTCGTCGCTAGAGCTGCCACCGCAGCCGGTGAGACCAAGCCCTGCGACAGCAGCGACGCTGCCGGTGAGGCCGAGGAACGAACGCCTGGACATACCCTTGTTGATGATGGCCATGTCTTCTCCTATCAATAGAGAATCTTACTCGGGAGCACCTAGACTTGCCCCCGCGCAACTTGCGGACGATATATACCTTACCTACCGACGAACCCAACTGAGGTGCCGCGCTCGGCGACCGATACATACATACGCTTGAACGGTATTTACTACCGTTCACCGAATTCGTTGACAAACGATTCGCCAGACAGTATGTATCGGCGAGGTGAGATATCAGTCTTCGTCAACCCGCAGGATAGCAGGGTTTTCGCTTGGGTTAGTCAAACGTTTTAGCGTTAATAAAACCCGAAACCAGCAGGCAATCATGGCGAAATAAATGGTTGAAAATCGCACAATCATGTATATCAGTTGTTTGGCTCGTGTTTAGCTATCGGAATGGCCAGCCGCCGCCTCGGCGCGCTCGGCATTCCATGCAACGAGCGCCTCGTGGACCGCCTTGGCAACATCGGCAGGTATGCCGCGAACTTCCGCGATCTCTTGCTCGCTCGCCGCGCGCAAACGCTTCATCGAGCCAAAACGGCGCATAAGGGCACGTTTTCTGGTGGGTCCCACGCCTGGAACGTCATCGAGTACCGAAACCGTCATGGCTTTATCGCGCAACTCGCGATGGAACGTGATGGCAAAACGGTGCGATTCATCGCGAACCTGTTTAATTAGATAGAGCGAAGCAGACCCGGTCGGCAGCACGACGGGAGTCTCGTCCCAAGGCACGAAAACTTCCTCATCGGCCTTCGCCAAGCCACAAACCGGTATATCGAGCCCAAGAGCCTCAAGTTGCTTGATCGCAGCGGTCAATTGCGGCTTACCGCCATCGACAACGAGCAAATCGGGGCGCGAGCCAAAACGCTCGTCGGCCATGCGCTCGGGAGCATAGCGTCGTCCCAAAACCTCGGACATCGACACGAAGTCGTTTGCCTCGTCCAATTCGGCCTGAATTTTAAAACGACGGTACTGGCTCTTGTCGGCGCGTCCGTTGGTAAACACCACCATCGAGGCGACGGTAAAGGTTCCATGCAGCGTCGAGATATCGAAGCACTCGATACGCATCGGCGGCGCCGGCAGCGCCAGCGCGCTTTCGAGCTCCAGGAGCGCTTGATTGGTGCGGTCGTCAGCGTACCCCGTTCGCATCATGTAGCGCATGAGGGCATGGCGCGCATTTTTGGATGCCATATCGAGCAAACGGTGCTTTTCGCCACGCTGCGGCCTATGGAGATGGCAGGAACGCTCGCGCTTGCCTGCAAGCCACTCCCCCAGCGCCTCCGCATCCTCAAGCTCGACAGAGAGGTTTATCTCAGCTGGAATATCAGCCGTCTCGTCGTAATAGCGCTTAAGAAAGCCCGATTGAAGTTCCTCTTCGTCGACATCCAAACCCTTATCGAGAATAAACTCGCAGGTTCGAACCGTTCGACCCTCACGCACGACAAAGACGCAAGCGGCGGAGATGGTCTCCTCGCGATAGAAACCGATGACATCGATATCGACACTGGAGGGAAAAACGACTTGCTGACGGTCGTCCAGACCCCTGATGACCTCCAAACGACGTTTGACGCGTGCCGCGCGCTCAAAGTCGAGCGCCTCGGCGGCATCCGTCATCTCGGAGGTCAGCTCATCGACGACATCCTTGCGATGGCCCGACAAAAAGCGCTCGACACGCTTGACGTTCTTGGCATAGTCCGTAGGAGAAATCGCGCCGACACACGCACCTGGGCCGCGCCCGACATGGTAGTCGAAGCAGGGACGCCCGTTTTGCGCGCAAATCATATTGACGATGTCTTCCTCGCCCTTGTGGGACTCGACGATACGACGACAACGACGCCACTCCGCACAAGAAGCCGAGCAGATCGGGATCACCTTGCGCAGCGTGTCAATGGTCTCACGCGCCGCGCGGCTATCGGTATAGGGACCAAAATAACGCGTTCCCGGCTTATGACGCTCGCGCGTGTATTTGATAGCGGGATACAGGTCGCCCTTTGTAATGGCGATAAAGGGGTAGCTCTTGTCATCCTTGAGGTCGACGTTAAAGTACGGATGGTACTGGCCGATCAGGTTGCGCTCGAGTACAAGCGCCTCATGCTCGGTTTCGACAACGATGTAGTCAAAGCTCGCAACCAATTGCATCATGAGCGGTATTTTTTGGCGCTCATCCTGCAGCGTCACGTACTGGCGCATACGGGAACGCAGGTTTTTCGCCTTGCCAACGTAGATGACATCGCCCTTGGCATCTTTCCAAAGGTAACATCCGGGCTGCGTGGGAACGCGCGAAACCTGCTCGGCGAGTGTTGGAATGTTGTCGTGACCGGCCACACGCACCTACTTGCGACGAAGCAGCGCCGAGACCTCGGGCATCTTAAGAACGACGGCAAGGCCAAAGGTAACAGCAAGCGAGACGACACCCGCAACGCAAACATAGCCAAGAGTAATCAGAATCGAGCCGCCAAGTACCCCGACAAAGTGTTCAAGCGCCCACATGACGCCGGCGCCTGCGGCAGCCCCTAGGCCGCCGAGCAAAAGGCCAAAGAAACCGCCATGCAGGATAGATTTGACCTGAAGGCCACGCAGGCGACGACGCAGCCACCACAGCGAACAGCCGACCAAGATCACGTAGTCGACAACATACGAAAGCGCGATTGCCGGCATACCGAAGCCCAGCACAACGCCAAACAGCAGAACCGAGCCAGCCTGGCCGATGGCGGAATACAGGCAATAGCGGCTATAGGGCTTCATGTCGAGCAAGGCAGAGAAGCTCTTCTGCATCAACACGACCACGCCGTAGAGCGGCAGCGAGAGCGCCAGGTAGACAAGGTACTCGGATACCAGCGCCACGCCGGATTCATCGAACTTGCCAGCACAGTAGATCATATTGAGCGGACGTGCGAAGACAATCAGGTACAGTGCGAACGGAATCAGGAAGAACAGCATCTGGGCGACGCCACGCGAAATGCCCGTGCGAACGCTGTCGTAATCCTTCTCCTGTGCGTCATGAGAGAGCTCGGTATAGAGCGCCGTCGAAAGCGAGGCGGCAATCAGCGCGTAGGGCAGCGTGTACCACAGGCGCGCATAGGCGATGACGGAAGGACCCGTCTCGGGCTGGACCACCAGCGCGGCAGCGTTGGTGATAGAAGTCGAGACAAACATGCACACCGTGGCGAGCAGCGTCGGGATACCGAGCGCAATCGTCTGGCGCAGCGCGGGGTCCTTAAAGTCGATATGGATATGGGGATGCACGCCGTGCTTGCCAAGCGCGGGAATCTGACATGCCATCTGAACAAAGACACCGAGGGTCGTACCGGCCGCAATCAAGATGATGCCGGCACGTTCGCCAAACTGTGCGGACACGGGCGCAAAACCCATAAAGCTCGCAATGACGATCACATTGTTGAGGACCGGGGCAAACGTCGACCAAAAGTAGTCGCGGTGTGCGTTGAGAACGCCCGAGAACACCGAGCCCAAACCATAAAACAGAATCTGGATGGCAAAGAAACGGAACATGAACGCAGCGGTATCCATGCTGCCACCGTCACCCGAAAGGAACGATTGCGTCCAGATAAAGCCCGGGGCGAACACGGTCCCCAGCAACGAAATGCCACCCAGCACTAAAAGCAGAATGCCGAGCAGGTTGCCCACGTACTCGTTCGAGGCCTCGCGACCCTGCTCACGCCTCACGCCCATGTACACGGGCAAAAACGCCGTCACGAGCATGCCACCCATCACGAGTTCGTAGAGCATATTGGGCAGGTTGTTGGCGACCTGATAGGAGGACGAGAGTAGCGACATGCCGATAGCGGCCGCCATTGCCCACGTGCGGATAAAACCGGTGACGCGAGACACGATAGTCAGGATGGTCATAAGCCCGGCGGAACGACCAACCGTGGAGTAGTCCGACGAGCCCATGTCGTCAGTGTCATCTCGCGACGAAGAAGCTTCGGATGAGGGTGTCTGAGGCGCAGATTCTTTTGCAAAATGAGCTCCGCGCTTCAATTCTTCCTGCGGCATCGCTCAGTCCTCTCTCGTAATCGCGGCAACCGTCGCCCCGCAAAATGCAATTAAATCATCGGGTGCAAGCTCGAGCTGATAACCACGCTTGCCTCCCGAAATAAAAATGGTATCCCAAAGGACGCATGTCTCATCAATGAGCGTCCGGTAGCGTTTTTTCATACCGACCGGGCTGCAGCCGCCGCGAACGTAGCCAGTCGCCGCAAGCAAATCCTTCACATGCATCATGGCCAAGGACTTCTCCCCCGCGGCACGCGCGGCGGACTTTAGATCGAGCTCGTCGGCAACAGGGATGCAGCACACGACATAGTCGTTGGACGGTGTCACGCAGACCAAAGTCTTAAATCCTTGACCGGGCTCCTCGCCAAGCTGCTCCGAAATCGCGACCCCCAGGCCCACCGACTCATCACCATCGTCTTCGTACGTATGTAGAACATAGGAAATGCCGGCGCTTTCCAGCTCGCGCATCGCATTGGTTTTTGGCGTCTTTACAGCCTTTGCCATGACATATCCTTTCCCTCGCATTCGGACGTAAAGATTAAGTATATGTCCAATTCGGCTGCATACGTCACTTCGACACAGCAAGCGCCATCGAATCACAAGGAGTCGATGGCGCCCATAAACTGAATCGCCTATTTATTGAGCATCAAGTTGAGCCTGACGCTCCCGGTCACGCCTGAGCAACGGCGCCAAAAACTTGCCCGTATAACTCTGCGGACAGTCCGCAACCTGCTCCGGTGTGCCCGAAACCACAACGGTTCCGCCGCCGTTACCGCCCTCGGGACCCATATCGATCAGACGATCGGCAACCTTGATGACATCAAGGTTGTGCTCAATCACCAGCACCGTGTTGCCCGCATCGACCAAGCGCTGCAGCACATCGAGCAGCTGGCGGACGTCCTCAAAATGAAGGCCGGTCGTCGGCTCGTCCAAAATATAGAACGTCTTGCCCGTCTGGCGTCGATGAAGCTCCTTGGCGAGCTTCACACGCTGCGCCTCGCCGCCCGAGAGCGTCGTGGCGGGCTGGCCCAGGCTCACGTAGCCCAAGCCTACATCGTACAGCGTTTGGAGCTTGCGCTTAATCTGCGGGATATTCCCAAAGAAGGCCAGCGCCTCGGCCACGCTCATGTCAAGTACGTCCGAGATGGTCTTGCCACGGTAGGTGACCTCGAGTGTCTCGCGGTTGTAGCGTTTACCGCCGCAAACTTCGCAGGGAACGTAGATATCGGGAAGGAAGTGCATCTCGATCTTGATCTGTCCGTCGCCCTTGCACGCCTCACAGCGCCCGCCACTCACATTAAAGGAGAAACGACCCGGCGAGTAGCCGCGCGCCTTCGACTCCGGCGTACTCGCAAACAGCGCGCGAAGATCATCCCACAGGCCGATATAGGTAGCAGGGTTGGAACGCGGCGTGCGGCCAATCGGCGACTGGTCGATATCGATAACCTTATCGATACACTCGATGCCCTCGATTTTCTTATACGGACCCACAGGGCGCGTCGAACGGTGAATGACATTCGTAAGGGCAGGCGCAATGGTGTCGGTAACCAGGGAGCTCTTGCCCGATCCCGACACGCCGGTAACAACCGTAAGCGTACCAAACTCGATTTTGGCGGTAACGTTTTTGAGGTTGTTGGCTCGAGCGCCCGTAATTTTAAGGCAGCCGCGACCGGGCTTGCGCCGTTCATCAGGCACCCGGATCATTCGTTTGCCGGTCAGATAAGCGCCCGTCATCGACTCAGGACACGCCATGATATCGGCAGGCGTTCCCGCCGCGACTACGTGTCCGCCGTTGACGCCGGCGCCGGGCCCCATGTCGATCACGTAATCGGCGGCACGAATTGTATCCTCGTCGTGTTCGACGACGATAACGGTATTGCCGATATCGCGCAGGCGCTCGAGCGTCTTGATCAAGCGCTCGTTGTCACGCTGATGAAGACCGATCGAGGGCTCGTCCAGAATATAGAGCACGCCCATGAGACCCGCGCCGATCTGCGTTGCCAGACGAATACGCTGCGCCTCGCCACCGGAAAGCGTCGCCGAGGCACGATCGAGCGTCAGATAGTCGAGTCCAACATCGACCAGAAAACGCAAGCGCTCCAGGATTTCCTTGACGATACGGCCGCCGATAAACTGTTGGCGCTCGGTGAGCTCCAGGCCCTCAAAAAACTCGAGCGATTCACGGCACGACAGGCAACAAACCTCGTAAATGGACTTGCCGCCCACGGTGACGGCGAGCATCTCGGAGCGCAAACGAGCGCCGTGGCAGCTCGAGCACGGCTCCTCGCGAATGTACTTCTCCAGGCGCGCCTTGGTGTTCTCGTTCGTCGTCTCGGTATAGCGTTCGTACAGGATGTTGCGAACGCCCGAAAACTTGGTATCCCACTGGCTGCGACGTCCGTCGAGCTTTTGGTAGTCGACCGAGATCTTCGTATCGCCCAGGCCATCCAAGAATGCACGACGCACGCGAGGGGGCAAGTCCTCCCACGGCGTATCGGCGCTCACCTTAAAGTGTTTGCAGACCGCAGCAAAAATCTGCGGATAGTAGTTCGAATTGCCAAACAGGCTACCAAAGACTCCATCGGCAATGGACTTCGAGGGATCCTCAATCAGCGCCTCGGCATCAACGGTTTTCTTAAAGCCCAGGCCGTCGCACTCAGGACATGCGCCATAGGGAGCGTTAAACGAAAAATCACGCGGCTGAAGATCGTCAATGGAGTGTCCATGCTCCGGGCACGCCAAGGCCAACGAATACTCCAGAAGCTCGCCCTCGGTCCCCTCGGGAGCATCACGATCGGGCAGCATGTACACGTTTACATTGCCGTGAGCCAGCGCGGTCGCCTGCTCAACAGACTCGGCGATACGGCCCAGAGAATTCTCACGGATCACGATGCGATCGACCACGACCTCGATATCGTGCTTGAATTTCTTATCCAGATCGATCGGATCGTCGAGCGAGCGCACTTCACCGTCGACACGCACGCGGCTAAAGCCCTCGGCGCGAAGGTCCTCAAACAGTTTGGTGTACTCGCCTTTTCGCCCGCGCACCACCGGTGCCAGCACAAACGCGCGGCGGCCCTCCCCCGCCGCCAAGACCTTGTCGGCAACCTGGTCGGTCGTCTGGCGCTCAATGACGCGGCCGCATTCGGGACAGTGCGGGGTGCCCACACGGGCGAACAGCAGGCGCAGATAGTCATAAATCTCGGTTACGGTGCCAACCGTCGAGCGAGGGTTTTTAGACGTCGTCTTTTGGTCGATCGACACTGCCGGCGAAAGGCCGTCGATTGAATCCAAGTCGGGTTTGTCCATCTGGCCCAAGAACTGGCGCGCATAGCTCGAAAGACTCTCGACGTATCGACGCTGGCCCTCGGCATAGATAGTGTCAAATGCCAGCGAACTCTTGCCCGAGCCAGAAAGACCGGTAATGACCACGAGTTGGTCACGCGGAATGGAAACATCGATATCACGGAGGTTGTGCTCACGAGCGCCGCGAATAACGATAGAAGAATCAGACATGGAAGCTCCTTGCCTCCTATTGCATCGAATCATACTGTCGATGAGTTTAGCGCACTCGACGCGCACAGATGTTCGTAATACAAGATTCGCAGACCTTTAGCTTTGCGTATCGGGCACTTTGTTTCTCGAAATGCCGTGGAAAGGTTACAGTAATCTAATACTGAACTTAATTTGCCGTAACAGAGGAACGTCCATGACCGAAGATATCCCCCTTGAAATCACTTCGAGCGACATGGCCAATCTGCCCATATTCATCGCCGTCCTTATCGTGGCCATCGTCGTGGTGCGCGTATATTTTTCAATCAAACACAATGAAAAGCCGCCCATTGCCCGCGTCTTTTGGTGCGCGACGCTCCTCATCCCGCTCGGCATGGTAGCTGCATGGATTACGAATCAATTGCTCGTAAATGAGGACAATTCCCTATGGGTCCTTTCTTATTCGGCGCTCGGTGCTACCGCCGTCATACTTCTTGTCGAGCCCTTGGTTTCGGGACTTATCGACCAAACCGATCTTGCGACGGGAACGGTTGCCTGTATTTGCCGTGACATCCTTGTCATCGCCGCTGTTTCAGCGCTCTCGTTCGTTTCACTCGAAATTGCCTGTAACGAAACGTTCTATCGCATTCCCGCCAACTCATTCGGGTTTTCCGTCGGGCTGCTCGCGACGGTTCTGCTCTCCCTTTATTTGCTGGGACAGCGTCATGGAGGCGTCATGGCCCTCGTGCCCGTCGCCTGTTGCATCCTTGGCATTGCCGAGCACTTCGTCATAACGTTTAAAGGCGAGGCCATCCTGCCAAGCGATATCTTGGCCCTTGGCACCGCAATGGAAGTGAGCGAGGGATACGAGTTTACCTTTACCGCCGGAATCGTAACCTCTCTAGCCCTGCTGGAGATTTCCCTAGGGCTTCTTTCGCTTATCCGACCGAGAAAGCTCCGTACGCCCACCCATGTCTTCCCCGCAATCGCCGCTAACCTCTGCGCTTTTCTGCTAGTGACCGTTGTGGGGCCCTCGGGCTTTTCCAGCATCGACTTGGAGCAGGCGCTGAATTTTGGATTTGACCGTTGGCAGCCCATCACCACGTATGCGTCTCAGGGTTTTATCACTTCGTTCACCGAAATGGTCAACGAGTTGCCCATTGAGAAGCCCGAAGACTATACGCCCGATGAGGCGCAGAGCATCGAGCAGGAGCTCGCCGCCACCTACGACAGCACGTATGGCTCGAGCGAGCAGCGCGCGGCGGCCGTTGCCCAGTTCAATGAAATCAAGCCGACGATTGTTGCCGTCATGAATGAGAGTTTTAGCGACCTTTCGTGCTTTGAGCAGCTCCAGGCGGCCGGGTACACCGGCCCCGCATTCTACAACTCGCTTCCCGACACACTTGTTCGCGGCACCATGCTCGCTTCGGTCGCCGGTGGCGGAACGGCGAACTCCGAATTCGAATTTTTGACCGGAGCGACAACGGCCTTTGTCGGATTAGGCAAAATCCCCTATCAGCTATATCAGATGAATGGCGTCAACAGCCTGGCAAAGGACCTTAAGGAGCTTGGGTATACCGCTACCGCTATGCACCCGCAAAACCCCGTCAACTACCATCGAGATAAGATCTATCAGCAGCTGGGCTTTGGAGACTTTCTTTCAATCGGCGATTTCGAAGGTGCGCCCTGTTACCATGCCGGCGTATGCGACTACGCCACCTACGACAAGATACTCGACCTGCTTAGAACCGACGAAGCGCCGCAGTTCATCTTTGACGTCACGATGCAAAATCACGGCGGCTACGACTATGGCACCGTTCCCGCCGAAGAGCTGACAAACTATTGGGTCGAGGGAGCCAGCGAGGGCGCCAATAGCGCGCTCAACACCTATCTTACCTGCATCAACGCGTCCGACCGGGACCTCGAGTATTTTATCAACGAGCTCCGCAATATCAGCAGACCGGTTGTCCTTGTCTTTTTTGGCGACCATCAGCCGAGCGCCGCAACGACTCTCAACGATGAGCTGTACCCTCAGGAAGATACGGCAAGCCACGCTTTCCGTATCTATCAGTCGACCTATTTCGTCTGGGCTAACTATGAAATCGCCGGCAATACCGAGCTCAACGTCTACGACACCGTCGGGGCAAACGAGATTGCAGCCATTACCCTTAATAAGATCGGCGCCCCGCTCACCGACTATCAAAAGGCCCTGCTTGCAACAAGGTCAGATGTGCCCACCATCAATGTCGCCGGCTACCTTGGTGCCGACGGGCTGCGCTACGACTTGGAATCTGAAGACAGCCCATACGCCTCGACGATCGACAAGCTGCAGCGCATGCAATACCTCGAGTTTGCCAGCAAAGTTCAGTAAGCCCGCCCATTCGCTTGGACCCATCGTATTGCAAGCACGCTCGGCCCAAATGCATCGCAAATGACTCCCGCTCGCAAACGAGGGTACAATGACGCTCGTGTCACATCACGGGGCCCCGGCCCCAACATATACAAAGGAGTCATACATGGGTTGCGAGCACGCACAGGCCGCCGGCGGACAAACGTCGCCGTCGCAATTTGAGGAGAACACGCTGTCCGAGGTCAAACGCGTCATCGCCGTGCTTTCCGGCAAGGGCGGTGTCGGCAAGTCGTTTGTCACCGGTGCCATCGCCACCGAGCTTGCCCGTCACGGCCACAAGGTCGGCGTCCTCGATGCCGACATCACCGGTCCCTCCATCCCCAAGATGTTCGGTATGAGCGGACGCCACGTCCATGCCCTTGGCAACCTTATGCTGCCCGAAATCTCCGAGCACGGCGTCAAGGTCATGAGCTCCAACCTGCTGCTCCAAAACGAGACCGACCCCGTCCTTTGGCGCGGTCCGGTCATCGCAGGCGCCATTAGGCAGTTCTGGAGCGAGACCTCGTGGGGCCCCATCGACTACCTGCTGGTCGACATGCCTCCGGGAACAGGCGACGTCGCGCTCACCGTCTTCCAGTCGCTGCCCGTCGACGGCATCGTCATCGTCACGAGCCCGCAGGATCTGGTCTCGATGATCGTCGCCAAGGCGGTCAACATGGCCGAGAAGATGAACGTCCCCATTCTGGGCATTGTCGAGAACATGAGCTATATTGAGTGCCCCGACTGCGGCAAGAAGATTGAGGTCTTTGGCAAGAGCAAGCTCCCCGAGGTCGCAGATCGCTATAACCTCGACATCTTGGGCCAGCTTCCCATTAATCCGGCACTCGCCGAGGCCTGCGATAAGGGCGAGGTCGAGACCGCGCTGCCCGATGACATGTTGCCCAAGGCAGTCTCTGCCGTCGAGGCCATTACCCCGCACGAGACCGACGAGGCCTAAGTGAACGCGAGCGCCTTCTATGACGTCCTGGTAATCGGCGGCGGGGCTTCAGGCCTCGCCGCTGCCATTACGGCCGCACGCGCTGGCAAAAGCGTCTGCATCGTTGAGCGCGATGTCGCCTGTGGCCTTAAGCTCCTTGCGACCGGTAACGGCCGCTGCAACCTCTCCAACGAATCGATTGATCCTCAGCGGTATAACCACCCCGCATTCGTCGAATCCGTCATGGGCCCCCAGCCCGAACAAGAGCTTATGGGTTTCTTCTCCTCGCTGGGTATCATGACAACCTCCGAGGAAGGCCGGCTGTACCCGCGCTCCCTTCGCGCTGAATCGGTGCGCGACGCGCTTCTCAACGTTTGCGACCGCCTAGGTATCACCTTAATCTGCGGAGCCAACGTTGCCTCGGCGCACAAAGCTTCCGAAGGCTGGACACTCCAAATAGACCGTCCAGCGCGGGCGCTCAAGGCAAAAAAGCACGACGACCGAAAAACGGAGCTCCGCTCGCTTCGGAAAGCGCTCGCCGATGTCCCTCGCAAGAACGAGGCCCTGGAGGCACATGCCGTAATTATCGCCACGGGTGGCAACCCCACCGGTATCGCCGATACGTTTAGCCTCCCCCTCACTTCGCTGCGCCCCATCCTCTGCCCCGTATCGGCAACGGTCGTCGGCGATCGGGCGGCACTCAAGACGTTGGACGGCCTGCGCGTCCGCGCCCGCTTGACGCTCGCCCGCAATCATAATGAGCTCTGGCACGAAGACGGTGAAGTCCTGTTTCGAGCCTTCGGCATCTCGGGCGTCGCTGTCTTCAACCTCTCCCGTCGTATCCAGCGCGGTGATACGATCCTGCTCGACGTTTTCCCCGACCTCTCCAAAGACGAGCTGCTCGATATGCTCAACCGGCGCGTTGAGCTGCTCGGCGGCTTTTCGCCCCGCGATCCCCGTTGGCTCGACGGCATGCTCGCCCCGCAACTCTCCCGCGTCGTCTGCACGGCGTTCGAGCAGTGCCATCCAGGCTCCAACGATGTCATCCACCTGGTCTCGATCCTCAAGCACTTTAAGTTGCTCGTTGAGGGAACAGCCGAGGAGCGCTCGGCACAGGTCACGCGTGGTGGCGTATCTGTCGAGAGTATCTCAACACCCAGTCTACGCGCGCGCAGCGTTGTCGACGCCCCGCTTTACGTCTGCGGCGAAGCGCTCGACATCGACGCCGATTGCGGAGGCTTTAACCTTGCGTGGGCATGGCTCTCGGGCATTCGCGCTGCAAGCAGCCTGTAGCCGCGCAGTCTATAATCAAAAACGCATTCGGGCCGTCTGGGATACCGGACGGCCTCTTTCTTGCCTCTAAGGAGACCTCGATGATCGAAATCACCCAAGTCAACGCTTCGCTCGATGAAGCCGGCGATGAAAATGCCTGCCTCATTGTTGGCAAGCGAGTCGCCAAGCGCGTCCTACGTTGCAAAGACTCCGAGATCAAGTCCATCGAGCTCCACCGCAAGTCAATCGACGCTCGCAAAAAACGAGACGTCCATTTTATCCTGAGCTTTCGTGTTGAGCTGACTAGTCCCCACCTCGAGCAAGAAGCGGTCGACAGCGTTGCCGAGCGTGACCGCTCGCGCGTACGCGCGATAGAAGACGATGAGCCTTCATTCCCCTCCCCCGTCTCCGACGCACCTCAAGAACGCCCTGTCGTTGTCGGCGCCGGATGCGCCGGCCTTTTCGCTGCGCTTACGCTCGCCGAAGCAGGTCTTAAGCCCTTGCTCATCGAGCGCGGCGACCCGGCATTTCGCCGCTCGCAGGCGATCGACCTCTTTCTAAAGGAGCGCATCCTCGACCCCGAGAGCAATATCCAGTTTGGCCTGGGCGGCGCGGGAACCTTCTCGGACGGCAAACTCAATACGGGAACCAAAAATCCCGCCCATCGCCTTATCCTCGAAACCTTCGTCGAGGCGGGCGCGCCCCGCGATATTCTGTGGGATGCCAAGCCGCACATTGGCTCCGACATCCTTCCCACGGTTGTCACTGCTATATCCCAGCGCATCGAGCAGCTCGGAGGTGTCGTCCGTTATCGAACGAAGCTCGTCGACATTCGCATCGACGCGTCTGGCGCCATCACCGGTATTGATGTCCAATCGTCCCAAGACGCCGCTTGCGAGCCAATCGAGACAAAGCACCTCATCCTCGCCTGCGGGCATTCTGCTCGCGATATTTTTGAGCTCCTTAAGGGCCACAACGTGGCCCTCGCACAAAAGACCTTTGCCATGGGCGTTCGCATCGAGCATCCGCAGCGCGACATCGACCGAGTCCAATACGGAGCCTCGGCGGGACATCCTGCTCTCGGAGCAGCCCCTTACAAGCTCGTCGCCCATCTTCCCAACGGCCGCAGCGTGTTCTCGTTTTGCATGTGCCCCGGCGGGCAGGTTGTCGCCGCCTCTTCCGAGCAGGGCCACCTGTGCGTCAACGGCGCCAGTCTCAATGCCCGCGACGGACGCAACGCAAATGCCGCCCTGCTCGTTAACGTCACACCCGAGGACCTTCACAACGATGACCCGCTCGCCGGCATCGAGCTCCAGCGTGCCTGCGAGGCGGCCGCCTATCGCCTGGGCGGTTCCAACTGGAACGCACCGGCACAGCTCGTCGGAGATTTCCTCGCAGGACGTGCCAGCAAGGCGCCCGGAAAGGTAAAGCCCACCTATCCGCTCGGTGTGACCTGGACGGCAATTGACGAAGCCCTGCCGCAGCATATCGTCGAGTCGCTCCGCCTGGGACTTCCCCTACTCGGAAAAAAGCTACGCGGCTACGACCGCCCCGACGCCGTTCTTACCGGCGTGGAGACTCGTTCGAGCTCACCGGTCACTGTCACCCGAGACCGAACGTGCCATGCCGTGTCGACCCCGGGCCTCTACCCTTGTGGTGAGGGAGCTGGATATGCCGGCGGCATCATGAGCGCGGCCACCGACGGCATCCGTTGTGCCGAAGCCCTGATCGCAGACCTCTAACGCACGAATTCCAGCGCGCAAAAGACACAGGCCCCAAGCTCCACAGGGAACTCGGGGCCTGTTCGCTATTTCTTAAACCGTGCACCCTGGCGTTTTCTGCCCGATGCGAACGTGGAACCCTTGCGGGCCTGCGAACGTAAGCGCTCGATCGTCTCGTCCTCAGACGCACCCTCGAGCATCGCCCGAATCTGAACGACGGCATCGCGCAGGCGCGCCGCCTCCTCAAAGTCCATGGCGGCAGAAGCGTTACGCATATCCTCTTCCATGGTTTCGACGATCCGCACAAGCTCGTCATGCGGCAGTTCTTCCAACTGCTCCGCAAGTGTCTGCTCGGGCGCCACCGTTTCCGGCACGCCACCCTCGCCCGACTCATCGGGCGTATAGAATGCGCCATGGCCAAGAGAGTCGCCCTTCGAGCGCCCCTTGGAACCCACGGTTTTTTCGGCCTCGGCAATAAAACTTGAGATGTCGTTGATGGCCTTGCGCACCGTCTTGGGCACAATGCCATGCTCTTCGTTATATGCCATCTGAATCTCGCGACGGCGCTGCGTCTCCTCGATGGCCTCTTTCATCGAATCGGTCACAACGTCCGCATACATGATGACTTCGCCATCGGCGTTACGGGCCGCGCGGCCAATCGTCTGAATCAGCGAACGGCGGTTGCGCAAGAAGCCTTCCTTATCGGCATCGAGAATTGCCACCAGTGAGACCTCGGGAAGGTCTAGGCCCTCGCGAAGCAGGTTAATGCCAACGAGAACATCGATCTTGCCCTCGCGCAGCGTTCGCAGGATCTCGACACGGTCCATCGTCGCTGTATCGGAGTGCATGTAATTGACCTTAATGCCGGCATCAAGCAGATGGTCGGTCAGGTCCTCGGCCATGCGCTTGGTGAGCGTGGTCACCAGCACGCGCTCCTTGCGGGCAACGCGCTCGCGAATCTCGTCCTCAAGATCGTCAATCTGCCCACGAACCGGACGCACATCGATCTTGGGGTCGAGCAGACCGGTCGGACGAATGATCTGCTCCACGTCGTTTTGGCTCACCCGCAGCTCGTAGTCGCCCGGCGTGGCCGAAACATAGATAAACTGGGGTATCCTTGCCTCAAACTCATCGAAACGAAGCGGGCGATTATCGAGTGCCGAGGGCAGGCGAAAACCGTGTTCCACCAGCGTTACCTTACGCGAGCGGTCGCCTTCATGCATGCCGCGGATCTGCGGCACCGTCACATGGCTCTCGTCGATGATACAGAGCATGTCCTTAGGAAAGTAATCGATCAGGGTAAACGGCGGCTCACCCGGCTTGCGACCGTCCAGATGACGCGAGTAGTTCTCGATGCCGTTGCAAAAGCCCATCGTCTCGAGCATCTCAAGATCATAATCGGTGCGCTGCTGCAGACGCTGCGCCTCGAGCAACTTGTCGGTCGCCTTGAGCTCCGCCACGCGCTTCTCGCACTCTTCGCTGATCGATTTCAGAGCCGCCTTGACCTTCGGCTTCTCGGTCACGTAGTGCGATGCCGGCCATACGGGGATGGCCTCGTACTCACGAAGCATCTCACCGGTGACCTCATCGATCTCGGCAATCAGCTCGACCTCGTCGCCAAAGAACTCAAACCGCAACGGATGCTCGGCATAAGGCGGATACACGTCGACAACATCGCCGCGCACGCGGAACGTGCCGCGTGCCAGGTCATAGTCATTGCGATCATATTGAATGTCGATAAGTGCATGGATAAAGTCATCGCGCTCGAGCGGCACCTTCTTGTCGACGTTTGGAGCCAGACCCGCATAGTCCTCAGGAGAGCCAATGCCATAGATACACGAGACCGATGCGACAACGATCACATCGCGTCGAGAGAGCAGTGACGCGGTCGCCTGATGGCGCAGCATCTCGACCTCTTCATTAATCGAGGAGTCTTTCTCGATATATGTATCGCTTTGCGGCACATACGCCTCGGGCTGATAGTAGTCGTAGTACGAGACGAAGTAGACCACAGCGTTGTTGGGAAAGAACTCTTTGAGCTCGCTCGCAAGCTGAGCGGCGAGCGTTTTATTCGGAGCCATGACCAGCGTCGGCTTTCCCAGGGCCTCAATAGTCTTTGCCATCGTGAAGGTCTTGCCCGAACCAGTCACGCCCAGCAAAACCTGATAGCGGTCTCCGTCCCTCACGCCCTGCACAAGCGACTCAATGGCCTTAGGCTGAGAACCGGCAGGCTCATAGGGAGACACGACCTTAAACGGCACGTCAGAGCCTTCAACGCCAAAACGTTTGAGCTCTCCTCCAACACGCTCAACTTCAAATTCCGCCATGGATACTCCTAACTCATATATCTGCAGTATACGCAGGCGGCAGGCATAGTCCTATACGAACCGATCGGGATAGAGGGTCTTATAGCGAACCCAGGCATTATTGACACGAATCAGATAAGCCTGAGTTTCAGGGAAGGTAATCGCATTATGGAGTGACGTGTTCTGCTGCGCCCATCCGTCGACATTGCCCATACCGGCGTTATAGGCGGCAATGGCACTGTCAGTCGACCCGTTAAAATACGCTAGAAGATACGAAAGATACGCACAGCCAAACTCGATATTCGTAGCCGGATCGTTAAGGTTGTCGGCCGAATACTCGTCACCGTCGACAAGGCCCTTGGCTATCATATCCTGAGCAGTCACGGGCATCAGCTGCATCAATCCCTGAGCACCCTGATTCGATTCGGCCTTGGGATCCCAATTCGATTCAGACTTAATGACAGCGCACACCAGATACGGATCCAGATTATGCGAAATACTGGATTGCTTTACATATGCCTCGTAGTCAATCGGATACAGCGGCTTAAAGAAAACAGCAGGAGCATACGAGTAGACGAGCGAAATAAGGCCGAAGACAAAAACGGCAGTCAGCGGTATAAGGCGATACCACGAAAAGAAACGTGTCTTAGACATCGGTCTCCTCCTTATCCACTACATCCCCGAACCCACGGCGCGCAAGCCAAGAGTCAAGCTGCTCAAAGAGCGAATTATCGCCTGCGGCATTATCAATCACCGTTGTAGCGAGATTGCACAGCGCAGACTCATCGGGCTGGCAAGCAGAACGGGCATCGAAATCAGATGGCTCCATACCACGTTGAATAGCGCGCTCGCGACGAACTGACAAAGGGGCGCTGATGACCAGAATTTCATCAGCCAGGCCAAAAGCATCCTCAAAACCAGTCGGGGCAGAAACCTCGACAACCGCAAAGGGATAACGGGGGGACGAAACCGTGCAGCAAACCGGATCAAGAATCCTCAGTGACAGCTGCTCAATGAGAACGGGGTGCACAATGCTATTGAGCCTCGCGACCGCATCAGGAGAAACAAAAGCTCGAGAAGCGAGGATGCTGCGGCGAACGCCGCCCTCCTCGTCCAAAATATCCCAGCCAAATTCTTCCGCGAGGGCATTGACGATATCGGAGCCTGGCACATACAGCGATTTGGCAAGCTCGTCCAGATCGATAAGCATGGCGCCATGAGATTCGAGATAGCGGCAGGCAGTCGACTTACCCGAAGCAATATTGCCCAAGACAAATACGGTAAACATCAAGTCCTCCCTAACGCCAATGGGAGTTATTATCGCGCAAATACAAAAGAAGGACTCAAAATACAGCCAAACAGTAAGACAAGCTAAAAGAAAGCGAGTTCTTGTATTACAGCTCTCTATAAAACGCAAAAAAGGGGGAGGCCGCGAGGCCTCCCCCTTCCAAGTTCGATGACGGCTCGGTGCCGTCCACCGGTCAGCGGCGCCCTGGCCTCCCACGGGCTGACCCCGCAGTACTCTCGGCGCGATGGGGCTTAGCTTCCGGGTTCGGAACGGGACCGGGCGTGCCCCCCATGCTCTGGCCGCTGACCGGTGGGCGGCGCCCACCGTTACGGTGTCCTGGGTCGTCTGGCGTGCCCTGAGGGCCGCATGGCGCATAGGGGAGGTGACTCGGGGGCATCCTCGTGCCCGGACCGCGCATGAGCGCTGGGTCCCGCGGGCCGCGAGGTGCGGTTCCGGAAGAGCTCGGGCGATTAGTGCGGCTCGGCTGAGGACGTCGCCGTCCTTGCACCTGCCGTCTATCGACCAGGTAGTCTACCTGGGCCCTTACCGGAAGGAGAACTAATCCCTGGAACGGCTTCCCGCTTAGATGCCTTCAGCGGTTATCCGCGCCGCACGCGGCTACCCGGCCGTGCCGTTGGTCGACAACCGGTTCACCGGAGGTGCGTCCACCCCGGTCCTCTCGTACTGGGGGCAGCCTCCATCGATTCTCCTGCGCCCACGGAGGATAGGGACCGAACTGTCTCACGACGTTCTGAACCCAGCTCGCGTACCGCTTTAATGGGCGAACAGCCCAACCCTTGGGACCTGCTACAGCCCCAGGATGCGATGAGCCGACATCGAGGTGCCAAACCTTGCCGTCGATGTGGACTCTTGGGCAAGATCAGCCTGTTATCCCCGGAGTACCTTTTATCCGTTGAGCGACGGCCCACCCACTCGGGGCCGCCGGATCACTAGAGCCTGCTTTCGCACCTGCTCGGCTTGTGGGCCTCGCAGTCAAGCCCGCTTGTACTCTTGCATTCAAAAGGACGGTTGCCGACCGTCCCGAGCGGACCTTCGCGCGCCTCCGTTACCCTTTAGGAGGCGACCGCCCCAGTCAAACTGCCCGCCTGGCACGGTCCCCGAGCCGGTTGACGGCCTCGGGTTAGGACGCCGGTCGCGCGAGGGCAGTATTCCAAGGGCGGCTCCCCGGGGGCTGGCGCCTCCGGATCTTAGCCTCCTGCCTATCCTCTACACGCGGGACCAGCGGCCAATGCCAAGCTGCAGTGAAGGTTCACGGGGTCTTTCCGTCCTTCCGCGGGTAAGTCGCATCTTCACGACCAGTGCAATTTCACCGGGTCCATGGTCGAGACAGCGCCCAAGTCGTTGCGCCTTTCGTGCAGGTCGGAACTTACCCGACAAGGAATTTCGCTACCTTAGGACCGTTATAGTTACGGCCGCCGTTTACCGGGGCTTGGCTTCGGGGCTTCGCGCGATGCGCTAACTCCTCCGCGTGACCTTCCGGCACCGGGCAGGCGTCAGACCCTATACGTCGCCTTGCGGCTTCTGCAGAGTCCTGTGTTTTTGGTAAACAGTCGCTTGGGCCTCTCCACTGCGGCCCGCCTCCGCTCCCCGGGCAAGCCGGTTCACGTACGCGCGGGCACCCCTTCTCCCGAAGTTACGGGGCCATTGTGCCGAGTTCCTTGACCATGGTTGACCCGATCGCCTCGGTATGTTCTACCCACCCACCTGTGTCGGTTTGCGGTACGGGCGCGCACGCGCCTGCCTAGGGGTTTTTCTAGGGACCTCGGGCTCACTCGCTTCGCTCAGTCGCTTCGTCCGGAGCCTCGCCCTTCGTGCGGACCGGATTTCCCTGGTCCGCGGGCCGCGCTCCATCACGGGGACGTCCAGAACCCCGCCGAGCCACCCCCATCCGTCGCCCCGTCGGTCGTAGCGCCGCGTGCGCGGTGCAGGAATGTCTGCCTGCTGCGCGTCGGCTACGCCTACCGGCCTCGCCTTAGCCCCCGACTGACCCTGGGAGGATTAGCCTTGCCCAGGAAACCTCGGGTTCACGGCGGACGAGTTACTCTCTCGTCTCTCGCTACTCATGCCAGCATTCTCACTCCCATGCGCTCCACCGTCGGTCGCCCTCCGGCTTCTCCGCCCATGGGAAGCTCCCCTACCGATTCTAATGAATTAAAATCCCGCCGCTTCGGTGTCCAGCTTAGCCCCGTGTATTGTCGGCGCATGTCCACTCGACCAGTGAGCTGTTACGCACTCTTTGAATGGATGGCTGCTTCTAAGCCAACATCCTGGTTGTCTGGGCGGACGCACATCCTTTGCCACTCGGCTGGAACTTGGGGACCTTAGCGGGCGGTCCGGGCTGTTTCCCTCTCGAGCACACAGCTTAGCCCACATGCTCTGACTGCCGCGCTCTGGGCCGCCGGCATTCGGAGTTCGGTTGGATTCGGTAGGCGGCGAAGCCCCCTCGTCCATCCGGTGCTCTACCTCCGGCGGTGAACGCGCGACGCTAGCCCTAAAGCTATTTCGGGGAGAACGAGATATCTCCGGGTTTGATTGGCCTTTCACCCCTATCCGCAGGTCATCGCCGCCGTTTTCAACCGACGTGCGTTCGGCCCTCCACGGGGTCTTACCCCCGCTTCAGCCTGCCCACGGATAGCTCACCCGGCTTCGCGTCCGCGGCGCGGGACTCAAGTCGCCCTGTTAAGGCTCGCTTTCGCTCCGGCTCCCTTTCGGTTAACCTCGCCCCGCGCCAGCGACTCGCTGGCTCATTCTACAAAAGGCACGCCGTCACAACTGAAAGTTGCTCCGACTGCTCGTGGGCGCACGGTTTCAGGTACTGTTTCACTCCCCTCCCGGGGTGCTTTTCACCTTTCCCTCACGGTACTGGTGCGCTATCGGTCACAGGGTAGTACTCAGGCTTGGATGGTGGTCCACCCAGGTTCGGACCGGGTTTCACGTGCCCGGCCCTACTCAGGGACCGCGTCGCGCCGTCCGGTCTGGGTTCGCGTACGGGGCTGTCACCCGCTGCGGCCGGCCCTCCCATGCCGTTCCGCTCCCCAGCCGGACCTGCGCCCGGGGGCGGCAGCCCCCGGATGCGCGGCCCTGCAACCCCGTCGGCGGAACCCCTGCCGGGTATGCCCGCTCGACGGTTTGGCCATCGGTCCCCTTTCGCTCGCCGCTACTCGGGGAGTCTCGAGATTGATTTCCTCTCCTCCGGGTACTTAGATGTTTCAGTTCCCCGGGTTGTCCTCCCCCCGCCTATGCGTTCAGCGGGGGGATATGCACACTGCTGTGCATGGGTTCGCCCATTCGGAGACCCCCGGGTCGAAGGATGTGTGCTCCTCGCCGGGGATTATCGCAGCTTGCCGCGTCCTTCATCGGCTCCCTGTGCCAAGGCATCCGCCGTGCGCCCGTGGTATCTTGCGGGACCGCATCGGGCCCGCGGGATATCCACGTGTCGCTAATTAAGTTAATTAATCGATATCATGAATAGCGCTCGTATGTCGCAATTCGGGTATCTCATACCGCGGCACAGTAGTTGACTGTGCTCGCGATCAGATGCTCCTCACTCATTATTAAGTGAATTCTTCTTGTTTGGATCGGATGAATGATTGCTATCATTCTGTCTGATAAATCGCAGAAAAGAATCGAGTCTGGAAGAGGATACTCTTCCATCTCTCTCCTATCGCTATGCGGCTCTCAAGGTACGCGGGTGCGACCCCGGGGACCGGGTGCTGCGGGGAATCATCCGTGGCGGGACATCTACCGGACGGGCTCCTGCCCTCCATTCGAGTTAAAGTTTGTCTCTCTAAGAACTTATCTCCCTAGAAAGGAGGTGATCCAGCCGCACCTTCCGGTACGGCTACCTTGTTACGACTTCACCCCCCTCACCCTCCACACCTTCGGCGCCTCCCCCCTCTCGGTTGGGCCGGCGACTTCGGGTGCAGACGACTCGGGTGGTGTGACGGGCGGTGTGTACAAGGCCCGGGAACGCATTCACCGCGGCATGCTGATCCGCGATTACTAGCAACTCCGACTTCATGGGGGCGGGTTGCAGCCCCCAATCCGAACTGGGGCCGGCTTTCCGGGATCCGCTCCCCCTCGCGGGGTGGCATCCCTCTGTACCGGCCATTGTAGCACGTGTGCAGCCCAGGGCATAAGGGGCATGATGACTTGACGTCGTCCCCGCCCTCCTCCGCCTTGACGGCGGCGGTCCCGCGTGGGTTCCCGGCATCACCCGATGGCAACACGCGGCGGGGGTTGCGCTCGTTGCGGGACTTAACCCAACATCTCACGACACGAGCTGACGAC
>UQLB01000016.1 GCA_900541725.1 uncultured Collinsella sp. | reverse complement strand
TTGCGCCAAGGTGACGTGAAATGAGAGGGCGCTGACCTTCTGGTCGCGCCCTCGAAATTGAACGTCAGATTGGCGTGAATGCGGCCCGCGCAGCGTCAACGAGCCCGCCGTTCGGTAGAATGGCGGAACTAATTACCTTACGTAGACCACGTTGTCGCGGCGCGGCTTTGCCTCGGGTAGCGTGTCCTCGGCGTAGCCAAGAATGCAGTTACCGACACCGCGCAGGCTGCCGTCGGCGGGTAGACCCCAACTGGCCAGTAGCTCCAGGCCCTCGGGCGAATCGAAAACCTCGTGGGCGCGATGAATCCAGCACGAATCAACGCCCAGCGCATAGGCAGCGTTGAGCAGGTTGCCCATGGCGAGCGAGCCGTCTTCCAGATGTGTGGGCACGCTGCGGTCAACCAGCACCACCACAACGGTCTTGGCGCCATAGAAGGGGTCGCTGTTGCTGCCCATGACTTGCGCGTTGAGCTGCGAGAGACGCTCGACGGTCGCGAGGTCGGTGACGGCGACAAACGTCACCGGCTGGCGGCCCATGCCGCTCGGTGCATATTGGCCGGCTTCGATAATACGTGCAAGCTTTTCAGCCTCGACGGGACGATCGCTGTAGTTGCGGCAGCTGCGGCGGTGAATGAGTGCTTCGATAGTCTCCATGGTGTCTCCTTGCGGTGGCGTTGCAGATGCCCCGTTCATACCCGTCGGGCTCAAACGATAGACGGTCAATTGCCCGGCCAAAAGGATAGATTCCAATTGGGAAAGTAGGTTTGCATAAAAGTACCTTCAGAATGTGACAAACAAATGGGATGGTTAAACGTTTTATCCCGTCTACCCTGCGGTTTTTTACCACTTGCCTAAATGACGAACGCATAACCTCTGATAAAGGTTTTACTAAAGGAGTACCAACGTTTATCAATGCGCCGTGGTGGCGCCGGGCCAGGAGGTAACATCATGTTCCAGGCTGGAGATGTCGTCGAGACCGATTTCGAAGGATTTCTGAAGCTGCTGCGTTCCAAGACGCGCGCTTTCGTGTCGATCAACGATCACGAGTACTACATCACGCACACCGATGGCTATTGGCGTGTTCAGGATTGCGAGGCCCTCAACGACAAGGGCCACTTTACTGACTGTTCTGAGTTGGTCAACACGGTCTGCGAGGTCGTCGAGCTGCCGTGGATTGCCGGCAAGAGCCTGCATGACAGCTTCTCGGGCGCTACGGTCTACGAGGCCGTCGCCGCCTAGCAGGCAATAAAAACCCGATTTTCACGTGACCGCTGGCGCCGCCCCCGCGCCGGCGGTCTTTTTCTGTCGATAGGCCATAAAAATGCACGCATTTGCGGAGAGCCTGTTGACGATAGTCAAAACTCGGACTAATCTAGAGACACATAATTGGTCAAAAATCGGACAATTGAATGGTGGGATAGATGAATAGTGCGGTTACGCTGGTCGACTTCGATCGGTTGCTCAATGGACTCGACCATATCTATTCGGAGTTCTCGCGCGCCTGCGGCCTTTCGGACTGCGCCTATTGGATGCTCGTCGACACTAGCACGGCGGGCGGCAGTATTGCCGTAAGCCGTCTGACAAGCGAATGGTTCTACAGCAAGCAGACCATCAACTCGGCAATTAAAACCTTGACGGCGCGGGGCTTCGCAACGTTGGGGTTTGCCGAAGGCAGTCGTAAGAACAAGGTTGTGAGCCTGACCGAGGAGGGCAGGCGATTTGCCGAGCGTTATGCGCTGCCGGCACTCAAGGCCGAGCAGCGAGCCTTTGGCGCGCTTGAGCCATGTGAGCAGCGCGAGATTATGCGCTTGATCGGCAAATTCTCTCAGGTGCTCGGCGATGAGTGCGATGCCTTTAAGCAGCATATCGCTGCCGAGAGCCAAGCCGAGAATCAAGGTGAGGGGGAGTCGTGCGACTGTTAATGAGGTTTATGAGGCCGTACCGCGGTCTGATTGCGGTGACGCTGTTTGCGGTGCTGATAGATAACGTCGGTACGCTGTTGGTTCCCACGATGCTGGCGAACATGGTCAACACCGGTATTACCACGGGTGATGTCGACTATATATTACGCAACGGCCTGTACATGCTTATCGCGACCGGCATGGCCAGCGGCGGCACGGTGCTGGGCTGCTATCTTTCGGCGCGCCTGGCCGCCAACGTGGCCTGCGATATCCGCAATGCCGTGTACGACAAGTCGCTCGAGCTGTCCGCCAGCGACTTTGAGCGCTTTGGCACGGGTTCGATGATCACGCGCTCGCTCAACGACATCAACGTGATTCAGCAAGCTGTCCTTCAGACGATTCAGCTGGTGCTGCCGGTGCCGTTCTTGGCCGTGGCAGGCATCATTTTTGCTTGGTTCATCGATCCCGCCATGGGTACGCTGCTGGGCGTGGTGGTTGCGATCGTGCTGGTGGCGGCGGTCTTTACCGTTGCCAACGCCGCGCCGATCTTTATGCGCCTGCAGAGCTTTATCGACCGCATGAACGTGGTGCTGCGCGAGAACATCGTGGGCGTGCGCGTCATCCGCGCATTTAACAAGGAGCGCCACGAGGAGCAGCGCCTGGACGAGGTGTTTAGCGATTACGCGGCCAATGCCATCAAGGTCAACCACCTGTTTGTGGGTCTCGACAGCTCCAGCTTCTTTTTGATGAATATCGCCGAGGTGGCGGTGCTGTGGGTGGGCGGCAACCGCGTGGGCGTCCACGCCATGCAAATCGGTAGCATCTCGGCCGTGCTGGAGTACGCGATCCTGATCCTGTTCTTTGTGATGACGGCGCAGATGGTGATTCTGACGCTCCCACGCGCCGCCGCATGCCTGAACCGTGCGCAGCAGGTGTTGGAGATTGAGCCGAGCATCGTGGACGGCAAGCGCACGCTGGACACGTGCGCGGCGGAGTCTGTTGACGGTGCCGACGCGGTGGCCGTGTTCGACCACATGTCGTTCCGTTTTGACGATGCCGACGAGGATACCCTGTGCGACCTGAGCTTTGCCTGTCGCCGTAGCCAGACCACGGCGATTGTAGGCTCGACGGGTTCGGGCAAGTCGACGGTGGCCAAGCTCTTGCTTCGCTTCCACGATGCCACGAAGGGCGCCATTCGCCTGAATGGCATCGATCTGCGCGACCTTTCGCAAGACGACATCCGCGGGCGTATCGCCTATGTGCCGCAGAAGGCATGGCTGTTCTCGGGTACGGTGGCGAGCAACCTGCGCTTTGGCAACGAAGACGCGACTGAGGCTGACATGCTCCATGCGCTGGAGGTTGCCCAGAGCACCTTTGTGCTCGACCAGCCCCAGGGGCTCGATACGCCGGTGGCCCAGGGCGGCACGAACTTCTCGGGTGGTCAGCGCCAGCGCCTGGCGATTGCCCGCGCACTCATGAAGCATGCCGATCTATATATCTTCGACGACAGTTTTTCGGCCCTGGACTTTAAGACCGATGCGGCACTGCGCCATGCGCTGCAGGACGAGACGTGCGATGCCGCGGTGCTCATCATCGCCCAGCGCATCTCGACTATTTTGCATGCCGATCAGATCGTGGTGCTCAAAGACGGCGAGATCGTGGGCCTAGGCACGCACGACGAGCTCATGGAAACCTGCGAGGTGTACCGCGCAATCGCGGAATCGCAGATGAAGGGAGGTGAGTAGCATGACCGAGGAGCTCAAGAAGCAGGGCATCGTCGATGGCGCTGCGGTTGTAGAGACAGTCGAGGAGACGGGCGTCGCGCCCGACCTGGACGAAGCCGCCAAGGCGGCGGAGCGCGAGGCTCGCCGCCAAGCGCTCTACGAGGAAAACGAACGTGCCGAGGACGAGCGCGCCCGCGCCGAGGCAGAGCGTATGCGCGACGTGGACGACGAAGACGAGGACGAGACGCCTCGGGATACCTGGGCGACGGTGCGCCGCCTGTGGAGTGAGGCTGCCGGCGACCATTGGCGCTTCTATATCGTGTTCGCGAGCATTGTGTTCTATGTCATCTTTAACACCGCCGCGCCGGCATATAGCGCCCGCGTGATCGATGAGCTGTGGGGCCACATTCAGGTGGCGTTTGCCAACGACACCACTTTCAGCATCACCTGGGAGAACTGCGGCAAGACCATTTTCGTCTACTTTATGATCTGGACTGCCGCTGCCTCGTTCTATGCGCTCCAGAGCTTTTTGATGTCGAGCGTCGCTGAGCGTCTCAATCTGCGCCTGCGCAACCGCATCGCGCAAAAGCTCAACCGTCTGCCGCTCGCCTATTTTGACGCGCATCGTCCCGGCGAGGTCGTCAGCCGCGCGACCAACGACCTGGACAAGATGTCCGAGAGCATGCAGCGCGGATTGCTGCAGCTGCTCGTGTCGATCGGCACGGTTGTTGGTGCTGTGAGCGTGATGTTCGTGTTCAGCGTGCAGCTTACGCTCGTCTTTCTGTTCTTTACGGCACTGTCGCTGCTGGTGACGAAGGTCGTCTCGCGCCGCACACACGATGTGACGGGCGAGCGCCAGGAGTGGGTGTCCAAGATTACGAGTGCGGTCGAGGAAGGCTATTCGGGCCGTCTGGTGATCCGCGCGTTTAACCGCGAACGCCAAAGTTCTGCCGAGGTGCACCAGGCCTCGGGCGAGCTGGCACGCGTGAGTGCCAAGGCCGACTTTATGATCAATGCCGTCGGCCCTGCGGTGCGCTTTATCGGCCGTTTGGCGCAGATCGTGATCGCGCTGGTGGGCTGCAGCATGCTGGTTGCCGGTCACATGACCGTCGGCGTGTTCCAGGCGTTCTTCCAGTTTATCTACGAGGCGTCCGAACCCATGACGCAGCTGTCGTTTACCTTCAACTCGCTGCAGAGCGCGTTGGCGAGTGCGGAGCGCGTGTTCGACCTGCTCGATGAGCCCGAGATGGAGGCCGATCCGCTGCCGGACGAGGCCGCCAAGCTGCCGGGTCGCGTTGAGGGTCGCGTCTCCTTTGAGCACGTGCGCTTTGGTTATTCGCCCGACAAGCCGCTTATGCACGACGTGTCGTTTACCGCCGAGCCGGGCCAGAAGATTGCCGTGGTGGGAACCACGGGCGCGGGCAAGACGACGCTCATCAACCTGCTCATGCGCTTCTACGAGATTGACGGCGGGCGTATTACGCTCGACGGCGTGGATACGAGCCGCATGGACCGCGGCGAGCTACGGCAGCAGTTTGGCATGGTGCTGCAGGACGCCTGGCTGTTCGATGGCACGATTGCCGAAAACATCGCCTACGGCTGTCCCGAGGCGACGCGTGAGGAGATCGTGGCGGCTGCGCGCGCCGCGCAGGTCGACTTCTTTGTGCGCACCATGCCGCAGGGCTATGACACGCGCGTGGCCAACGATGCCGAAAGCATCAGCCAGGGCCAGCGTCAGCTGCTGACCATCGCACGCGTGCTGCTCAATAACCCGGCGATTCTCATCCTGGACGAGGCGACCTCAAGCGTGGATACGCGTACCGAGCTTGCCATCGGTCGTGCCATGGACGCGCTCATGCGCGGGCGCACGAGCTTTGTGATCGCGCACCGCCTGTCGACGATCGTGGACGCCGACCTGATCTTGGTCATGGATCACGGCAACATTATCGAGCAGGGCACGCATAAGGAGCTGCTGGCTGCCGAGGGTGCCTACGCCGACCTCTATCTGAGCCAGTTCGCATAATGTGACAAAGGGACAGTCTCTTTGCCACATCACAAATAAGGCGCGCCGGGGATGAATTCCCTGGCGCGCCTTTGCGTTGATGCCGATGTCGTTTTGTGCCGCTTGCGTTCCTAGCGTTCGTCCACGAGCTTGGCGACGAGGGCCTTGAGCTCGGCCACCTCTCGCTCGAGTTCCTTGACGCGGCGGGCATTCTCGGTGATGCCCTGGCGGTTGAGGGCGGACTGCTCGGCGGCGTCATCGGGCATGTACTCGCGATGCTGCTTGGCGTCGAAACTCTCCTCGAACACACGGCAGCCGTTGCGCTTGATGATGCGTCCCGGCACGCCCACGACGGTGCAGTTGTCGGGGACGTCCTTAACGACGACCGAGTTGCCGCCGATCTTGACGTTGTTGCCGATGCGGATGTTGCCGAGCACCTTGGCGCCCGTGCCCACCGTGACATTGTTGCCCAGGGTGGGGTGACGCTTGCCGGTCTCGTTGCCGGTGCCGCCGAGCGTGACGCCCTGGTAGAGCACACAGTTGTCGCCCACAATGGTGGTCTCGCCGATGACGACGCCCATGGCGTGGTCGATAAAGAAGTGCTTGCCAATCTGCGCGGCAGGGTGAATCTCGACGCCGGTGATGTGGCGGGTGATTTGCGAGAGCACGCGGGCGAGCGAGCGATGACCGTGCTCCCACAGCCAGTGCTCGGGCACGTGGTTCCACTTGGCGTGCAGGCCAGGATAGGAAAGAAAGATGACCAGACCGTTTTGCGCGGCGGGGTCCTGCGCCTGGACGGTCTTGATGTCCTCGCGAATGGTATTGATAAAGCTCACCGGCCGCCCTCCCTTAGCGCCATGGCAATGCGATTCAATAAAGTATAGCGATTCGCTAGGGATTAAAAAGGACAATCTTGGCGGCTTTGCGCTACAAGTGTCAGTTATGCAAACTTGCTGGTAATGGAGTCATGCTTTTGTGGGGTTGCGCACGAGGGGGCACCGCAACCGTATACTGGTCAACTTGGACGTATCCGCGCCCACAACTGAGAGGTTTTACTTCATGGGTTTCATCAATTTTATTGCCGAGCTGCTTAAGGACCCGCGCACCGCGATCGCCAGCTGGATCGCCGCCGGCCCGCTTATGGCCTACGGCTGCGTGTTCCTGATCATCTTTATCGAGACGGGCGTGGTGTTCTTCCCGTTCCTTCCCGGTGATTCGCTGCTGTTCGCCTCGGGTTTCTTTGCCCACAACGGCGGCTTTAACATCGTGGCGCTTCTGGCCACCGCATGGGCCGCTGCCATTTTGGGCGATCAGTGCAACTTTATGATCGGTCACTTCTTTGGCCGCAAGATCATCGCTTCGGGCAAGGTCAAGGCCATGACGCCCGAGCGCATCAAAAAGTCCGAGGACTTCTTGGACAAGTGGGGTCACCTGGCCATCTTCCTGGGTCGCTTCTTCCCGTTTATCCGCACCTTTGTGCCCTTTATCGCTGGCATGGGCGGCATGCACTGGCGCAACTTTGTCGTCTTTAACGTGCTGGGCGGCATTACCTGGTCGACGGTCTTTACGCTGCTGGGCTACTTCTTTGGCGGCATTCCCTTTGTGCAAGAGCACTTTGAGCTGCTGATTATCGGCATCGTTGCCGTGTCGATCATCCCGACCGTGGTCGGTCTGGTTAAGGCCAAGCTGGGTAAATAGAACGCCTAGCTCGAGCCAGCGCGCAGACCGTACAGTTGAGGCCCGTCACCGCTTACGGTGGCGGGCCTTTTTGCTTCGGTCAAATGAAAATACTTTACTTAGTTAAAGAAAAGCGTTTTATCAGACGCGTGCGGGGAGTACAATCTCGTGCATGCGAATCGACGTGCCATCGGCTTTGATGCTGCTCGCGTGTCCCGTCCGGCTCTACGCTCCGGGCGTGCGACGTTGCGACGCGGTCGGCCTCGGTCCTTGCGTGCGGGTTCGCGAGTATGCAACTGTGTATGTAAGGAGCGACATATGACTGTCGAGAAGAAGGATATCGATTGGGGTAGCCTCGGCTTTGGCTACATGAAGACCGATTACAGCTACGAGGCTCATTGGAAGGATGGCGAGTGGGACGAGGGCGGCCTGACCACCGACCACACCCTGCATGTCTCCGAGTGCGGCGGTATCTTCCATTACTGCCAGGAGGTCTTTGAGGGCCTGAAGGCCTACACCGCCGAGGACGGCAGCATCGTCTGCTTCCGTCCCGACATGAACGCTGAGCGTATGTATAACTCTGCCCAGCGCCTCGAGATGCCCCCGTTTCCCAAGGACAAGTTCGTTGAGGCCGTCAAGCAGGTCGTTTCTGCCAACGCCGCCTGGGTTCCGCCCTTCGGTTCCGGCGCGACCCTGTACGTGCGTCCGTTTATGATCGGCTCCGGTGACGTGATCGGCGTGGCTCCCGCTCCTGAGTACACGTTCCGCATTCTCGTGACCCCGGTCGGTCCGTACTTTAAGGGCGGCCTCAAGCCCGTCAAGCTGCGCGTTTCCGAGTATGACCGTGCTGCACCGCACGGCACCGGCAACATCAAGGCCGGCCTGAACTACGCCATGTCCCTTAAGCCCACGATGGAGGCCCATCGCGAGGGCTATGCCGAGAACCTGTATCTCGACTCCGAGTCCCGCACCTATGTCGAGGAGACCGGTGGCGCCAACGTCCTGTTCGTGAAAGAGGATGGCACGCTCGTCGTTCCGCAGTCGCACACCGACTCCATCCTGCCCTCTATCACCCGTCGTTCGCTCGTTCAGGTTGCTCAGGACCTGGGCATGACCGTTGACCAGCGCCCCGTCGAGTGGGCCGAGGTCAAGGCCGGCACCTTTGTGGAGTGCGGCCTGTGCGGCACCGCTGCCGTCATCTCTCCGGTTGGCGAAATCGACAACAAGGTTTACGGCGCCGACGAGACCGTGACCTTCCCGGCTGGATACACCGAGATCGGCCCTGTGATGAAGAAGCTTCGCGAGACCCTGACCGGTATCCAGTCCGGTGCTGTCGAGGATAAGCACAACTGGGTTTACACCGTCGCATAAGCAGTCTTAGCTGTCCGGCCCGAGGGCAACCTTCCTTTCCGGTGCGTCCTCGGACATGAAAGAACCCCCGCTGCGCACTACGTGCGGCGGAGGTTCTTTCGTCCTGTGGAATGCGCCGGGAGATAGGCCGGTCCGCCTCGGTCGAGTGCTCTGCATTCCTTGCCAGGAGGTTACTGGGCTGTAGGGAAGATGGTGCGCGGCCTTTTGGCCGCGCGTTGTGCGTGGATAAGAAAAGGGCCCAAGGTTTGTGCCTTGGGCCCCAAAGGGCTGATGAATTGGCTTAAGACTCGGCCGTGATTGTTAGAACTTGACGGTCGGTGCCTGGCGGGTGGCTTCAGCTGCCTCGAAGCCCTGGCGCTCCTTAAACTGGAAGATGCCGGCAAAGATAACAGCCGGGAACGTCTGGATGGCGTTGTTGTAGCTGAGCACGCAATCGTTGTAGCTCTGGCGTGCGTAGCTCACCTTGTTCTCGGTGTCCTCGAGCGTGGACTGGAGCTGCGTAAAGTTGGTGTTCGCCTTAAGGTCGGGGTAGGCCTCGGCCACGGCAAAGAGCTGGCGCAGCGCACCGGTCAGCACGTTGTCGGCTTCCATCTTGGCCTCGGGGGTGGTGGCGCTTACGGCGGCGTTGCGCGCGTTGACCACGGCGGCGAGCGTGTCCTGCTCGTGTTTTGCGTAGCCCTTGACGGTCTCGACCAAGTTGGGGATCAGGTCGTTGCGGCGCTGCAGCTGCGTGTCGATGTTCTGCCAAGCGTTATCGATGCGATTGCGCTTGGTGACCATGTTGTTGTAGATGCCGGCGATGGCGCAGGCGATCACAACGACAACAACGATACCGATGATGACGGGAAGCATGATGTCTCCGTTTCGAATGGCAGCGGCGTTTTGCGCCTGCCGTTGTTGGTATAACGTATCTAGTATACCCGCAACCTTTGGCGGTGCCGAACTTTCCGGTAAGCGTTGTGTTTCAACCAGGGAGGGGGCGCCAATAACGAACGGGTGGTACAGGTGTAAGATATGCGACAAATTAAGGAATGCTGTCTACGCCTTGAGGATGGCGATACGGATGGACCTTCGCATCAAGAAAACCTATCGTGCCCTGTTCGATGCCTTTACCGAGCTTTTGGAAGAGCATCGGTTTGAGGATTTGACGGTTGCCATGCTTTGCGACCGGGCCCTGATTCGCCGCACGACGTTCTATAAGCATTTTCGCGATAAAAACGATTACTTTGCCTTCTATATCGATGAGCTTATGACGGGCCTGCCGCAAAACCGGACCGATGCAGCGGACGCGGAGCCGCTTGATGACGTGCAGGCGCTTCGTCATGAGGTCTTTGAAGATGCCATGAATATGATTCTGGCACATGAGCAACTCATGGATAACATTTTGGCAAGCAGCATGTCGGGCATGCTGACCGGCATGATTTGCGACCGCATTGCGCGTTCCATCCGTGAGCGTGTGATGAGCTCGCTTGCCGAAGACGCCCTGGCGCCCGTTTCACTCGAGACAACATCGGAGTTTATCGCCGGTGGCATTATTCGATTGTTCACAAACTGGTGGGAATCGGGCCACGATCTTGAGCGTCGACCCGAGATAGCCGACGTGGTCGATGCGCTGTTTGAGCGCACCATGACGCCGGTGCATCACTAGAAGTGGCGGAGAGAGGGGGATTCGAACCCCCGGAACGCTCTCGCGCTCAACGGTTTTCAAGACCGCCGCATTCAACCGCTCTGCCATCTCTCCGTGAGTCGTAATGATAGCATCGTTTTGAATTTGCAACAGGGAAGGCGAACGATGACGAGCACCGAAATCGACGAGAAGTTCATGCGCGAGGCGCTGGCCGAGGCGCGCGCCGCTGCTGCGGTGGGCGAGGTACCGATTGGTGCCGTGGTGGTGCGCGCGGGCGAGATTGTCGCGCGGGCGCATAATCGTCGCGAGCTCGACCAGGACCCTTCGGCGCATGCAGAGTTCGCGGCCCTGTGCGCTGCCGCTCGGTCGCTCGGTCGCTGGCGCCTTTCCGATTGCACGGTCTATGTAACGCTCGAGCCTTGCTGCATGTGTGCGGGGCTTATGGTCAACGCGCGCGTGGGGCGCTGCGTGTATGGCGCGGCTGATGCCAAGGCGGGCGCGCTGGGTTCGCTATATGACCTGAATGCCGATTCGCGCCTGAACCATCGGTTTAATGTAACCGCCGGCGTGCTGGCGGATGAGTGTCGTGAGGTGTTGAGCGGCTATTTTAGTGGGCTGCGTGGCGCCGATGGTGCTGGCTGCGGTTGTGGGGCCGATCTTGAGGCGCATGCCGCTCATGCCGAGGCACTCGCGTGTGCCGAAGAAATTGCCGCTGAGGCGGTTGACTTTGGCCCCGCGTGCCGCCGGCCCCGCCGCGTGCTGTTGGCGATCGACTCCTTTAAGGGTAGCGTTTCGAGCGCGCGGGCGGAGGCGGCGGTTGCCGAAGGCGTTCGCCGTGTGTGGCCTGATGCCCAGGTGGCCGCATTGCCGTTGGCAGACGGTGGCGAGGGAACGCTCGACGCCGTTGCCGCCTGCGGTGGCGAGCTTGTGACCTGCGAGGTTGCAGGCCCCTTGGGCGACCGCGTGTCTGCACGGATGCTGGTGGATGCCGAGCGCGAGTCGGCTGTAATTGAGATGGCCGAAGCCGCGGGCATCGGGTACTCGCCTTGCACGGAGTCGGCGGCGTTGGCGGCCACAACCTATGGCGTGGGCGAGCTGATGCTCCGTGCGGTTCGTGCCGGGGTAAAGACGATCTATATTGGTCTGGGCGGCAGTGCCACCAACGATGGCGGCGCCGGCATGCTGCAAGCGTTGGGCGCGCGTCTTGTCGATGACCGTGGCTGCAATATCGCCCCCGGTCTCGCGGGCCTTGAATACGTGGCGAGTATCGATTTGGTACCGGCGCTTCGGGTACTGAATGGCGCGCGTGTCGTGGTGCTTTCCGATGTCGAGAATCCGCTCGTGGGGCGTCGAGGCGCACTGGCGGTGTTTGGCGGGCAGAAGGGTCTGCCGACGGATGACGCCGAGGTGCTGCGCAGGTACGACAACTGGATGGTCGGCTACGGCCGCCTGCTCGATGCGGCGATTTTCGAGGCGCGGGCTCAGGGGCTGCTGCGCGTGCCCGAGGGTGCACGGGCATTTGGCTCGGTGCTCGGTGTGCCCGGCGCCGGTGCCGCCGGCGGCCTGGGCACCGCACTGTTGGCGCTCGGCGCCGAGCTACGTTCGGGCGTGGAGACGGTGCTCGATCTGATTGGGTTTGACGAGTGCGTACGCGATGTCGACCTGGTCATTACAGGCGAGGGTAATATGGACGAGCAATCCGCTGCCGGCAAGGCGCCGGTGGGCGTTGCGCGCCGGGCGAAGCGATGTGGCAAGCCAGTGGTCGCCGTCGTGGGCGGTCGTGCTGACAACCTGGATGCGGTGTATGGGCAGGGTATTGACTTGGTGCTTCCGATCTGCCGCAAGCCCATGCCCCTCGACCAGGCGCTCGACCCCCAGGAAGCCACAACCAACCTCATCTGCGCCGGTGAAGCCGCCGCCCGATCCTACGACCTCGCCCGTATCTAAGTCTTTCCGGGCAAGTCTCAATAAGTTGCGGTGGAATAGTTCCTGTTTTTGGCCTTGGGTCGTAAAACAGGAACTATTCCACCGCAACTCAAAAGTGGTCTTTTGGCCCTGTCCCAAATTAGCTATCTTGCCCCATCGGGCGGGAGCGGGTAAGATATACCGAGCGCCTAGCGCGTTCGATGGGTTCGGATGACGACATGTTCCGAATCTGGTCAGGTCCGGAAGGAAGCAGCCATAAGGAGCCTCTGTCGGGCATCCGAATCCATCGAGTGCGCAGGCGCTTTTTGGTGCCGCGGCTACCCGCGAGTGCCGGCAGGGCGCTTGGTGTCTCGCTGGTCCTCGGCTTCGCCTGCGGGATCGCTCGACTACCAAGCGCCCTGCCGGCACTCGCGGGTAGCCGACCAAAACCGCCTGAAGGGTCACATTTATCTGATAATTGAATCCCTGGCGTTATGCCGCTCGCTGGCGTTGCCAAAACATCGGCTGCTACATGCCTTGGGCGCTAGTGACCGTCGCCCTTACATCTGTGACGAGTTGCTTACGCATCTCCAGGGTTCTCCGTACTATCATGAATCAGATTGAAGAGAGATGATGATAGGGAGCGCCTATACATGATTGAGCTGCTCAGGCGTTTTGGTGGTAAGTTTCGCCGGTATATGGTGGTTGGTCCTGCGTGCAAGCTGATCGAAGTGATCTTTGACCTGCTGACGCCGCTGGTGATTGCCCAGATGATCGATAAGGGCATTGGCTCGCACGACGTGAGCGCCGTTATCCACTACGGCATGGTACTTGCCGCTATGGCCGTGATCGGCATCTCGTTTACGCTCGTCTGCCAAAAGATGGCGGCGCTCACCTCGCAGGGCATGGGCACCGACATTCGCGGCGCACTCTACAAGCACATCAACAAGCTGAGCTATGCTGAGCTCGATCGCTTTGGCACGCCGTCGCTCATCACGCGCATTACCAACGACGTCAACCAGGTGCAGCTCGCCGTGGCGCTGGGCGTGCGTATGCTCATCCGCTGGCCTTTCCTGGCGGTGGGCTCCATGGTCGCGGCCCTCGCCATCGACCTTAAGCTCGGCATCATCTTTTTGATTTGCACGCCCGCCATCGGCTTGGTGTTTTGGTTTGTCATGGTGCGCTGCATCCCGTACTACAAACAGCTGCAGGCGAAGCTCGATCGCATTGCGCTCATTTGCCGCGAGGGGCTTTCGGGCGCTCGCGTGGTTCGCGCCTTCGTGCGCGAGGACCACGAGCGCGAGCGCTTTGCCCGAGCTGCCGATGACCAGGCCCATACCGCCATCGCGGTGGGCAAGCTCTCGTCGGTCCTCAACCCCGTAACGTTTTTGGTGATGAACCTGGGCGTGTGCGCCATCCTGTGGGTGGGCGGCATCCAGGTCAACGTGGGCGAACTCACACAGGGCCAGGTCATGGCGTTTGTGAACTACATGACGCAGACGCTCACCTCTATCGTGTACGTCGCCAACCTGGTCGTGGTCTTTACCAAGGCGAGTGCGAGCGCGTCGCGCATCAATGAGGTGCTCAATTGCGTGCCGAGCATTACCGACGAGGACAACGAGCCGGTCGCACTGCCCGAGCCGGGCAATGTCGCTCCAGTTCCTGCGCTGAGCTTGAGTCATGCGGGCTTCTCGTTTGGCGCCGGCGCGGCCAATGCTGTCAACGATGTGACGCTGGAACTCCCGCTGGGCAAAACACTTGGCATTATCGGCGGCACGGGCAGCGGCAAGTCCACGCTCGTCTCGCTTATCCCGCGCCTGTACGATGCGAGCACCGGCCGCGTGAGCGTGATGGGCGCCGACGTGCGCGCTTGGCCGCTCGATCAGCTGCGCCATGCGGTCGCGACCGTTCCGCAACGCGCATCGCTGGTGAGCGGCACTATCCGCAGCAACCTGACCTGGCGCGACGAGGCGGCAACCGACGAGGAGCTTTGGGCGGCGCTCGATATGGCGCAGGCCAGCGAGTTCGTGCACAAAAAATCTCAGGGTCTGGACGCGCCGGTCGAGGCGGGCGGCAAGAACTTTAGCGGTGGCCAGCGTCAGCGTCTGACTATCGCGCGCGCCTTGGTGGGCTCGCCGCAGATCCTGATCATGGATGACTCAGCCTCGGCGCTCGACTTTAAGACTGACGCGGCGCTTCGCCGTGCCATCCGCGAGCGCAGTGTGCGCGGCGCCGCCGAGGGCGGGCTGCCGCTGACGACGGTGATCGTGAGCCAGCGCGTCTCGACCGTGCGCGACGCCGACATGATCTGCGTACTCGACCACGGCTCGGTCGCGGGCCTGGGCACGCATGACGAGCTGTATACAAGCTGCCAGCTCTACCGAGAGATCTGCCAGTCGCAGCTTCGTCGCGAGGAGCTCGAGGGTCAGCAGGGGAGCACGACGCCCACGTCCGCCCCGGTCGCCTCCGCATCCGTCTGCGCAAAGGAGGGCTGCTAAATGAATCCGTATACTTCTTCCGGTTCGGTCGCCACGATGACGGCCAACGTGTCCGGCAACGATAACCTCAGCGACTTGGGTGACGGCCCGCGTCAGCCCGGCGACCCCGAGCGCTACCCCGTGGGCGCGGTGACTCGCCGTCTGCTGGGCTACGTTCGTCCGCACCGCATTTCGTTTGCGGCGTCGTTTGTGAGCGCCGCCATCTCGGTGATCTTGCAGCTCTATACGCCCATCCTCATCGGCGAGGGTATCGACCTCATCGTTGCCGCCGGGCAGGTGGACTTCGATGCGCTGCTGCCGCTTGTCACCAAGCTCGCGATTGTCGTCGTAGGTGCTGCGGCCTTCCAGTGGCTGCAGGGCTATTGCGTCAACCGTCTGTCCTACGAGACGGTGCGCGACATGCGCGTGGAGGCAAGCGACAAGCTCAGCCGCATGCCGCTCAGCTTTATCGACAGCCATGCCCACGGCGACCTTATGAGCCGTGTGGTCAACGACGTCGACCAGGTGGGCGACGGTCTGCTGCAGGGCTTTACCCAGCTTTTCACCGGCGTTATCACCATCGTTGGCACGCTCGCGTTTATGCTCTCCATCAACCTGACCATGACACTTGTGGTGGTGCTCGTCACGCCGCTTTCCATTTTTGCGGCCGGTGCCATCGCCAAACTCTCCAACAAGAGCTTTACGGCGCAGCAACGCATTCAGGGTCAGCTTGGCGGCCATATCGAGGAATACGTGGGCGAGCAGAAGCTCGTGGACGCGTTTGCCTATGGTTCCAACGCCCAGCAGCGCTTCGATGCTCTCAACGCTGAGCTCTATACGGCAGGTGAACGCGCGCAGTTTATGGGTTCGCTCTCTAACCCCGGTACGCGCTTTATCAACAACATCATCTACGCCGCGGTCGCTGTGATTGGCTGCGTGGGCGTGATCACGGGCGTGCCGGCGGCGCTTACGGTGGGCGGCGTGCAGATTTTCCTGTCCTACGCCAACCAGTACACCAAGCCGTTCAACGAGGTTACCAACGTCATTACGCAGATCCAGACGGCGTATGCCTCGGCGCGCCGCATGTTCGCGCTGCTCGATGCGCGCGAGCAGGAGCCCGACGCGTCGGATGCCGGGGAACTTGCCGCCCCGCAGGGCGAGGTGACCTTTGAACACGTGGACTTTAGCTATGTGCCCGACCGCAAGCTGCTGCAAGATATCTGCATCGAGGCCAAGCCCGGCATGCGCATTGCCCTGGTCGGCCCCACGGGCTGCGGCAAGACGACGCTCATCAACCTGCTGCTGCGCTTTTACGATATCGATGCCGGCCGCATCGCGGTCGATGGCAAGGCTTCGCGCGACTACACGCGCTCGAGCCTGCGCCGTGCCTTTGGCATGGTGCTGCAGGACACCTGGCTGTTCGAGGGCACGGTGGCCCAGAACATTGCCTACGGCTGTCCCGACGCCACGCGCGAGCAGGTTATCGAAGCCGCCAAGCGCGCGCACGCGCACAAGTTTATCGTGCAGCTGCCGAAAGGCTACGATACGGTCATCGGCGAGGACGGCGGCACGTTTAGCCAGGGCCAAAAGCAGCTGCTGTGCATAGCGCGCGTCATGCTCACCGATCCGGCGATTCTGCTGCTGGACGAGGCAACGTCGAGCATCGACACGCGTACCGAGCTGCAGGTTCAGGCGGCATTCGACGAGCTCATGGCCGGCCGCACAAGCTTTGTCGTGGCGCACCGCCTGAGCACCATCCGCAACGCCGATTGCATTCTGGTCATGCGCGACGGCCAGATTATCGAGCGCGGCACGCACGACGAGCTGCTAGCGGCAGGCGGCTTCTACGCCGAACTCTACCGCAGCCAGTTTGCCCAGTGAGCAAGCCCGTGGTGCAAATTAATCAATCGACAGACGGTGGTTTACATCTGTCACGTTAGTACTAAGATATTCATCTAATAAATTGCATTAGTGGCTTTAGTTTTGGGGGAAACGAGCAACGTGACTATGACATGCTCTTTGGTGGTCAACAGCAAGAGCGGTAATACCAGGATGGTTTCGGGTGCGATCAAGCGCACTCTGCAGGCTGCGGGCGTTGAGTTTGTCCATGCCGCGGCGTTGAGCGACGATGCGGATGCAGATCAGGTTGCGCTCGAGGCGCAGGGCGCCTGCGCGGCCGACACAGTGCTCGTCGGTTTTTGGTGCGACAAGGGCGCGTGCACGCCTTCGGTCGCGGCGTTGCTTTCCGCCTTGCACGGCAAGCGCGTCTTCCTGTTTGGCACCTGCGGCTTTGGGGCCGATCAGAGCTATTACCAGCAGATTATCGACCGCGTAACTTCCAATTTGGCTGGGGATGCCGAGCTTGCGGGCTGGGCGATGTGCCAGGGCAAGATGGGCCCCGCGGTCAAGCAGCGCTACGAGGCCATGCTCGAGCAAGATCCCGACAACGCCCGCGCTAAGTTGCTGCTCGATAACTGGGTCGCCGCAAAGGATCACCCCACCAAGGAAGATCTGGACAACATGGCTGCAGCCGCCAAAAAGGCCGTGCTGGGGGAGTAGCTCCCATCGCTGACGGCGGTCGGTCCATCTTTCTAAATGAAACGTCCTCCCGGGCGTCGGGGCACGAAGTTCCCTGCTCTACAGTCCTGCGCAAGACGAAGACCACATTAAGTGGCCTTCTTTGCGTGCGGAACTCGCGATGAACTTCGTGCCCCGCCGTCCGGGAGGACGCCTCTTTATTGATGGGAGGCCTGATAGGTCGATGGTTCCGTGCCCGGATGCGTCCAAAGTGGGACGGGCTTTCCGGATGGGCAGGCTTTCGAAAAATGCGTCCCGGAATTTGCCTTTGGAATGGGACGTAGTTTCCCGTTGAGGTGCTTTGCGGAAAGTGCATCCCACTCTGGGCGGTCGAAGTGGGACACACTTTCCCAAAGGCGCTCCAACGGGAAATTGCGTCCCATTATTCGGTCAAGAAACGGGATGCATTTTCCCAATGAGAGCAAAACCGGAAAATGCATCCCACAATCAGCCCTCAAAGTGGGACGCCGTTTCCCAATGAGGCTCAAGCGGAAAATGCATCCCGGAATTTGCGCTCAAAGTGGGATGCGGTTTCCGGTTGAGGGTCTAAGGGGAAAGTGCGTCCCAGAATCGACGCTTGAAATGGGATGCAGTTTCCCGATGAGGCACTCGACGGAAAATACATCCCAGAAATGGCCTTTGAGCTGGGATAAGATTTCCGCGGCATCTCGGATTCTCAAAAATGAGACACGCCGTTGGCGAAAATGAGACACGTGATATCGGGCATCGGATGTATCATTTGCAAAAATGAGTCCACTCCACTCGAATAAAGCGAGGTCCCTCATGTACGTTCCACACCCCCGTATCCGTAGGCTGTCGAAAATCCCGCTTGTTGGGACGGCGGCGCTTGCTGCGTTGATCGCCACGAGCGTCGCCTGCTTCACGGCCACGCCCCAGGTTGCCCAGGCGGCAGACGCGCCCGCAATCACCGATATGACCGAGCAGGATTATCAAGCCCTGGGTCTGGGCACGAGCGAGGACATTCCGGCCGATACCGTTGGCCCCTATTCCACTGATACCCCCACGACGTTTGCCACGCGCAGCGAGGTCTATATGGCAGCTAACGGTAGCCATGGCAATCGCTACACTCTGCGCGACAAGCTCGAGAACGTCGAGCGCGGTGACATTGGCGGCAGCAGCAAACTCTTCGATGGCTATGGAAGTGTGTGGGGCGCCGCAAAGTTCTGGCAAAACGTCAACAACTTCGATACGAACAGCGATCTCTACAAGCATAGCGACTACGGTGGCGGCACCTGGTCGTACCTAAGCAACAATGAGTCCTCAACAGTACTCGCCAACGACAACAACGGTTTCTCGGGCATTCACGCCACGAGTGTTGAGTTCTGCAGCGACGCCAGCACGGGCAAAAAGAGCCGCGTTGCCGAGCTCCGTGCCTACGGCGACAGTTCCTCCACGACGATTGACGGCAAGTCATACGCCGGAAAGGTTGAGCTGGTCCTCTACTCGTTTAGCAACGGGCGTACGCGCACTCTCGACACACACCTGCCGGTGACGGTCAACACTAATATGATGTACGAAGGCCGTTTTAAGTACCTGGATGCCGGTTACCTGCAAGAGCACGACGCCGTCTTTGATGTCGAGGCGGGCGATGTCGATGGCGACGGCGTCGACGAGCTTTTTGTCTACGCGGGCTGCTATGTCGACGAGAACGGCGTGCGCAAGGCTGTAGTCGACATGTATGACTTGGAGGGCGGCAACTGGAAGCAAAGCGTCGTCAAGATCGATGCCGGTAACGCCGCGGACTACACCACGCACAACAAGGGCGGGAACGACTCCTGGACGCAGCTTCAGTCAGCTCCTGTCGTTTCGCTAGCGGCTGGCGACCTCGATCGCGATTTTTGCGATGACCTCGCCATCGTGGTCTCGGCACCCTACGGCAAGAAGAATATTGATAAGTCGACGCATTGCGAGCTGTTTTCGTGGGATGCATCCAAGGGTGCGCTCGTCCATGTCGATGCTCTGGGCGACGCGGGCGCAATCTCCCTCTCCGCGAACGGCAAGACCATGGTCGCTGCGAATGCGACGTTCGGCACGTTTGCCGCCTACGATGAAGAAGGAAAGAAGACGGGTGAAACCGTCACGGGCCTTATTCTTGCGGGCTATGACTGGCAACGCAGCGCTTTTGATTACGGCGCTTCTGACGGCAGCAAGGGGCTGTACGGCGCGCTGTACCGCTACGCGTATTTTGACTCGGAGTCTGGCGAGTTCAAGCTTTCCGATTGCAAGGAATACAGAGACGGGCTCCTCGCCTCCTATGGGCTGATGCATGTGCCCAACAGCGCATGGAAGGATAGCGCTCAGGATAAGCGCTATCCGTGCACCTTGGCGCCTATTGCCCTTGCCACTGCCAACCTTGACGGCCTGTCCGAGCAGCTGGCGGTCGACGAGGTGCTCGTGGGCGGCGATGTGTTCCGCGACTTTGCCTGCAACACGGCACAGAGCGGGGCTCAGGGCTTGGGGTCCATGGTCGGAACCATGAGCATGAGCGGTCAGCAATACAACAGCAGCAACAAGCATGACCACAAGGGTATAGAGCAGGTGTGGATCAGCGACGTCAAGGCGGGCAGCGTCTCGGGTTCGGACCGCTATAACGAGAGCTTTATCGCCGTGGTGGGCAAGCACCGCGACGAGGACCTGCACAAGAACGATGACTACTATTGGATGACCGCCTCGCATTTTTCGCTCGACGAGAACGGAAAGGTGCGCCGCGGCGAGGAGCAGGTGATTAGCGAGAGCAACCGTCGCGGCACTACCTACGGCACATTTATCTCGCTCGCGCTGCCCGATGTCGACAACGACAGCGTCAAGATCACGTACAAGGACCGCTACAAGGTCTATACCAACCCGCGCGTGCTTGCCGTGCTGCAGGATGCGCCCTATGTTGAGGATCTGGAGCAGGCATACGGCTATCTGGTGTTGGGCGGCACGTCATACGGAGAGGAAAAGGGCACGGGGACATCCCAGGGCTATACCATTGGCGCCGAGTTGGGCGTTGCCGTCGAGGTGCAGACCGGTCCGCCCCTGGTCGCGATGAATGCTTCAGTCGATTTTGCCGCCGAGGGATGCTATGACTACCGGAGCGAGCGCACGGTCAGCGCAAGCGTAAGCTATGAGTCGCATGCCGGCGAGGGTGACAAGGCCGTGCTCTACACGATTCCGATGGTCTATTACGAGTATGAGATCGAAAATGAGGAAACTGGTGGCAAGGGCGTGATGGCGGCGCCCGTGTCGCTCGGCGCGCAGACCTCGGTCGTTAATGTCGAGGCCTATGACCGCATTGCCAAACAGCACAATATGACGCCGCTCAGCTACTTTTTGACCAACCGGTCGGGAGAACCCGGAACCTATCAAACGACGCTCAACGGCGAGACTCCCGTTGGGGATTCCTTTGGCCTGGGCAAGCCTGGCGTAACGCGCGCCTACACGCACGATGGGTTTAACGGCGCCGCCGCGCAGTCGGGGGCGAGCATTGAGCAGACCATCGAAGTCGAGGAGGGCAAGGAGCAGGAGCTCGAGCTCGGCTTGACGCTGAACGGCAGCGTTGTCATGGGCGCGAAGCTCGCAAAGCACGAGTTGTTTGGCGGCCTGTGCTTTGGTGCCAACGCCGGCTTTACTACGGGTAACTCCTCGAGTGAATCGACCGAATACGGTGGCACCGTCGACAACCTGCCCGAGGCCGCGCAGGGCAAGTGCGGTTTTGTGTGGCGTCTGGGCGTCAACGCGGTGGATGTCGACAAGTTCGAGGCAGACTCGGGCGACAAGCTCGGCACCAAGGACACCGACCAGTTCTGGATCGTGGGCTATGACGTTAAGGACGTCGAGATGCCCGACGCGCCGGCCGTGACGGGCTTTACGGCAAACGCCGTCGATTCGACCAGCGTTACGTTTAGCTGGGACGATGTACTCGCAAACAAGAGTGGCTTTAGCTACGGCGTGGGCATACTGCAGAGCAATGCGGCGGATGCGGTCGTCAATAGCTGGAAGATTGCCGACAACACGCAGACCTCGCTCAAGTGGGATGGGCTGCAGCCCAATACGGAGTATCGATTCGCCATCGCCGCCGTTAAGAATGGATCCACGACCGAAACAGGTATTCGCTCGGCAATCATCACGGTCAAGACCATGCCCGATGGCATGACGATGACCGTGAGCGGATCTGCGGCGGATGCTGCGGAGGGGTCGGATCTTGGATACGACTCTTCGGTTGAGCGCGCGGCGGGAAGCCACCTGACGCTCTCGGCGATTGGCCATGTGAAGCAACTCGGTGCCGACGATAGCGAAACAGGGCTGGCACCGACCTATATGTGGTACCGCAAGGGCCGCGGCGAGACAGAGTTTAAGCTCGTGGGTGCCGATGGCAACCTCGCGGCTGGAACGGCCTCAAAGCTCGAGATTGACCTGACCGCAGACGATGACGGTGCGCAGTATTACTGCCACGTGGGATACAACGACGTGGGCCTCGACACCGGCACGACGCTCGTGAATATCGAGGCCGAGGAGACGGCGCCCACAACGGTGAACGCCACCCCGATCCGCACGCGCCGCCTGTTCTCACAGGCAAGTGCGGGCGCCAAGAAGTTCCTGGACCATACGCTGGTAAACACCGCCGGCCCAACCGATTCCGAAGGCTCAAAGGACCCCGAGACTCCTGAGACCCCGACGAACCCGGACAAGCCCAAGTCCGACAACGGAGCTAAGACCGACACCAAGGTCAAGACTACGACCACAGCGAAGAACCTCGCAAACACCGGCGACCAAACATTCGCCCTAGTCGCCACCGCAGCAGCAGCGGGAGCAACGCTCGTAGTGATAGCCCTCATCATGCTGATCAAGCGCCGCAAGACCCACTAGTAGCCAGTCGAACATATCGACAACCCAAAAACCCGGGTAGCCAAAAACAGGCCACCCGGGTTTTCTGTTGAGTGGAGACTCCGCAAGCGGAAACTGCATCCCACAATTAGCGCCCGGAACGGGACACATTTTCCGTCAAGCCCTCATCCGGAAAATCCATCCCAGTTTGAGCGCCCAGACCGGGACGCACTTTCCCAAAGGGTCCTCAACGGGAAACTGCGTCCCATAATTAGGCCGAGAAATGGGATGAACTATCCCAATGAGAGCCAACCGGAAACTGCATCCCATTCCAGACAAGAATTCCGGGATACACTTTCCGCAAACAAAGAAGGCCACATAACGTGGCCTTCAACTTATATATGTTCGGCGATACACCCAAGACAAGCCACGCTCCAACAACAGGGCGTCTGTCCGGGCGGAGGTATGTAAGGTTCATCGCGAGTTCCGCACGAGCCGGAGAGCACTTAATGTGCTCTCCGTGCGAGCAGGACTGCCCGAGCAGGGAATCTTACATTCCGCGCCGCCCGGGCAGACGAACCGGGATAGACCCGCAGCGACCCGCTACTTGATCTTGGTCGTGCCCGGTGCCAGGTTGGGGTCGGTCTCGTTGGCCTCGGTCTGGAAGTGCTCGGTGTAGACGTTCTTGCCGTCGCGGAACATCTCGTAATACTGCATCTTGGCGTAATCCTCGCGCGCCTTGGTGGCAGCGGCGGCGACGGCGTCGTCACCGGTGACGTTGGAGGAAAGTGCCCAGCGCAGGCTGGCGTCCTCGTAGCCCACGGAGTTGATGGCGGGCAGCGACTCGCGCAGCGTCATGTGCGCCTTCTGGTAGTCGGAAAGCGGGGCGCCGATCAGCTGCATGAGCTGGGTGGACAGGTAGTTGGTGGACAGGTCGTCGGTCTCGCTCGTCTGGTCGCAGCCGGCAACGTCGTAGTTGGCCCAGATGATGTAGTCGGTCTGCCACAGGCGCTCTTGATGCGTAGCGTCGTCCTCGCCGGTAAACCACTTGTCATTGAACTTGGACGGGAAGAACGGCTGGTGGTCGCCCCAGAACACCACGACTACCTTGCGGTCGAGCTTGCTCAAGGCGTTGAGGAAGTAGCGCAGCGCCTGGTCGGACTGCTCGATGCACGAGACATACTCGTCGACATCGGAGAGCGTACCGTCCTCGACGGTCTTGGCGTCCAGGTCGGTCGTGTCGATGTTCAGGTGCATCTGCTTGTCGACCGGCAGCAGACCCGTATCGTAGCCCGAGTGGTTCTGCATGGTCACGTCGAAGATAAACTGCGGATCGGCGTTCTGATCGAGCAGCTCAAGAATCTTGTCGTAGGTCGCCTGGTCGGTCACCATGCCGCGCAGGGTATCGGCACCCTGGAAATCGTTGATGGACAGGAACCGGTCAAAGCCAAAATCCTTGTAGACGTTCTCGCGGTTCCAGTTGGTGGCGTGGTTGGGGTGCATGGCCGTGGTGGAATAGCCGAGCGACTTGAACTGCTCTGCCAGATTTCCGGTCGTTTCCATGTTGTAGATGGTGTAGGGGTACACGCCCGAGCCAAGGTTGGCCATGGAGTTGCCGGTCATAAACTCAAACTCGGTATTGGCGGTGCCGCCGCCGTAGGCGCTCACGTAGAGCTTGCCGCGGCTGAGGCAGTTGGACAGGTTTTTAAAGTACTGCGGACCCTCGTAGCCGGCGCGCATGTTCTGGTAGATCGACAGATCCGAGAAGGTCTCGTTCATGATGGCGATGACCGTGGGCTTCTCGCTATCGAACTGCTCCTTTGCGGCGGTGCGCTCGTCACTCTTGGCAGCGTCGGACTTGTCGTAGGCCTTGGCGTACTTTTTGAGCGTGGCCTTGGCATCGTCGACGGAGTAGTCGGCGGGTTTGGGCGGCTTGATGGACTGCGCTGCGCTAATGAAAGCGGGCAGGTAGCCCTCGCGCCAGTAGCTCTCGAGCGGGCGCCAGGTGTAGACGGTGATGCCGAGGGTGTTGTAGTAGTCGATGAGCGTGACGTGTGCGGTCACACCGCCCAGGCACAGCACGGCGACGAGCAGGTTGGTGAGCAGCATGCGCTTGGCGTTGGCGGCGCCCTTCTGACGGTGCGGTGCCACCAGGCCGGCGTACTCGCACAGCAGCATGGCGATGGCGGTAAAGCCCATGGACAGCACGCAGAACAGTGAGATCGAGAAGGTGTAGCCGGTGCCGGCGACCGCGGCGGCGGTGGAGATGGCCGAAAGGTCGCCCGGCTGGATGGGCATGGATTTAAACGTGATGACGAAGAACTCGGCAATGCCCAGGACAAAGAGGGCAAAGGCCAGGACCGCGGGAGCTGCGCCGTGGCGCTGGAACAGGAAGAACAGGCCGACCATGAGCGTGGTGATGATGGCCCACTCGAGCAGGATGCACAGGGGGTAGACCCAGGTAAAGTCGTGGTTGGACGAGACCTCCATGCCCAGCAGCGCAAAGACGCCGGCGAGCAGCAGGCACAAGACGGCGGCGACGAGCGGTTTGCCCACAAAGGCGCCGCGCAGGCGGGCGAGCTTGCCGGTGGGGGCGGGGGCGTCGGGCCCGGCGAACGCAAAGACGCGCGGGGCGATGCGGTCGCGGGCGATGCTGGCCCAAGCGCAGCCGGTGAGGATGGCGTTGGTCAGGATGAGCATTACGAAGGCGAGCGGCTCGTTTTGCGCGACGAGGCCAATGGCGCTCCAAATGGTCAAAAAGAGCTGGAACAGGCCGAAGGCGACGCTCCACCCAAGAGCGCTTTTGGCAACGGTGCTCGACTGTGCGCGAATGGCCTTGGCCTCGCGCAAGACAAGGTAGACGGTCGCCGCAAGACCGACGAGCGAGATGGCGGCAGCGAACATGCTGAGACTCCTCACAAACTAAAACCTACGAAAGCGGGGGTTTACCCGATTGTTACCAAGATATGCGCTGCAATTGGTGGCTGCGCACAACAACCAGCCATATTAACGCGCGCGTGTGGCGGTGTGGCGCAATGTAGTGGCGACCTGCGCGATAATGGACGGGAATTACACGGAAACGTAAAGGCTTCTTAAAGAAATGGCGAGGGCAGGGCGATGAGCGAGCAGGTTTGTATGACGGGCGCCGAGTACTGCGACGGAGCTGTGGGCGTGGATACGTGTGGCTATCCGGTCGAGACGACGGGCAATGCGGTGCTGGACACGTTGGAGCACCGTTCCTCCACGCGTGCCTTCGCGCGTGATGACGACGACCGCCCCGTGGCGGTGACCGACGAGCAGCGGGCGGCGATTCTGCATGCGGCGAGCCGTGCGCCGTCGGCGGGTGCCATGATGATGTATTCCATCGTGAGCATCCGCGAGCAGGCTACGCTCGACCGCCTGGCCGACCTGTGCGACCACCAGCCCATGATCGCCAAGGCGCCCTGGGCACTAATATTTGTGGTCGATTATGCCAAGTGGATCGATCTGTTTGAGCATGTGGGTTGCTTTGAGCCCGAGTTTGTAGAGCGTACGGGCAAGTCTCCCCGTCGTGCACCGGGTCTGGGCGACTTTGCCATTGCGGCGCAGGACGCCGTGATCGCCGCGCAAAACGCCGTGGTTGCCGCCGAGGCCCTGGGGCTGGGGAGCTGCTACATTGGCGATATCGTCGAGAACGCCGAGGAAGTTGCCGCGCTGCTGGACTTGCCGCCCTATACCATGCCGCTGTCGATGCTCATCATCGGCACGCCCCGTAAGGAGCGTCCGGCGATCGCGCACCCCGTGGTGAACCTGGTGCACGAGGAGCGCTACTGCCGTGCGGATGCCGCGACTATGGATGCGCAGGTGGCCGAGATGGATGCGATGTTTCGCCCGCATGCCCGCGAGGTGGGCGAGCGCGTGGTGGATATCTACACCCGCAAACACACCAGTCCCTTTATGGCCGAGATGAGCCGCTCCATGGAGTGGTGGTTCAAAAACTGGCTCGGAAAATGACGGATGTGACAAAGGGACAGTCCCTTTGTCACATTCCATATCGCCGCGGTGGCCTAAAGGCCGTATAAATGTTTATCTAGCTGGGAAAACAGTGCCATTCAAACATAGGACGATTACCTATAATTCCTTCGAACATTAAAGTTGGGAGGAAACCGGCTTATGGAACAAAAGGCCAAGGAGGCAGCCTCGCACGCTGCGATTCCTGTGAGCATCTCGGCGATGCTCGTCACGCTGGGCGTGGTGTATGGCGATATCGGCACCAGCCCCATGTATGTAACCAAGGCGCTCGTCGCCGGCAACGGCGGCATCGGAAGCGTCACGGAGGAGTTCGTGCTCGGCGCGCTCTCCCTTGTCGTGTGGACGGTCACGCTGCTGACCACCATCAAGTATGTGCTCATCTCGCTGCGCGCCGATAACCATGGTGAGGGCGGCATTTTTGCCCTGTACAGCCTGGTCAAGCGCTGCGGAAAGTGGCTTATTATCCCTGCCATGCTGGGCGGCGCCGCGCTGCTCGCCGATGGCATCCTGACGCCGGCCGTTACCGTTACCACGGCCATCGAGGGCCTGCGCACCATCCCGGCGGTCCATGCCGTGCTCGGTGATGATCAGGGCCGCGTCGTCGCCATTACGCTCGCCATCATCATCGTGCTCTTCCTGGTACAGCGCATCGGTACGGCCAAGATCGGTCACGCCTTTGGCCCCATCATGACGCTGTGGTTCCTGTTCCTGGGCGGCACGGGTCTGTTCTTTGTCTTCCAGCACCCCGCCGTGCTGCTGTGCCTCAACCCGGTGCGCGGCATCGCCTTTTTGCTGAGCCCCAACAACCACGCGGGCATCATGATTCTGGGCAGTTGCTTCCTCGCCACCACCGGTGCCGAGGCGCTCTATTCCGACATGGGCCACGTGGGCCGCGGCAACATCTACGCTACCTGGCCGTTCGTTAAGTGCTGCCTGCTGCTTTCCTATATGGGCCAGGGCGCTTGGCTTATCAACAACGCCGCCAACCCCGAGCTCATGGGTATCGCCGACCTCAACCCCTTCTACCAGATGCTCACCCCGGGCCTGCGTCCCTTTGCCGTCGGCCTTTCCACCGTCGCGGCCATCATTGCCTCGCAGGCGCTCATCACCGGCGCATTCTCGCTGGTGTCCGAGGCCAGCCGTCTGGACCTCATGCCGCACATGCAGGTCTTCTACCCTGCCGAGACCAAGGGCCAGCTCTACATCCCCATGGTCAACAACGTCATGCTTGTCGGCTGCGTCATCGTGGTGCTGCTGTTCCAGAACTCGGCGCATATGGAAGCCGCCTACGGCCTTGCCATTACGCTGACTATGATGTGCACCACGCTGCTGCTCTTCTTCTACCTGCACGAGGAGCGCAAGCTCAAGGTTGCTCCGTGGATCTTCGCGGCCTTCTTCCTTTTGCTCGAAGGCTTCTTCTTCGTGAGCTCGCTCACCAAGTTCTTCCACGGTGGCTACTTCACCATCCTCATGGCCGCGCTCATCATGGGCATCATGGTGTGCTGGTACAACGGTACGGCTGTTGAGCAGCGCCAGTTTACGCTGCTGCCGCTGCGCAGCTACCTGCCGCAGCTCAAGCGCCTGCGCGATGACGATCGCTACGAGCGCCTGAGCGACAACATCGTGTACCTGACCAAGGACACCCATACCGATTACATCGACCGTGATATCGTCTACTCGATTCTGGACAAGCATCCCAAGCGCGCTCGTGCCTGGTGGTTTGTGAATGTCGAGACCATGGACGAGCCGCATACCTTTGCCTATTCGGTCGAGACGTTCGGCACCGACTACGTGTTCCGCGTGCACCTGTACCTGGGCTACAAGATCAACCAGCGCGTCAATGCCTATCTGCGTCAGGTTGTTCAGGACCTGGCTGCCACCGGCGAGCTGCCGCCGCAGACGCATGACTACTCGGTCTACAAGGATCCGGGTAACATCGGCACGTTCAAGTTCGTCCTGATCCGTAAGCTTCTGGCGCCCGAAAGCGATGTGGAGCCCAGCGAGCGTACGGCCATCACGCTCAAGTACATCATCCGTCGCGCCGCCGGCACGCCTGCGCGTTGGTACGGCCTGGAGAACTCCAACGTGAGCTTTGAGTACGTGCCGCTGTTCACCAAGTTCAAAGCCGTGAACAAGATGCAGCGCCTGGCCCCCAACGAGCGCCCGTAGTCGACGCTCGAGGTTTGTCTGCGAACGGGCGGGCTTGTATTGATGGGGATTGAGTCCTGGGAGGAAACCATGGATGCAAAGGTGCTTGACGGTTGCGATCTTGCTGCCGAGATGGTGCGTGAGGCACGCGCCGATGCCGCCGAAGATCGGTTCTTTACGAATCGTGCCAACATGGACATGGCCGATCGCGTGATTTCGATCGTGGTGACGGTGCTTGTCGCGGCGTGCGTGTGCGCACTGCTCGCGCACGTGCTGTTTGTCTAGCGACCGCCGGTTGCAAAGGCTATACACTTGGAACCACCACAAGGGAAACCACCACAAAGGTGCCTGTCCCTTTGTGGTGGTTTTTGTTTTTGAGAGAGGGGCGGGACGCTGATGGACGTCCGTACGGACGGCGATATTGCCGATAGCTTTTGGTGGCGGCGCACAACGCTGACGCGCCGCACTCCTCTGTATGACGCCTGCGTATCGGTGGGGCTGCTGGTCGCGGCGACGATTGTGGGCGCGCTACTCGACCATCCGGGTCTCGCGCCGAGCATCATGATCGTCTATGTGTTTGCCGTTCAGCTGTGCGCATTCTTTACCTGGAGTCGCCTGTATTGCTTGCTGAGCTCGGCTGCCGCCGTGGCGCTCTACAACTTCTTGTTTGTCGACCCGCGCTACTCGCTGTCGCTTATCGACCGCGGCTATCCCGGCATGTTCTTCATCATGTTCGTGGTCTCGCTTGTGTCGAGTTCGATTGCGTTGGCCCTGCGCCGCGCCTTGGCACAGGCTGCCGCCAGCGATCGCCGCACACATATGGTGCTCGAGACCAACCGCATGCTGCAGCGGTGCGCCGATCAGCATCAGATCGTTCACGCCATGGCCACGCAGCTGGCGCGTCTTTCGGGCTGCCCTGTCGTGTGGTACAGCGCCGACGCCGAGGGCGATGACCTGCTGCCGCGCGCGACGTACACGGCCGTGGGCGATGCCGCACCGGTGCACGAACTGGCGCCGCAGATGCCGCCTCGGCTCTCGGCGTCCGCCTATGTGGGAACGCCGCTCGACGCCACGTTTGGCGGCTCGGCGTTTTATGGCATCTACCTGACGGTTCGCACAGGCGACGGCTTCGCGCGCTCGGGCGATCCCGCCTCGGTGGTGGGCGTGCTGGCTATCGTTGCCGAGCCCGACGTGCTGACACATGAGGAGCGGACACTTGCCGATGCCATCGTGAGCGAAGGCGAGCTGGCGCTCGATCGCGCCCGCGCCATGGAGGCCCGCGAGGAGGCGGCGGTGCTTGCCAAAAATGAGCAGCTGCGCGCCAACCTGCTGCGCTCCATCTCGCATGACCTGCGCACGCCGCTCACCAGTATTTCGGGCAATGCCGATGTGCTGCTCGACCAGGGCTCGACCGGCACCGCCGTGCTCGACGCCCAGACGCGCCGCGGCCTGCTCCTGTCCATTCGCTCGGATGCGCAATGGCTCAACGCCACCGTCGAGAACCTGCTCGCCATCACCAAGCTCGAGGGCGGCGGTATGCGCCTGTCGACCACGCTCGAGCTCATGGACGATATCGTGGAGGAGGCGCTGCGCCACGTGAACCCTGCCGTGCGCGAGCACGACCTTAAGGTGGTGGCGTGCGATGAGCCGGCGCTCGTCAACGTCGATGCGCGCCTGATGGTGCAGCTGGTGGTCAATCTGGTGAACAACGCCATCACCTATACGCCCGCAGGCTCGCATATCATGATTTCGATTAGCGTCGACGATGGACGCGTGGCGTGCTCGGTGGCCGATGACGGCCCGGGCATTGCGCCCGAGGACCGCGAGCGAATCTTTGAGTCGTTCTACACCGCCAACCACGGTCTTGCCGACAGCCATCGCAGCGTGGGCCTGGGTCTTTCGCTCTGCCGCTCCATTGCGCTGGCGCATGGCGGTAGCATAGAGGTTGCCGCGGCGGACCCGCACGGCTCGGTCTTTACGATTGAGCTTCCCGTCGCCGACGTTTCGTTTGATAAGGAGTAGCGCCGTGCCGAACTCTGCCGTAAAACCGCTCATCTTGGTCGTTGAGGACGACCCTGCCGTTCGCAATCTTATTGTTGCTGCGCTCGAGGCGCACGGCTTGCGCCATATGGCCGTGGAGACCGCCCATGCCGCCATCGCCGCCGCCTCGTCGCAGACGCCGAGCATTGTGCTGCTCGATCTGGGCCTGCCCGATATGGACGGCGTCAAGGTGGTGGAGTCGGTGCGCGCATGGTCGGGCATGCCGATTATCGTGGTCTCGGCGCGCAGCGAGGATGCGGACAAAATCCGCGCGCTCGATGCCGGTGCTGACGACTATCTGACCAAGCCGTTTTCGGTCGAGGAGCTGCTCGCGCGTATTCGCACGACGCTCAGGCGCCTTTCGTATGCGCAAACGGGCGGTGTTGCCTCCGAGGGCTCGTTCGATACCGGTGAGCTGCATATCGATTTTGATGCCGGCATCGCCACGATGGATGGCGAGGAACTGCATCTGACGCCGATCGAGTATAAGCTCCTGTGCCTGCTGGCACACAACGCCGACAAAGTGCTGACGCACCAGTTTATCCTGCACGAGATTTGGGGCACGGCAACCAAGAGCGACCTGGCGAGCCTGCGCGTCTTTATGGGCACGTTGCGTAAGAAGATCGAGTCCGACCCCGCGCATCCGCGCTACATCCAAACCCACGTAGGCATTGGCTACCGCCTAGTTACCCAAGGCTAGATCGCCAACCACCGTCCCAATATGAGTTGCGGTGAAATACGGTCTAACTTTGCCTAATTCCAGGCAAAACAGTCCGTATTCCACCGCAACTTTTTTATTTGCCCTTGGGCTTGCTGGCGTAGAACTTCTTCTTTTTGAGCTTGCCGGCAGGAGAGGGTTTGCCGGCAAAGTTCGACTTGCCGTTGCCGGCCTGCGCGTGCGCGGGTACTGCCGCACGGGGCTTGCGGGCCTCGGGATTGCGCAGTTCCTCGGTTCGCTCTGCAATCTCCTCGGCGCTAAAGCCGACCTCGGCCATGGCATCCTCGATGGGCAGGCGGCGCACGATATAGCAGTGGTGCACCTTCTGGTTGCGCGCGAAGTCCTCGGGGATGGTCTGTGCCGTAATGTCCTCCAGCACCACGCCCGCGCGTGCGAGCTTGCGCGTCTCGGGACGGAAGCCACGCAGGTTGCAGCTAAAGATGGCATGTCCACCCTGTGCGAGCAGGCGCGATACGCCGGCCAAAAGCTCAACATGGTCGCGTTGGACATCCCAGGTACGGCGGCCCATCTTGGACGAGTTCGAGAACGTGGGCGGGTCGACAAAGATCAGGTCCCAGCGGTTGCGCGTCTGGCGTTGGTCGCGAATCCAGGCGAGCACGTCGTCGCGCACAAAATGATGCTGCGGTCCCACAAAGCCGTTTTGGCGCATGTTGCGCTCGGCCCAGTCCAGGTAGGTGTTGGAGAGGTCGACCGTCACGGTCTCCTCGACGCCGCCGTCCGCCGCGTAGCAGGTGGCGGTGCCGGTATAGGCAAACAGGTTGAGGAAGCGGCGCGCCTGCTTGGCGTGCTCACGCACCAGGTTGCGGGTGACGCGGTGATCCAGGAAGATGCCCACATCCAGATAGTCGTCAAAGTTGACGGCAAAGGTGAGGCCGCCCTCTTCGATGAGCGGCAGACGACGGCGTGCGATATTGGCGCGCTCGCCCGAGCCGCCCTTGCCGGCGCCCTGCTTGCCGTACTGCGAGCCGCCGCGCGAACGCATGCGGGCCTTGGCGTGCACGTGCTCGGCGGGAACATCCAGGATGCGTGGCGCGATGGCCAAGATGTCGAGCATACGGGCCTGGGCCAGTGCGGGGTCGATGGTCTTAGGCGCGGCGTATTCGGCGATGACGAGCCAGCGGCCCGGCGTCTGCGGGCAGCCTTCGTACAGGTCGATGGCGGCGGAGTAGTCGGGTAGGTCGGCATCGTAGACGCGGTAGCAGCTCACGCCCTCGCGCTTTGCCCACTTGCGACGCAGACGGGCATTCTTGCGCAGGCGGTTGGCGAACTGCTCCGACTCGGGGATGAGCACGGGCAGCGGCTTGCCGTCGCCCAGGTCGAGTGTGGCGGCAGGTTCGGGCATGGGGGTGTTGGCGGCTTCGTCTTGAGCGTCTGCGGTCTGCTCCTCCGCATCTGCGCTGGTCGCAGCTTCAAATGCCGCGGCGGCGTGGTCGAGCGAGGGCCAGACCTCGATAGTCGCCTCTTCGTTGTTGGGCATGACGGCGATTGAGCGCTCGGGCTCGGCGTGGAGCGCGCGGGCCAGCAATCCGTCGCGGGTGAGCGCGGCGACCGGCGCCGCGGCAAGCTCGGGCGCGCGGTGCAGCTCGCCGATGAGCGTCATGGCGTCGTGCATAAGCGACAGCGGTGTCTCGGTCGTATCTGCGACCACGGCGGCGCCGGCGACGGCGCCCGCATGGTCCAGCACGGTGGCGGGCTTGGCGGCGCAAAAATCGACAAAGCGCTTGTAGCCGGCGCACTTGACCATGCGCTCGGCGGTCTTGCGGGCGGCGGGGTCAACATCCACAGCCACGATGCGTGCCTGGCGCTCGCGTGCTGCCGCCTCGCGCTCGCGTGCCTCGGCAAGCAGCTGCTCCCACAGAGCGGCGTCGTGCAGCTGCCAGCCCTCAAAGCCCCAGCGCTCGCGTGCGGCGCCCGGGGCGCGGTCAGCCAGAATGTTCACGGCCTCCAGCAGCAGACCGCCGCCGGCGCACGAGGCGTCGACCAGCGTGGGAAGGGCTTCGTCCTCGTAATCGTCGGCCGTTAGCTCGCGCTCGCACAGTGCGGTCCAGCCGACTTGCGCCAGCACCAGGGCGGCGTAGTCGGGGCGTAGCACGTGAGTGCCCTCGCCGGCGCGGGTCGCGGCGGGCGGCAGGCGCTTGAACAGCGGGTCGCCCGAAAGGTCCAGGCTTATGCTCGTGCGGCGCTGACGCAGCGAAAGCAGCAGGTGAACGTCGGGATCGGCGGCGTCGACATCGGCGCGACGTCCTGTGGTCTCGGCCAGACGGTCGCACAGCGCGTCCTTGGCGCGCAGGGCCGAGAAGCGCGTGTTGCGCAGCTGCTCGGTCACGCCGCGGGCGGTAATGGCGATGGTGGCGCCGGGGCGGATGATGGTCTCCCAGGCGATGTCGTAAACGCTGTCGTACAGCTCGTCGGCATCCTGCGCCTCAAAGCGCCCAAGCACCACAAACACGCGGCTGGCCAGGCGCGACCACAGACAGGCGCGGTAGCCTTCTTCGAGCTCGCCCTCAAACGTAGCGCGGCCCTTCAGGCGGCGGACATGCGAAAGCCCGAGGCGTTTAAGCTCATCGGCGAGTGCGGACTCAAAGCCCTCGGGGCAGCTTGCGTAAAATTCCATGGGTGACCTCTCTGGTTGCGTCGCTCCATTATATGATGGATGCTTCGTTTGCCCTTATCCTCGAAAGGAACCCATATGATTGATGCGTGTCCCGAACCCGCTGTGCTCTTTTTTGACGTGGACGGCACGCTGACGTCGTTCGATCCCGATAACATGACCGACAAGGACTTTTCGGCGGTTCGCCCCTCGCAGGCGGTCGTCGAGGCGTTTCATCGTCTGCGCGACGCGGGACACAAGGCGTTTATCTGCACGGGTCGCCCCCTGTGGCTCATCGCCGATAGCTTGCGTGCGCTCGACCCCGCGGGCGTCGTTGCCATGGCGGGCGCCACGCTCGAGGTCGAGGGCCGCGTGGTGTATGAGGACTGCTTTGACGAAGACGTTATCGAGGAGCTCGCGCGCCGTATGGCCGCGGCAAGGATTGAGGCCTTTTTCGAGACCAACGTGGCTACTTTTGCCCTGGAACCCGCGGGTGTTGAGCAGTCGTCTCTAATCGGCACTTCTGTGGTGCACAGCACCGAGGAAATGCACGTCGACGGCCGTCTGCGCGTGGGCAAGGTGTGCATCGTCGCGAGCTACCTGGCTCGCGTAGCCAACGATGACGGCTTTATCGATCGCGAGTTTGAGCTGTGCAACACCGGTGGTCAGAATCGCGAGCTGAGCCCCAAGGGCATTGACAAGGGCGTGGGCGTGGCGCGAGCGCTGGCGTATCTGGGCCGCGAGGGAAATGCGCGCACCTTTGGCTTTGGCGATTCTGGCAACGACCTGGGCATGCTCGCTGCCGTCGAGACGGCTGTCGCCATGGGCAACGCCATGCCCGAGGTCAAGGCGGTCGCCGACTACGTGACCGACGATGTCGCACACGACGGCACCGTGGCAGCGATGCAACATTTCGGCCTCATCTAATGAATCTCGCCTTCTGACGTTTGCTTAAACTGCGACTCTTTGCGTTTGCATGCTCAATCGATTTATCAATCCAAACACTGAGGTGTTTATACCGTTCGCCGAGAAGATAAAAACCCGCAGCTCACGACTTGATAAACGTAGGTAAAGTGTTTAGCAGTTTAACGCCCATGTGCAAGCGAAAGGAATCAGGCAGATGGCAATCAAGGTGTTCGCTGACGGTGCAAACCTCGAGGGCATGCTCGACATGTACGAGAACGGCAACGTTCAGGGTTTCACGACCAACCCGTCCCTTATGAAGAAGGGCGGCGTGACGGATTACCGCGCGTTTGCCAAAGAGGTCCTGACCCATATCACCGATGTGTCCGTTTCGTTTGAGGTCTTTGCCGACGACGTCGAGACCATGGAGGTCGAGGCCCGCGAGATCGCTACCTGGGCCGAGAACGTCTACGTCAAGATTCCGTGCGTGACCACCAAGGGCGAGTCCACCGCCGAGCTGGTCCGCAAGCTTTCGGCTGACGGCATCAAGGTCAACGTCACCACCATCTTTACGCCCGAGCAGGTCGATGAGATGGTCGAGGCTGTTGATGCCGAGACGCCGTCCATCATCTCGCTCTTTGCCGGCCGCATCGCCGATACCGGCGTCGACCCCATTCCGTTTATGACGGAGTCGGTCAAGAAGGCCGCTGCCAAGTCCAACTGTGAGGTCCTGTGGGCATCCACGCGCGAGCTCATCAACATTTACCAGGCCGAGGCCTGCGGTTGCCAGATCATCACGGTGCCCAACAGCATCCTGGCCAAGCGCAAGAACATCGGTCGCGACCCGTACGAGGTCTCGCTCGACACCGTGCGCGGCTTTGCCAAGGATATCGCGTCGCTCGGCTTCCATATCCTGCCGTAACGCGAACACTGGCTGCGCTGCGAGTTGTTCGCCCGGCCTTTCCTTTCCCTATCGCTCATGCGCTCCGCGAGGGTCGCGCTAGGCAAAGGAAAGGCCGGGGCTGCCGACACAAGCTTGCCAGCAAGTTGGCGCTTGGCTTCCATATCCTGCCGTGGGCAAAGGTACCCCCGCCTGCGCCGTGCAAAATTGAGAGTATTCAGCAAGGTAAAGGTCTTTATCAGTTAACCGAAGCATGGAACGGCCCCCGTTTTGGCTCTGACGACGCTAAAACGGGGGCCGTTTTTGACTTTATTGCCTCTGAGGGGCGTTCGGAGCGGCGGAAATTGCAGAATACTCGCGATTTTGCACGTCGCTGCAGGGGGTACCCTTGCTTTGGCGGTTTACTTCCCCTGCACCATGGTGAGCGAGATCTTCTTGCGGTCGCGATCGACCTTCTCGACCCATACCTTTACCGTGTCGCCGACGCGTACCACGTCGCTGGGGTGCTTGACGAAGCGGTTGGCCAGCTTGGAGATGTGCACGAGGCCGTCCTGGTGCACGCCCACGTCGACGAAGGCGCCAAAGTCCACAACATTGCGCACCGTGCCCTTGAGTTCCATGCCGGGCTCCAGGTCGTCGATCGAAAGCGCCGAGCGGCTAAAGACTACCTCGGGCGCGTCGTCGCGCGGGTCGCGACCGGGCTTCTTGAGCTCGTTGACAATGTCGATGAGCGTCAGGGTGCCGCAGTCCAGGTCGCTTGCCAGCGCCGAAATGCTGCCCAGACGGCGCTCAATGTCGGGCACGCCGCCACGGCCGAGCTCGCTGGCTTTAACGCCGGCGCGTTCCAGGACGGACGTGGCCACCTCGTAGCTTTCGGGGTGGACGCTCGTCGCGTCGAGCGGGTTCTTGCCACCGCTGATGCGCAGGAAGCCCGCGGCGTTGAGATATGCCTTGGGCCCCAGCTTGGGGACCTTCTTGAGCTGGCGGCGATCGGTAAAGGCGCCGTTTTCCTCGCGGAAAGCCACGATATTCTTGGCCACGCTCGGCGTGATGCCCGATACGTATCCCAGCAGGCTCGCGCTCGCGGTGTTTACATCGACGCCCACACGGTTGACGACGTCCTCCACCACGTGGCCCAGCGTGCGCGAGAGCTCGGCCTGGTCAAGGTCGTGCTGGTATTGGCCCACGCCGATGGACTGGGGCGGAATCTTGACGAGCTCTGCCAGCGGGTCCTGCAGGCGACGACCCAAGCTCATGGCGCCGCGCACGGTGACATCCAGATCGGGATACTCCTGGCTGGCGAGCTCGGAGGCGGAGTACACCGACGCGCCGGCCTCGTTGACGATGGTGTATCGCAGTCCGGGTGCCTGCTCGGCAATGAACTCCGAGACGACTTCTTCGGTCTCGCGGCTGGCGGTGCCGTTGCCGATGACGATGGTGTTGACGCTGTCCTTCTTGACGAGGCGGGCGAGCTCGCGCTTGGTGCCGGCGACGTCGTGGCGCGGCTTGGTGGGGTAGACCACGCCGTGGTCGAGCAGCTTGCCGGTTTCGTCCATGACGGCGACCTTGCAGCCCGTGCGGTAGCCCGGGTCGAGCGCGAGCACGCGGGCGCCGCGCACGGGGCGTGCCGAGAGCAAGCCTTCGAGATTCTTGGCAAAAACGTTGATGGCCTCGGTCTGGGCGCGAACGGTGAGTTTGGCGCGGGCCTCGCGCTCCAGCGAGGGGGCCATGAGGCGCTTGTAGCCGTCGGCGATGGCGGCATCGAAGACGGGAGCAAACACACCCTGGCGTCGGGGCCAACGGCTGCCGAGGCGCGCCGTGGCGGCAGCGCCGTCGACGTTCACGCGCACGCGAAGCTTGCCCTCGCGCTCGCCGCGGTCGATAGCCAGCACGCGGTGGTTGGGTATACGGCGCAGCGGCTCATCATAGTTGTAGTAGGGCTCGTAGGGGGTCTTCTCGGCGGGGTCGGTGGCCTCGACGACGATGTCGGCGGTGTTTTGCGTAAAGGCGCGCAGGTCGGCGACGTTCTCGGGGTCCTCGGCCACCGTTTCGGCCACGATGTCGGCGGCGCCGGCGAGCGCCTTCTCGGGCGTGTCGAAGCCGGCCTCTTCGTTGACGTATGCCGCGGCGGCGTCGAGTGCGCTGCCCTTGGCCGAGGCCTGCATGATGATCATGTTGGCGAGTGGCTCCAGGCCTGCCTCGCGAGCCTTCTGCGCGCGGGTCATGCGCTTTTTGCGGTAGGGCTTGTAGAGGTCCTCGACGCGCTGGAGCTGCGTGGCCTCGCGAATCTGCTGCTCGAGTTCGGGCGTGAGTTTGCCCTGGGCGTCGATGAGCAGAATGACGTCCTCTTTGCGCTGCTCAAGATTGCGCAGGTAGGACAGGCGCTCGTCGAGTGCGCGCAGGGCGACGTCGTCCATGCCGCCCGTTGCTTCCTTGCGGTAGCGCGAGATAAAGGGAATGGTGTTGCCCTCGTCGATGAGCTTGACGGCCGCCTCGACGTTGGCGGCTTTAAGGTTGAGCTCGCGGGCGAGCTGGGCGATAAGATCCATGGAACTCCTTGCGTTTAAGGTGCGTTTGCAGCACAGAGCTACCAAGGATACCACCCGCGATGCGACAAAGGGACTGTCCCTTTGTCGCATGCCACTGCACAAAAGCCCCGCGGGCAGGAGGCTGCTCGCGGGGCAGAGAAGAGGGGCTTGTCGATAGCGGGCCGAGGGGCTCGGCGCAGGGTTTCTGCCGCGGCCCACCCTGGGGCGTTACAGCTCGACGAGCTGGCCGGTCTCGGCGGCCTCCTTGATGGCGTTAAGCAGCGTGAGCGTCTTAACGTTGTCGGCGGGGGTCACGACGGGCTCGACCTCGCGGCGGACAACCTTCACAAAGTGCTTGAGCTGCATCTTGTGCGGCAGCGCCGGGTCGACGGCTGGGATCTCCATCTGCAGCGGCTTGTGCCAGTTGGAGGCGCCGTCGTAGGAGAACTGGTGCAGGCGGGGCAGCGAAAGGGCGCCCTTAGTGCCGCCGATAAAGTAGGCGTCGGCGTCGAAGGGACGGTACTGCGGGTCCTCGCGAGCGGTGGCCTCCCAGTTCCAGGGGCTGGCGGTGGCGTCGGAGATGGTCATGCTCGCAAGCGCGCCATCGGCAAAACGGACGTTGACCACGGCGGAGTCCTCGGTCTCAAAACCGCGGGCGGCGCTGGACTGCATACCCTGGACGGCAACGGGCTCGCCCAACAGATAGCGGAGCAGGTCGACATCGTGCACCAGGTTGACCAGGATCGGGCCGGCACCCTTCTTGCGGCGCCACTCGACGTCGAAGTACTCGTCGTTCTTATAGATCATGTAGTGGAAGCTCGACACGGTGAGCTTGCCCAGCTCGCCGGACTCGATGATCTCCTTGGCCTTGTTGACGAAGGGGTTGTGGCGACGGTGCTGACCCACGAGCACGGGCACGCCGGCGGTCTCGGCCTCGGCGGCGAAGGCTTGGGCATCCTCGAGGTCGTTGGAGATCGGCTTTTCGACCAGCGGCACAATATTGCGCTTCACAGCCTCGCGAGCAACGCCCAGGTGCAGGTCGTTGGGGGTGGCGATAATGACGGCCTCGGGCTTGACCTCGTCCATCATCTGAGCGGGATCGGTGTAAAACGGCACGCCGGCGGCCTCGGCCGTGGCGCGGGCGCCCTCAAAGGCGTCGGCGATGGCGACGAGCTCGGCCTCGGGCTCCTCGGTGACAAAGCGGATGTGGTTGCGGCCCATGGCGCCGGCGCCGATAACGGCAATGCGGACGGGGTTGAGCTCAGACATTTCGACTCCTTAATACTGGTGGCGGTGGAATGCGGCAAGGGGGCAGTCCCTTTGCCGCATCGGTAAAACTAGGCGGACTTCTTCTTGCTGTCGGAGACCATCATGTAGACGGTGAGCACGACGGCGATGGCGGCGATCACGATGGCGCCGTAGAAGGACTGCTGGTAGGCGGCGCTGCCGGCCTCGGCGTGATACAACACGGCGGTGATGGGCTGGCTGATCCAGGTGGAAGCGGCGTAACCCAAAAACATGATGCCGTAGTTGACGCCGATGTTGCTGGTGCCAAAGGCGCCACCGGTGAGCGGCGGGTAGATGACGAGTAGGGCGCCAAAGCTAAAGCCGAGCAGGGCGAGCGCCACAAAGAACATGCTCTGCGTAAAGCTCATCGACATGATGACGAGTGCAACGATGGTGACGACAAGGCTGATGAGCAGCGACTTATAGGCGCCGAGCTTGTCGATGATCTGGCCAAAGGACAGACGACCGACCAGGTTGGCGCAGGTGTTGACGGAGACGACCACACCGCCGAGGGCGACGGCCGCGGCGCTCGTGGGGTCGGCGAAGAGCTGGACGGCGGCGATGGAGGCAACCTTGCCCACGAGCAGGGTGCCCGCGGTGGCGGCAAAGGCGAAGGTGACGATGAGGACCCAGAAGCGCGGGGTCTTGACCATCTCGCCCGGGGTGAGGTCACCGAAGGTGCCGGCATGCGCGCCGCCCTTGGGGGCCTCGAAGCCCTCGGGCAGCCAGCCGGCCTCGGGGGCCTTCAGGAACAGGGCGGAGGCGGCAATCGTCACAAAGAAGATGACGCCGAGCGCCTTGAGGGCGCCAAAGATGCCCAGGCTCGGGATGAGCAGCGAGGCGAGCACCGGGGACAGCACGGCGGGGCCGGCGGTCGAAGCGGCCAGGGTGATGCCGGAGGCGAGACCCTTCTTGTCGATGAACCACTTTTGTCCGGTGGTGAGCGCCGGGTTGTAGCCCAGGCCGTTGCCGATGGCGGCGACGAGCGAGAACCACAGGTAGAACTGCCACGGCTCGGTGACGGTGCCGGACATGAACCAGCCCAGGCCGTAGCACACGGCGGCAGCGATCACGACGTTGCGCGGGCCGATCTTATCGGAGATGCGGCCGGCGAAGATGCCCGTCACGGCCATGATGGTCTGGAAGACGGGGAAAGCCCAGGTAAGGGCGCTCGACCACTCGGGGTAGACGGCGAGCAGGTTCTTGCTCACGACGGAATACAGCGCGATGGAGCTGATGAAGAACATGGTGACGCACGCGGCGGAAAGCACGACGGCGCGACCCTTGTTGGAGTTGGTGGAAGCCATTGGACTCTTTCTGATCGATACGGGGGAGGAGCGGGCGTGTCCGCGGGGCCTCCCTGTCAGGTTGGTTTACTGGTCAGTCGGCTTGGCGACGCCGGACTCATCGGACCAAAGCTCGACACCCTTGTTCTTGAGGTAGTTGTCGGCATAGGCGCGACGGCCGCCGGGCTTGGCGGTGAGGTCGCCCATCATGTTGGAGAAACCGCCGTCGACCTTGATGGCATCGCCGGTGGTAAAGTCCGAGCGCTTGGACGCCAGGAACATGACGGCGTTGGCGATATCGCTGACCTCGCCGATGCGGCGCGTGGCGATCAGACGGCTGCGGCTCTTTTCGACCTCGGGGTCGGCGTAGAAATTGGCCGACATCGGGGTCTTAACGAAGCAAGGCTCGACGCAGTTGGAGCGGACGCCGTAGGGGCCCCACTCGGCGGCGAGCATCTTGGACATCATGTTGACGCCGGCCTTGGTGGAGCTGTACACGCCCGAGAACGTCTCGGGGGAGTGGCTGGCGACGGTCGAGATGTGCACCAGGCGACCCTGGCCGGCCTTGATCATCTCGCGACCAAAGCGCTGCGAGGTGATGAAGTAACCGGTGAGGTTGACGTTGAGCACCTGCTCCCAGTCGCTCAGCGGCAGGTCCTCCATGGCGGCGAAGCGCAGGATACCGGCGGTGTTGACGAGGACGTCGACGCGGCCGAAGTTGGCGATGGTTGCGTCGACGGCAGCCTGAACCTCGGCCTCGTCGGTGGCGTTCATCTTGTAGCCCTCGGCGTGGATGCCAAATTCGGCAGCGAGGTCGGCGGCAGCGGCCTTGACCTTCTCCTCGTCCAGGTCGAGCATGACGACGTTGGCGCCATTGCGGGCGAACTCGCGGCAAATCTCGACGCCCATACCGCCGAGCGCGCCAGTCACGGCGCAGACATCGCCCTCGAGCTTAAGCCAATTGCTCATAGGAACTTCCCTTCTTGTGCCTCCCGGTGGGTCGTTCCCATTAACCGACCCACGTGGTTTTCGCTGGTTATCGTATGCTTTGCATTTGCGCAGGTGAATTGCATATTTGTTAGAATGGCGTTAACCGTAGGTTTACACTGTGCGATGCAGATTATTCTCAATTGAGCGCGTGACCTGCGAAAACAACCCCCTGTGGCACCATGCGGTCACAGGCGCGAAAACGGGAGATTGACGTGTACGATCGACGACTCGAGGCCATATCGGCCGCCGCGGAGCTGGGAAGCTTCTCGCGTGCGGCGGCAAAGCTGCGCGTGTCGACGCCGGCGCTCGTCAAGCAGGTATCGGGTTTTGAGGCGGAGTTCGGTATTACGCTGTTCGAGCGCTCGCATTCGGGCGTCAAGGTGACGCCGGCGGGTGCTCTGCTGGTGGACGACGCGCGCTCGATCATGCGCCAGTCCGAGGACGCCCTGCGCCGTGCCCGACGTGCGGCGGGCGATGGCGGTGCCGTGCGCCTGGGCGTGTCGATGATGTGTCCGGGGCGCCAAACACTGTCGATGTGGACGGGCATCCACAATCTGGAGCCGTCGCTGCGATTTGAGATCGTGCCGGTAAGCGATCTCTATGACGAGCGCGAATCCGTCATGCGCAGCCTTGGTCGCGAGGTAGATGTGGTGCAGTCGAGTTTTTCGACCCCGCGCTGGGGCGACACCTGCCAAAAGCTCCGCATCGTCAACGTGCCGTTTTATATCGACGTACCGCGTACAAGCCCGCTTGCGCGCAAGAGTCGCATTACGGTCGCCGACTTGGAGGGCATGCGCCTGCGCGTGCTCCGTCACGGCAACGATGCCATGGACAGCCTGCGCATCGACCTGTTGGCCGACGGCGGCGTGGACGTGATCGATGTGGACAGCTTCGACTTTGCGCTCTTTAACGAGGCGGAGGAAAAGGGCGACGCGGTGCTCACCTGCGGGGCGTGGTCGGGGGTGCACCCGGCCTTTGTGGGCGTGCCGTTCCTGTGCGGCCGCGAGGTGCCGGTCTATCTGCACTACCCGCTCGAGCCAACCTTACAAGTGCAAAAATTCGTCAACGCCATGGCTCAACTCCTCAACTAGCTCATTTCGCGCGGGGCTTTTTTTAACTACTCTCGCTGTCCTAGAAAAATCTCAGCAAACAAATGAGGTCCCGGCCATAAGGCCGAGACCTTACATGCTTCACCTTCAGTTTTACGTTTCGAGCGGAGCAGCGCAGGAGGCTGGGGCCACGGGGTATAACCTCCGCGCGCAGTTGCGCAGCGAAGCGAGAATGTTTGAGCACGGAGGTTACACCCCGGCCCGCCTGGGAGACCCCCTGCACGCAATCGCCCGTCATTTAAAACGAAATCAAAGTTGGTGAGCCCCTGGCCAGTTGGCCAGGGGCTCGTTTTGTGTGGGGGTGTTTTGGCTGGCGGGTGCTGCATATTATTCGTATAATTTATCGTAAGTTCCCGTACATCGATTGGAGCCTTATATGCCTGCCATTAAACCTGTTTCCGATTTGCGCAATTACAACGAGGTGCTCTCCGATGTCCACGAGGGTTCCCCGGTGTTTCTGACCAAAAATGGGCACGGTTGCTACGCTGTGCTCGACATGAAAGATTACGACCGATTTTGCGCCATTAGCACACTGATGTCCGAGCTTGAGCGCGGACGCAGCTCGGGTGATGAGAGCGGATGGGTCTCGTCGGACAACGTCGCCGAGCACTTCCGCCGCAAGGCCGCAAGCCATGCATAGCTTCGAGGTCGTCTACTCTCCGCTGGCTCTGCAAGATCTCGACGACATCTGGGACTATATTGCCGTCGAAAAGGACAATCCCGCAGCAGCGGAGAGAATCGTAGAGGGCATCCTCGCTCGGATAGACCTGCTCTCCAGCTTCCCGGAGTCGGGCACGCCACTTTCATCGATCCATCCCCTACGCTCCGATTACCGGTTCGTGATCTGTGACAATTATCTCGCGTTTTACCGCTATTACCAGAAGGTCTATATCGACCGCGTCCTCCACAGAAAGCGCGATTACCTGCAGATATTGCTTGCCAAATAAAATGATAGCTAATTTGGGACGCTCTCTGAGTGTAGCCGTCAACAGTGGACGCAGCAAAGGAACGCCCCTTTGTCATGCAAAGTCTTTGGAAATCAAAGTGCTCATTGCCTGTGTGGCAATGAGCACTAATTGACGTAGATTAAATATTAGTTCTAACGTGAAACCCTGGAGCTGCTTGAGCAAAGAGGAAATGCCTATAATCAGTCAGCTTCGACTTCATCGGAAGTTGGCTCATCAAGAACAAAAGATGCTGAGCCACCTGTTCGGGTAACTATTCCGCCAAATCCTTGATAAGTTGAGCTGCATACATCATCGCTGGTGTCGCTTTCGATGAGATTAACCTCTCGATTGACGTAGCAGCTGAGGTACGAGTTAGATATGGATTCGTACTTAGTATCGTCATCGGCTCTAAGGAGTGAATACCAGAGCTCCTTTCTGCCCCATGCTGCGGCACCTCCCCCGCTAAGGCTAAGCACCCCAGGATATCCACATGTCGGCAAGCATACTTTCTCATATTCCGTGTTGTTGCCTGTGTCGTCTGTTTGAACCTTAAGCGAATAGGATTTACCCTCTGGTTCCTTTGGCAACGACATAGATTTAAGGTCTTCAAAAAAACGCGAGAAGTAGGCATTTTCAACATTCAAGTCAGGATTATCCGCTGCCTCGGCCTTTAGGTCCTCGTAACTAGAAGAGAGCTCATCGATCACATTTTGCTTTTTGCTTTCAAATTCGTCCTGCGATATGGGCCAATGCTCTTTAGCCATCGAGAGAACTTCTTTATCCGAAAGACCTTCAAGGTCCCTAAATCGAATCACCGAAGAGCCCGTTTCGTCGTATACATTCCAACATGTAACCGTTCCGTCTCCGTAAAATTCAAAGATTGCCGTTATCGATGTGTCTTTAGCAACGCTCTCACGTCCGTCTGCATAGTCATTACCAAAAGTGAACCAAAGCCCCTTTTGTTTGAAAGCGTCGGAGGGCGTATACGTCCCCGTCGCTTCAAGCCAATCGAACTGCTCCTTATCTGATGCAGTGTTATCTGCGGAATCGATTGGCCTGTCGTTTGTTGAGCAGCCACTCAAGGGGGATAGCAGCAAACATCCTGCAGCCAATCCCATATGTTTAACGATCTGCCGTCTTGAATAGCACTGCATAGACACTCCTTTTCTACGTACGTGTAGAAGAAATGGTATCCCCCCCCCCGAAAAGACAACCGTGCTCTGCGGTGAGTTTACCGAGCGGCATCTTATATGTCCCGAGCGGCATCTTATATGTCCCGAGCGGCATCTTTCATGTCATTAGAAAAAGCTGTCGTGTTTTGACGGGGGGTCCTCCGGTGGGAGCTACTCCAGCTCAAACGCTCCGGTGTAGAGCTGGTAGTAATACCCGCGCTTGGCGATCAGCTCGTCGTGGTTGCCGCGCTCGATGATGCGGCCGTGGTCCAGGCAGATGATCGCGTCGGAGTTGCGCACGGTGGAGAGGCGGTGCGCGATGACAAACGTCGTGCGGCCCTCCATGAGCTTGTCCATGCCCGCCTGCACGATGGCCTCGGTGCGGGTGTCGATGGAGCTCGTGGCCTCGTCCAGAATCATCGCCGGCGGATCGGCGACGGCGGCGCGCGCGATCGAGATCAGCTGGCGCTGGCCCTGCGACAGCTGCGCGCCGTTACCGGTGAGCATGGTGTCGTAGCCGTCGGGCAGGCGGGTGATAAAGTCGTCCGCTCCCGCGAGCTTGGCCGCCTTGATGCACTCCTCGTCGGTGGCGTCCAGGTTGCCGTAGCGGATGTTGTCCATGACGGTGCCGGTGAACAGGTTCACGTCCTGCAGCACCACGCCGAGCGAGCGACGCAGATCGGACTTGCGAATCTTGTTGACGTTGATGCCGTCGTAGCGGATCTTGCCGTCGGCAATGTCGTAGAAGCGGTTGATGAGGTTGGTGATGGTCGTCTTGCCGGCACCGGTGGCGCCGACAAACGCGACCTTCTGGCCCGGCTTGGCGTACACAGACACGCCGTGCAGCACCTCGTGGTCGGGCGTGTAGCCAAAGTCCACGTTGTCCATGACCAGGTCGCCACGCAGCGGCACGTACTCGATCTCGCCGGTCGCGCGGTGCGGGTGCTTCCAAGCCCACATACCGGTGTGGTGGTCGGCCTCCTCGAGCTGCCAGGTGTCGGGATTCACCTGTGCGTTGACAAGCGTCACGTAGCCCTCGTCGGCCTCGGGCTCCTCGTCGAGTAGCTCAAAGATACGCTCGGCGCCGGCAAGGCCCATGACCACGGCGTTGATCTGCTGCGAGATCTGGCCGATCTGGCCGCAGAACTGCTTGGTCATGTTGAGGAACGGCACCACGACGGCGATGGAGAGCGCCATGCCCGAGAGGCTCAGGTTGGGCACGCCCAGCGCCAGGAAGATGCCGCCGGTCAGCGCGACCAGCACGTAGAGCAAGTCGCCCAGGTTCCCGAGGATCGGCATGAGGATGTTGGCGTACATGTTGGCCTTCTGCGAGACCTCGAAGAGCTTCTCGTTGCGCTCGTCAAAATCGGCCTCGGCGGCGGACTCGTGACAGAACGCCTTGACGACTTTCTGGCCGTTCATGACCTCCTCGATATGGCCCTCGACCACGCCGAGCTCGGTCTGCTGCGCGATAAAGAAGCGCGCGGAGTTGGAGCCGAGCAGCTTGGTCATAAAGGTCATAAAGGCGATGCCGGCAATGATGACCAGGCACATCCACACGCTGTAATACAGCATGATGAAGAACACGGTGACGATGACGATGATCGTCATGAGCAGGTTGGGTAGCGACTGGCTGATCATCTGACGCAGCGTGTCGATGTCGTTGGTGTAGTGGCTCATGATGTCGCCGCGCTGGTGCGTGTCGAAGTAGCGAATCGGCAGGTCCTGCATGCGGTTGAACATCTTTTCGCGCAGCTTCTCGAGCGAGCCCTGCGTGATGACGGCCATGGCGCGGTTCCAGAAGAGCGAGGAGGCGACGCCCACGGCGTAGATGCAGCCGAGGGTGGTCACGAGCTTCAGAATCTTGGGCTGCGCGGCCGTCCAGTCGCCCGACTGCCACGATTCGCTAATGACCTGCAGCGCGCTCTGGAGAAACGTCGCGCCGATGGAGTTGATGATGGCGCAGAGCACAACGCCGGCGACGACGAGGGGCAAAAGCACCGGGTAGAAGCCAAAGAGCATCTTGATCAGGCGCGTCATGGTGCCGCCCTTGCGGTTGCGCGCGCGCTCGGCGGTAGCGGCCTTACTCATGTGCCTCGCCTCCTTCCTGGGTCTGAGCTTGCGGTGCGGATGCCTCGGTGTCGGCTGCGGCGGTCTCGCCCGCGTCCTCGCCTTCGGCACTCATCTTATTTTGCGAGGTAAAGGTCTCGCGGTAGATCTCGCTCGTCTTGAGCAGCTCATCGTGGTTGCCGATGTCCTTGATGCGGCCGCCCTCCATGACGATGATGCGGTCGGCGTCCTGCACGGAGCTGATGCGCTGGGCGATGATGAGCTTGGTCGTGTTGGGCAGGTAGCTCGCCAGGCCCTCGCGGATCTTGGCGTCGGTCTTGGTGTCGACGGCGCTCGTGGAGTCGTCCAGGATCAAGATCTTGGGGCGACGCAGCAGGGCACGCGCGATGCACAGGCGCTGCTTCTGGCCACCGGAAACGTTGGAGCCGCCCTGCTCGATCCAGGTGTCGTAGCCCTTGGGGAAGCCGTCGACAAACTCGTCGGCGCAGGCCAGATGTGCGGCCTCGCGGACTTCCTCGTCGGTGGCGTTCGGGTCGCCCCAGCGCAGGTTCTCGGCGATGGTGCCGCTAAACAGCACGTTTTTCTGCAGGACCATGGCTACCTGGTGGCGCAGCGCGTCCAGGTCGTAGTCGCGCACGTCTACGCCGCCGACGCGCACGGCGCCCTCGGTGACATCGTACAGGCGGGCGATCAGGTTCACGAGCGTCGACTTGGCCGAGCCGGTGCCACCGATAATGCCGATGGTCTCGCCGCTCTTAATATGCAGGTCGATATCGTCGAGCGCCTGGCGGCGGGCATGCTCGGAATACTTAAAGCTCACGTGATCGAAGTCGATGGAGCCGTCGGCAACCTCGTGCACGGGCTCGGTCGGGTTGGCGATCGTGGGCTCGGCGGCCAGCACCTCGGTAATGCGGTGCGCCGACTCGTCTGCCATGGTTACCATGACAAAGATCATCGACAGCTGCATTAGGCTCATCAGAATCTGGAAGCCGTAGGTAAAGATGGAGGAGAGCTGGCCCACGTCGAACAGGGTGCCCTGGCTCGTGATGATGAGCTTGGAGCCCAGGTAGATGATGACGACGAACGCGCCGTTGACGCAGATGTTCATCATGGGGTTGTTAAAGGCAAGGAGCTTCTCGGCGCGGGTGAAGTCCATCTGGACGTCGCGCGCAGCGGTCGCGAACTTCTCCTTCTCAAAGTCTTCGCGCACATAGCTCTTGACCACGCGCATGCCGGTGACGTTTTCCTCGACGGATTCGTTGAGGGCGTCGTACTTGTGGAACACGCGGGCAAAGATCGGACGTACCTTGTAGATGATAAAGAACAGGCCAAAGCCCAGCAGCGGAATGATGACCAGGTAGACCATGGCGACGCTGCCGCCCATGGCGTATGCCATGGTAAAGGCAAAGACCAGCACCAGCGGCGAGCGCACGGCGATGCGGATGAGCATCATAAAGGCCTGCTGCACGTTGTTGATGTCGGTGGTGAGGCGCGTGACGAGCGAGGAGCTCGAGAACTCGTCGATGTTGGCGAAGCTGAACGTCTGGATCTTGTAGAACAGGTCGCGACGCAGGTTCTTGGCAAAGCCGCAGCTGGCATGGCTGCAGGTGATGCCCGCGGCGGCGCCAAAGGCGAGTGACGTCAGCGCGATGAGTACGAGAAGGCCGGCGGTGGGCAGCATCTCGGTAACGGCAGTGCCGTCCTTGATGGCATCGATCACGTCGGCGGTGATAAACGGGATCATCATCTGGCAGATTACCTCGCCAAGCACCAGCAGCGGCGTGGCGATCGTGACCTTCATGTAATCGCGGATGCTGCCCATAAGGGTTTTAATCATCCAGTTCCTCCCAGGTTACGCGGATTTTCTCGAGCATCTCGGCGAGCTGTTCACGCTCGTCGTGGTTGAGGGCACTAAAGGCCTGCTCTCTAAAGCGGATGCGGGCGGCTTGGTCGATGCGGGCCTTCTCCCAGCCGATCTCGGTCAGGCGAATGGTGAGCTGCCGGCGATCTTTTGGATTGCGGCTGCGCTCGATGATGCCGGCGCACTCGAGCTTGGACAAGATTTCGGAAAGCGACCCCGGCTTGAGGTCGAAGTGCATGCCGAGTTCCTGCTGCGACATCTCGCCGTTTTCCTGCTTGGCAAGCAGGCAGACGATGGGCGCCTTGCCGGACACGCCGCCGCCGTGAAAGTGCATGTAGTGGCCGCAAAAGCCTAGGCCGCTCAGGATGCGCTTGGCGAGCTTGTCTTCGCCGTTAACTGCTTCGGGCACGTCTGCCGGTTGCGACGGGTCGCCGCCGGGCTCGTGCGGACGAAGGTTAAGGGGTTCATCGCACATGAATTCGTATCGCTCCTTTCTTTAGTTAGGTAGTGGGATTGTTTTGTGCCTAACTAATCTAGGAGTGCCCCGCGGGAATGTCAAGGTACCAAACTTATTTAGTTACGACGCTGTCAAAACATCGGCGTTGCTCTTGTTGGCACTTGGGGACGCTCCTTTTCTGCCAGCACCTAGGGACACTCCTTGTCAAGGCTTTGGTGCAAACTTCCGTCCGTAGCGCTCCCTGCGCTACACTTAGTCGCATTGTGGCGCCGCTGCGCCGTGCCCGAACCAAGGGGGACCCTCATGAAGAACACTCAGCTGCTGTTGATCAACGATATGTGCGGCTACGGTAAGGTCGCGCTTTCCGCCATGCTGCCGGTGCTGTCGCACATGGGCTACCGTATCCACAACCTGCCGACGGCCCTCGTGTCCGACACGCTCAACTACCCTAAGTTCTACATCCACGACACCACGGAGTACGTGCGCCAGAGCCTTGCCATCTGGGAGGAGCTCGGCTTTGAATTCGATGCCATCTCTACCGGCTTTATCGTGACCGAGGAAGAGACGCGCATCATTTCGGACTTTTGCCACCGTCGCGCGCAAAAGGGCACCAAAGTGTTTGTCGATCCCATCATGGGCGATAACGGCAAGCTCTACGCCGGCGTGCCCGAGTCCACGATTGGCCTCATGCGCAGCCTTCTGGAATGTGCCGACTACGCCGTTCCCAACTATACCGAGGCGTGCTTGCTGACCGACACGCCTATTGCCGAGCAGATTTCGGTCGACGAAGCCCACGCGCTCGTGGACGCCGTGCGCGCGCTGGGCGCCAAGTCGGTGGTCGTTACGAGCGCTGTGGTCGATGGTCAGAATTCCGTTATCGGCTATGACCATGTGGCGGGGGAGTACTTCACGATTCCCTTCGAGCTGATCCCGGTCTATTTCCCGGGCACGGGCGACACGTTTTCGGCGGTGCTCGTCGGCCGCGTTATGGCAGGTTGGAGTCTGCAGCGCGCGACGTCCGATGCCATGCGTGTGGTGGCTGAGCTTATCGAGCGCAATGCCGACCAAGAGGACAAGTCGGCTGGCCTTCCCATCGAGGCCTGCCTGGATGTGATCGACCATGAGTAGCGCCGGCGAGAGCCGCCCCGAGCCCGCGAGCGAGAACAAGCCGCTTGGTGCGCCGCGCGGCAAGCGCCCGCGTATTCGCATTAGCTGCGTGGACCAGCTGGGTGCATGCCGCTGCCACCACGGTCACAGGCCGGGCGACGTCTTCGACTTTGACCGCGACCGCGGCAAGATGTGCGCCATGGCCTGCCATGTGGGCTTTCCCTATATCGACATCCTGCGCTACGGCGGCACCGTGCCCGGCAACGAGCCCGGCACGGCAAAGTTCTGCTGCCCCGAGGTCGATACCCTTAATGTTTGGCTTGCCGAGGTCGTCGACGGGTAGGCAGCCGGTCGAATTCGCTGTGTCGCGGATCGGAATAGCGTGCATCGGACGGATCCTTCGGCGCTCTGAACTAACTGTCTAGCAAGGCTCCCGGCTTCGCCTGCAGCATCCTAAAGCTGCTCGAGTATAGCGGTACAGCCGTCGAGCACATCGCGGTAGGTGGCGTCGAAGTTGCCGGTATACCAAGGGTCGGCGACGTCGCCGGGGCGATCGGTCCAATCGAGCAGGCGTGTAATCTTGCCGTCGGGGTCCTTACCAAAGATGCGGCGCAGGCCGCGGGCGTTCTCGGCATCCATATAGACAATGTGGTCCCAGTCGCCATATTCCGCTCGGCGCACCTGGCGCGCACGGTGCGCAACGACGGGAATCCCGACCTCGCGCAGCTTGGCAACCGTGCCATGATGCGGCGGATTGCCAATCTCCTCGGTCGAGGTCGCGGCGGAATCAATAACGAATTCCGCCTCGCGCCCAGCACGGCGCACCAGCTCGGTAAACACGGACTCAGCCATCGTCGAGCGACAGATATTCCCGTGGCAAATAAACAGAATGCGTTGCATGAGCGGTTTCCTTTCAGGGCGGTTGCGCGGGGTTTACAGACTGGCCTTGAGGCAGTTTGCTCCGATAAAGCCCGCTGCGTACAAGGGGAGGTGGCGCAGCTCGCACCCGTCCTCGGTTTCGCTGCGGGCAAAATTGTTCTCGGACAATATGTAGGCATACGGCGACCGGGCTTTTTCCATAAACGACCCGAGGGTTCTCGCGCGCACGTTGCGTGCGGACTTTACCTCGACGGGAACGATCTCCATACGGTCGGTCTGAAGTAGAAAATCGAGCTCGCCGTTCGTCTTCCAAGACGACGGTGGTATCCAGTAATACGTCTGCAAACCATTGCCCGAAAATGCCTGCATGACCGAGTTCTCCGCCAAGGCACCTCGAAAGTCGGAAGACAGCGCAATGGCGGAATCCTCTTTGAGGTCGAGCCAGAGTCGCGGGTTGATACCGAGTTTGTAGAACATGAGGCCCGTATCGAGAAGATAGACTTTAAAGAAGCTCCCGTCTTCGTCGTCGAAGGGGACGAGGGGAGGTTCGATGCCTTCGGTCAGGTTGTTGACCGATATGATGCCGGCGCCCTCGAGCCAGTCGAGTGGCTCGATGAGCTTTGCGCGTCGGCCTCCGCGTTCGACCTCGGAGTACTTGAATTTCTTGGTTGAGGATCGTAGCAGCTGGGATGGAATGGAGCGCCAGACCTTGCGCGCTGCCACGCCGCTGATCCCGTTTTCGGGGTCGGTCATATCGGCGGTGTAGGTCTCGTCGATTTCGCGCTGCTCGACGCGCGCGTCTTCGATGGATAGTGTCTTGCGATATGCGTTGACGGCGGCGGGCATGCCGCCCACGATTTGGTATCGATGAAACAGGTTGAGCGCGGCTTGGTGTGCGGCGTAGGTCTCGAGCGTGTCGGCGTGGGTACGAACGGCATCGGCCATCTGCTCCTCGCCGAGCGCCCAGAGAAACTCCTCGAACGACATGGGATGCATGGTCTCTTGGCGGACGCCGCTGGGAAAAGGCAGCTTGCGCTTGCGCGTGGCGACGCCGAGCTGACTGCCGGTCGCGCATATGCGCCAGCCCGAACCCGAGAAAAAGCGAAGCGAGTTGAGCGCGCGTTCACAGAGCTGAACCTCGTCAAACAGGATGAATGCGGCTTCTTTGCGAATGGGGGTGCGTTTATAGTCTGAGATTCGTGCCACGATGGTGTCAACGTCGTCGGTGGGGCAGTCGAACAGCGGGGCAATCAGCTCAAGATCGGTCTGAAAGTCGAGTTTGACAAACGCATCGCCGGCGATTCGTCTGCCGATTTCCTCGGCAGCGTACGTTTTGCCCACGCGTCGCGCACCACGGATGAGGAGGGGGCGCGACGCGTCCTCTGTCGCCCATGATTCGATGACGGATTCGATTGATCTGCGCATGGAGCCGCCTTTCCAATTCCGTGTATTTCAAATACATAGTTTAGTACGATTTCGTGTACTTGAAATACACGAAATCGTGGAAAAACGTGTATTTCAAGTACACGAAATTGAACCGCTGGAGCCTGCGGGCGGATAAACACTGCTCGTATGGTGTGGTTTTCATCGGACGCCCGCCGCGCTGAGCTGTACTTGCGCCTGCCTCGATCCCACCCCTATGCCTGCATCGAAGATTGTGCTGCCCGCTTGCGCTCCCAGCGTGCCAGCTTGATCGTCACTAGCGTGAGTATCCAGGCTACGAGCGAGAATGCGGCGCCAACCGCGCCCACGTAGGCAATGCCAATCCCGCTTACCACGGCGCCGCCCACCGCGGTGCCAAACGAGATGCCGACGTTAAACGCCATGGGCTCCACCGAGCTCGCGAGCACCATCGATTTGGGGTGGCGGCTGCGGGCCACGTCCATAAAGTGCGTGATGCACGAGACCGAGAACAGATACATGAGCATCGCCAGACTAAAGACAAAGGCAAGCGCGAGGGGCATGGTGCCGCCAACGGCAAACAGCCCGAGTAACGCCGCAGCTTGCAGCACAAACGTCACAAGCAGCGCTTTCATGCCAAAGCGCGCATCGATCCATCCGCCCAGGATGTTCGAGATCAGGCAGAATACGCCGTAGGCCATAAGCGTGGTACTGGCTTCGACCGTGCCCATGCCCAACACCTGCTCTAGATAAGGCGTCACATAGCCGTAGAACACATAGACCGACCCCACACCAAACAAAAAGATGAGCATGCCGGTGATGATGCTCGGCTCGCGCAGAAGCCCCGCCTGCTCGCGGAAGGTGGCGGGCTCATCGGTCTGACCGGCGCGCGGCATAAACGCCACGAGCGCTCCGCAGATTAGAACGGCAAAGGTAAGCGTGCCGTACATGGCTACGTGCCAGTCGAGCGTGTCGGCCACAAACTTGCCGATTGAAGTGACAAAGACCATTGCCACGGAAAACGCACCATATACCACCGAGATGGCAAGCGAAGTTTGCTGCGGGGACAGCAGCTCGGGGATGTACGTCACACCCACGGCGAGCAGTGCGCCCGAGACGGAGCCCAGGACAATGCGCGAGATAAACAGCACCTGGAAGTTGGGCGCCAACGCCATGACCAGGTTGCCGAGCACAAAGACGATGCTGTAACACACGAGCAGCTGGTAGCGGCGGAATCGCCCCGTGCTGAGCGCAAGCACCGGCGTCGCGATGGCGTAGACGAGCGCAAACACGCTAATAAGTTGGCCCGCAGTGGCAAGCGATATGCCGAGTTCCGTCGCCAAGTCGCTTTCGATGCCGATGACCACGAATTCGGAGCAGCCGAGCGAGAATCCCAACAGTACGAGCAGCGCCAGGCAGAGCTTGGTGCGCGCGGGGGAGAGCGCGGCGGCGGTTGACTTGCTTTTAGGCGTGGTTGCGGCGGTCAAGGCTGTCACTCCAATGTCGCATGAATAAGCGGGATTCAATCCCTGCAACTCTAACAGAATGTGACAAAGGGACAGCCCCTTTGTCACATTGCGCTGCCAGCCAGTCGCCCAAACCATCACAACATTCGGCGAAAATCTCGAAATCGAGGAAAAGCGTCGAATGTTGTGATGGTTTTCCTGTCTGTGCCGGCGAGCTCCAGCGCCGTCTGGGGGTATAAGGCTAGCAAGTGTTTATTTGCGAGGCCTAAGGGGCGCCCCGTATGGATATCGATAACTTTGAATGGTGGTATAGCGAGGGCGAGGCTCCGGACGAGTCCTGGGATGAGCCGTTGACGGACGAAGCGTCGAGCAACGAGGTCGAGACCGGCAGCGATGCCGCCGAGCCCCTGACCTTCGAACAGGCCTGGGCCCAGGCTGAGGCCGACGAGGCAAAGGCCGATGCCACGGCAACGCTTGATGAGCCGGCCGACATGTCGATCTCGCCGGCAAAGACCCCGCAGCCGCGCCACACCATCGATCCTGACAGCACGGCGTCTTTCAGCATTCTCGACGTACCCGCGCAGGGTGCCCAGGCGCCCGCCCCCACGCATCGTCCCAACTTGGCTCGTGAGGAAGACGCGGGCCGCCGCTCGCCACTCGGCCCCATCCTCATCGCCTTTATGGCCGGCGTCATCGCCTGCTCGGCAATCGGCAGCGTCTGGAGCCATGTGGAACGACAGCGCGAAGACGCCGCCAAGGTCGAGATGTCTGTCGAGCAATCGCTCAGCCGCACGCGCTCGGTGCATGTGTCGGTCGAGGTCAAGGACGGTGCGACATGGGATACCGCCCGCGGCGACAGCCAGATGCTCATCCACATCGTGGGCCGCACGCTCAAGGGGCAGGCGGTCGATGAGTATCAATATGTCAACTCTGACGGTGACGGCATCGAGCTCAAGCCCGGAGACTACGAGCTCACGGTCGATGAGGCGCCCGTCGCCACCGACGGCACGCGCTTCCGCGCCTCGAAGCGAATGGTCCCCGTGAGTTTTAACTCGCAGGCGCCCGATACGGTCGACAGCACGCCGCAGGGCGGGTTCGATCTTTACGTGGACGCTCAATAATTGCGTGCCGCCTCTTCCCGCAGCCAAGAGTGGGACAATAGCCCTCGACACTATTGTTTACTTTTGGAGGAAGTAGCATGTCTACCGTCACTACCATCAAGCGCGGCGGCCTCACCGCGGCCATCGATTCCATGGGCGCCCAGCTCACGAGCCTTGCCCTTAACGGCAACGAGTATCTGTGGCAGGGCGACCCCGCCTTTTGGGGCAAGCACGCGCCCATCCTGTTCCCCATTGTGGGCTCGCTGCGCAACAACACGGCAACGTCTGCGGCCGGCACCTGCGAGATGCCGCGCCACGGACTCGCGCGCATTGTCGAGCACAAGCTGGTCGAGGTTTCGGAGGACGGCTCCTCGGTAACGTACGAGATCACCGATACGCCCGAGTCGCTCAAGGCCTTCCCCTTCCACTTTAAGCTCAACATGATCTATGCGCTCACCGGCGACGCTACGCTCACCCAGACCTTTGCCGTCACCAACACCGGCGACGTGGATCTGCCGTTTTCGGTGGGCGGTCACCCTGCCTTTAACGTGCCGGCCCCCGGTGCCGATGACGAGGCGTTCGAGGATTACGAGTTGGCATTTACCGAGGTTTGGACCAACGAGGCTCCCATCATCACGCCCGATGGTCTCATGACGTTCGAGGGTTCCTACAAGGCCCCCGACAATTCGGACGTTGTGCCCATCACGCATCGCAGCTTCGATAACGATGCCATCATGTTCACCGATACCCCGGGCTCCACGCTCACCCTGCGCGGACGCAAGTCGGGTCACGGCGTGAAGATCGACTTTGAGGGCTTTAAGTACATTGGCGTGTGGTCTGCCGCCAACGACGCCCCGTTTGTGGCGCTCGAGCCCTGGACCGGCCACACCACCATGGACACCGAGGACGACGTCTTTGAGCACAAGGTCAACACCATCACCTTGGCGCCGGGCGAGACGGACGAGCGCAGCTTTAGCGTTACGCTGCTCTAGGGGTTCCGCCGTTCTGGGCGGTCATAACTTGAGCGTGGATAATCTCCCGTTTTGAGCTCATGTGCGAGCCAAAAGTGGGAGATTTTCCACCCTCATTTCGATGCATGGGTTAGGGCAGCTAATTTGGGACGGGGCTATTTTGACTGCTTTCACATGCAAGCAGTCAAAATAGCCCCATTACAGTTTGAGTCGTCCGAAAGGGCGGCTCTTTTCCGTTGCA
>UQLB01000015.1 GCA_900541725.1 uncultured Collinsella sp. | reverse complement strand
CCCGCTCCGATCTTCGCAGGAGCCAATAGAATGTGCACCAGAAAATGCCCTGGTAGCGACAGTTATTAGTTTAGCGAGATCGATGCGGGGGCAAAGATAAATCGCGTGGGTAATGTCGACAATTAGGTGTAAATCGTTTTGCCAGTCGGTGAAAGGAGGAATGCAGGGTTATGCGTTAAGACGCGCTATCTTTGACACTCACGTTGCATATAGCTTCTGGGAATCTACTACCCGTTCCAGTTTGCTTCACCTTCCGCTCGCATCAGAGCGCGCCAAAGCTCACTGAGTCGCTAACTCGCTGTAATTAGCGAAGACGATCCCCCCCCCTCTATCCTGGATAAGACATGTAAAACCGATTTTATTATTCAGACCCTGTTGTTTATATATTCGTCTGTTGCCCCATCTCGAGAAATGATTTTGCATGGGTGCCCAATCACAATCGAATGGCTTGGTACGTCGCAGTTAACATAAGTGTTCGGTGCAACGAGAACGTCGTTGCCTAAACGAACGCCACCAACAATAGTTGAGTTGACACCAAGCCAAACGCAATCGCCAAGAACAGGCGCACCTTTTCGTTTGCCGCGGTTTTCCCGACCAATTGTCACACCTTTGTGCATATTGCAGTTGCGACCGATAACGGCATTCGGGTTTACCGTAATGCCAAAAGCGTGACCCAGATACAAGCCTTCGCCAATCGAGGTGGCAGGCGCGATCTCGAGACCATATTTGCAAGCCATCCTCTTTCGAAAAAGATGCCATAAAGGATTGTGCGAATTCTGGCACTTTCGAAGTAGCCAAACAAACCTCAAAGCATGGTTTGAGAGAATAGACCCCCCCCCAAAGCGAATACGGTCACTGCTGTATACATTCGACATTGCTATCACCCAGCTAATTCCCGTAGAACTCGCGATACCACTTCGCGAATTCACGAAGACCGTCCTCGAGCGGCGTTGCGGGTTTGTAACCAAAATCGCGCTCCAAGGCGCCAGTATCCGCATAGGTTACAGGCACGTCACCAGGCTGCATAGGAACGAGCTGCTTATGCGCCTCGAAATCGTAATCGGCGGGGAGCACGCCCTCCTCAACCAGCACACGCTGCAGGGTGTCCACGAAGTCCAGCAGGTTCTCGGGATTCGAATTGCCGATGTTATACACGCGATGAGCGGCAATTGGCAAACCATCAGCACCGATCTTGACCTCAGGAGCGCCGTCCATGACCCTGCGCACGCCCTCCACAATATCGTCCACGTACGTAAAGTCGCGCTTACAATCGCCCATGTTGAAAATCTTAATCGTATCGCCACGACGCAACTTCTCGGTGAAGCCGAAGTACGCCATGTCGGGCCTTCCCATGGGCCCGTACACCGTAAAGAAGCGCAGACCCGTGGCCGGGATGGAGTAGAGCTTGGAGTAGGCCGCGGCCATGAGTTCATTGCTCTTCTTGGTGGCAGCATACAAACTCACGGGGGAGTCTACGCGGTCCTCCTCGCTGAAGGGAACCTTCTCGTTGCCGCCATAAACCGAACTCGAACTCGCGTACACCAGGTGCTTCACCGGGTGATGACGGCATCCTTCCAAAATGTTAAAGAATCCAATCAGGTTCGAGTCGATGTAAGCCCTCGGGTTCTCAATGGAATACCGCACACCCGCCTGGGCGGCCAAGTTCACCACAACGTCGAAGCCGTTCTCAGCGAACAGGCGCTCTATCAACGCGGCATCGCACAGGTCGCCGCGCACGAAGGCGAAACGCCCCGCCTTGTCCACCTCCGCCAGCATTCGCAGGCGAGCCTCCTTGATGCCAGGGTCGTAGTAGCTGTTCACGTTGTCCAGACCGATGATCGCGTCGTCGGTGGTTTCGAGCAGCCGCTTCACCAGAAACGCCCCGATGAAGCCGGCGGCGCCAGTGACGAGGACTTTTCTATCCTGCATATATACCCCACTCTTTCGTTTTAAGGAAGTCCTGAGATGGAACTCCCAACAAGTTAATTACAGACCTCAAAACGTTTTAAAGCCGCCGCCCTTGACCAGCTTCAGCAGCACCCTCCTACTCTTGGGCAAAGCAAAGCAAATCGCGAAATAGACAACGACGCACCCTACAATGTCCAACCCGACGCCAAGCCAGTTGCTAGATGCGAGTCCATACGTCACCCATGCAAATGCGCACATCATCGATGTGCAGAAAATGGGCTCCTTGAGCGACAACATAGTGCGCCCAAACGAAAGGCCAACCACGAAATATGTGACCACTTGGTTGATAGCAATCAAAAGGATTCTCAATCCCGCATCAGCCCACACGACGGCATCGAACCCTTGCATAGCCGCCACGGTCATAAGCGGCGTCATCAACACGAGGTACATCACCTGCACAAGCGTAGACACGCGCGGTTTACCAAGAGAGCGATACATCTCGCTGCTGTAGTATGAGAGCAGCACCATCGGCCCCTGCACCAGCCCATACAACCCGAACATGAGCGTCGCCTCGCCCCACTGATCGCCGAGCAACAGGGCCACCAAAGGCTCGCGGAATACGAAGATACCCGCAGACAACGGCAACAGGAACAATGCCACCATGAACTGGAAGCGTCGCAGATAAGCAACGTATTCTTCCCGATCAAACTGAAGGCGCGAAAGTGACGAGAACAAGATGGGCGTCGTAGCGTTCGTGATAATCCCGAAGCACCCGCTCACAAAGGTGACTGGCGTCTTGTAATATCCCAACTCAGCCGCACCCAGGAAATGCCCCACGATAAAGGTGCCCGCCCAAGAGGAAAGCCATATGGTGAACGACTCCAAAAGCGTCCATCCGCTGAATGAGAACATAGCCTTCAGCATGTTGAAGGAGTAGAAAAAACGCGGCTTCCACTCAGACAGCAGAGTCAGCCCCACTGCATTTACAATATTCGCCGCCAAAGTGCCAACGATAAGCGACCAGTAACCAAATCCCATAAACGCCAGTACAAGCGTCGAGCCGAAGTTAAGTAAGGTCGACGTCAGTCTCACCGGCATAAGCGACTTGAAATCGAGATTACGGTGGAACAACGCCATCTGAATGCTCGAAAACGACGTCAACGGGAGAGAGAGGCAGGCCACGGCCAAGGGAAAGCCCAGCGACGGATTGCCCACGAAGGTGGCCACCGGATCGTTGAATATGGCAATGAGACACCACAGGACCACCGATATGCCGAAGTTCGTCCAAAAGGCCACGTTAGCGTTGGCATGCAGGTCTTTTTTGTCTCGGAAGCTGTGTTGCACCAGGTACTTCTGGAACCCGGCGTCCGCGAACATGTCGGCAAAGCTCACTACCATGGTGACGGTCGCCACCATGCCAAACGCCTCTGGCGCCAGCAGCCTCGCTAAGACGAGCTGCGAGATAGGCGAGATGATTTTGGCGATAATCTCGGTTGCCAGAGACCACTTTGCCGCGCTTGCCGACCTCGCCCGGAGGTCTTTTGTGTCGGACATACTAAACCTCCATGAAGAAACGCCGGAGCGCGCTTACTGGCTGATTATCCATGCGCACGCACTGAATGCAGCTTTCGTTTGCCATCATTCCTCGTTTTCACGTTGGGGCAAAGAAACCATTTGCCCCAACGTCCTCTCCGCCTCAGCGGGGCTGAAAGGCGTAAACCCGCCCCACGGGTAGAAAGTCAGCTCGCCGACGAGAACGCGCCCCTTGCAGATGAAGAGGTCGACCCTCAAGAAAGGTACACCGTCACTCAGTTTCCTTGATAGCTCGAGCATCTCGCTGAGCTGCTCCGGGGCAGGGATCGTCTCTTCGGAACTCGCGTATCCCATCGCCAAAGGCAGCAGATTCCACTCAGTGTCGTAGAAATCGTTGTACCTCTTCTCAGAATCGTTCTTGTCCCCGTGACAATAAGAAATCAGCCGGGGTTCCCCGTCAAAGCAGAAGAAGTCGAACTCGTCGATGCCTTCCCAGTTATCGTCTTCATCACGGGCATTATCGCCCTCGCTCTCCAAGAACTCCTCGGCGAACACGACGGGCTTCACGTTCTTGTAAGGCCATTCCCTGCACCCGTAAAAATAATTCTGCTTCAAATGACCCCGAAAAAAGTCCTTGGCACTGTTGAGATCGAAGTGTCCCTTGTCAGTGCAGATGAGCACGCCGCCGCAGTCGTGGTTCGTTTTGAGTACGAACTTCTCCGGTAGCCCACTCACATCGATGTCATCAGCGGAATTCCAGGCGCCCAACGTCTTGACCACGTGCTCGGAGCCCACACGCGAGGCAATGAGGTCCTTAGCGCGGTACTTGTCGACCATGGTCGTGTACGCAGGGTTGTGATCGTTAAGCTTCAGCCACTGCATCTTCTCAGTGAAGGTCACCGGCGAGTCTATGCTAGGCCACATGCCCAACTTGGCGCGATGCATCAATCGAAGGTGCGTCCTGTCGGAAACCCATTTCGTTAGACCCTTCGACGTAAAGGCACAGTAGGCCATCCACGGGTCACTTAGGTATTTTTTAATTTTGCTTTCCATATATACAATTTCCTTAAGTCCGAGCTTAAACAAAGCGTTTTACTTTTTAATTCTCTGCGCTACACATGGAACAAGCCCTGGGCGTATGCAAACCACCAACGTAGACTTTGCTCGTATATGCCCGAAACGGTTTCGGGCACTATTTACCCCATCCAGACGAACGAATAAGACTCGATACCAAGCCCGGTATGAAGCAGATAGGCATAAAAGGCGTAGAAAAGGAACCAGACAACTAGAAAACAGCCAAGACAAAAACGGGCTTTTATTTTCCGAGCGTCCTTCACGAAGCCTCCGAAAATCACGGGGCCTAATACGGTGAAGTAATAGGCTATGCGGCCGGCGTTGGCAATCACATAAGAGGACGCCGAAGCCAAAATGCCTAAAGCGTAAAACACGAGCGGCATCCGGTTGGCTTTGAGCCGCGACGTTCCGTCGCTCTCAACAGGGGCAACATTCGCAGTTTCGCGGCTGACGAAATATGCGATCGCGAGGACGGTCGCCTGCGCAAAAACCATCAACCCGATGCTCGATTCGTTCACGGAGTAACGCGCATACCGGTCGACGAGCTTAGAGCCCGCATAAGCTGCCAGGAACAGCAGGGCAACCGATGCAAGCATCTTCGCGGCGAACTGCGATCGGCTCTTGCTTTTGTTGGAAAATAGGTAGTAGATGAGGAATAGGACCCCTATCAGGGCGGACGCGTGCAAAAGAGCGCCAACAGCCCACCAAGTGCAAAAAAGCAACGGCTTATTCTGTTCTAAAAACCTGGTTGCGTAGAAAACCAGCGAGACTGCAATCATCTGGCACGTCAGACACATAGACAGCGGGAACACCGTTGCCGTATAGACGAACATCGCAAACGAGAGCGATGCCGTTCGTCTAAAATCCCAAAGCCTGAAAGCAAAAAAGGCGTTGGTGATCAGCGACTCGACGACGAGCAAGAACGAGTAATTGTTACAGATATGGAGCACCGCACTTGTGAAGACACCGTACGGAACGCTGAACGTATGGTTCCACATCGTGGTCCCATACGCGTAGAAGTACTCGATTCCCTCTTTATAACCCAGGGTATCCTGCCCAACCGCATACGACCTCAAGCCCCCGACGGCGGTAAGAAGAACCACGGCAGCGACCAGCCCAGCCTTACTCTTGCCGTTTTCCGACATGCGCGCAAGCGCCGCTGAAAGCAAAACGACAAGAAAGTAGAAAAGCGATGTTTCGATAAAGTTCATCCGAATACCAGCCTCACGAAACCGGGAAGCTCCGAATTGATTTCATAGCCCGAGCCTTTCAAATCCCTCGCACTGGCGCTTGACCCTATGCGATCCGCGGAGAGCGCGGCGTCGGCCCATTCGTCCAGAGCGTCGCCCAGACTTTTGTAAACGACGTTCTCGCAAATGCCAACCTCCCGCGTGATGGAGTCGCTAATCACGCAAGGGAGTCCGTTTGCCTGCGCCTCGACGACGACGTTCGGCAGGCCTTCGTAGACAGAGGGGAAGATGAAGACGTCCATAGCCGAATAGAGACGGCGGACATCGCTCCTAACCCCGGCAAACACCACCCTATCGGTCAATCCGAGCTCGGCAACGCGCCTCTCAACGGCCGTGCGTGTCTCGCCTTTGCCGACGAGAATGAGGACGGCGTCTGGCCTTCTCCGGGCGATTTCAGCAAAAACATCGACAAGGAAGAGGTGGTTCTTCTGCTCACTGAACCTCCCGACGTGCCCGACGACATAGGACTCGGCAGGAACGCCCAGTTCGCGCTTAACATCGTCCCGTGTCGAAGCGTCATAGGCGTAGTCCTCGAGGTTGAGCGCGTTCTTCATGAGATGGAAACGCGGCCCCGATACCCCCGCCTTGCCGAACATGTAGACGCCCGCCTCGGTAGACGGGGCGGCGAAGTCGGTCGCCGCAACCCTGACAAGGGGCTTGAAAAGATTGTGCAGCAGGGTCTCCTTTTTGCTGTTCGAAACTGTACCCGTGTTGCTTGACCTGAATATGGTTCTGGACACGCCTCCGAATCTCATGGCGAGCAAATCAAGACAGGAAAGGCTGTGCTGAGACGACCTGACAGCACAGCAATAACCGCCGTCCCGGGCTATCTGCATGAGCCGCTTGAACGAAGCGACCGGCCCGGCCTCGGTCTTCTTGACTGTGTGCACAATTCTGCCGCCCATCGACTCGATTTCGGCGTCGTAAAAGCCCGGCACGTCGGACGACACACAGAAGTCGAGCTGATAGCGCGACTTGTCCAAAGCCCGGTAATACTTCATGAATACCGTCTCGGCCCCGCCGGTGTCCATCGAGGTCACGATATAGAGGGCCTTCTTCATTGGACGATCACCGCATCGGATTTCTCGATCAGCTTCTGCAGCGCCTTTTTAGCAATCGCCTTCCTGCGGTTGGCCGGAGATTCCTGATAGCGCTCGTATACCTCGGCCTTCACCGCGAACCTTGCGTCGCCTGAAAGATCCGCCATTGCGCGGAGCTGCGCTATATGTAGATGATGGTAGGCGGGAGAGGCGATACGCTTTTCCATGTCGTAATAAGACCAGAAGCCGGCGTCGTAGTCATCCAAATGGCAAGCCAACGTCTCCGCAGAGTGCTTGAATGGCCCGGCGAAGCGCGCATCGACCAACGATGCGTCATAGAGACCGAAAAGGCTAAACACCCAACCGTTCATGACACTGCGCCTGGGGCGTTGAGGGTACTCCTCCAGGAACAGTTCTCCCCCGTCATGCGACGACACGCCGCCATTGTCCATGTCGATAAGCATGAACTCGGCAGCTTTCAGCGCCGCAACTCTATAGCACTCGTCCCCGAAAGCCGCATGGGCCCTCAGCAGCATCGAGCACCCCTCGCCTTGGGCCATCGAGGAGACGGAGTACTTAGCGCTGCCTATCGGACCAAATGCGTCCCAAGAGCCGTCATCCCGCTGGGCGCCGATCGCCCAATCCGAGCATACCCTTAGTGCGTCGAGAAAGCGCTCAACTTCATCCGACCTGAGAATGCTCAAGTCGTAACAGCCCAAACCGTATTGGAAAATGGCGATGGGGAAATGCACCCGCGCCCCACCGGCGATGACGCTAACAGGGACACCGCCCTCGTCGAGCAGAGTACTGCCAGTGACCTTGCCGGTCAAATCGTTGTAGTACCCGGACAACTGTCCGACATTATAGGCCCTGCCCAAGCTCTGCTCTACGGCCACAGCCGTCTTGCCAGTGAGCATTTTGCTCCACCTTTTGAGCATGGTCATCTTCTGCGCAATCTGGCCCATCATTCACCTTCGTTTCTGTAATCGACTCCGAGCGAGCGCACAAGCCCCTCCACGTTGGCCTCCAAACGGAAGTCCCTCTCCCAAACGGCCCTTGCAGCGCGCCTCATAGAAGACCCTTCGGCCTTGCCCAAAAAGACGAATCGCTTTATGGCCGCGGCGACATCTTCCGGTCCACAGTCGCTAGGTAGGAGAAAACCGTTGACGCCATCGCTTACTATCTCGTGGGTTCCGCCAACGTCCGTGGCGATGACGGGAATGCCGAATCCGCAGGCCTCCATGATCGAAAGCGGCAGGCCCTCGCTTGACGAGACGTTCACGAAGACGTCGAAATGCTTCGCTGCGTACTCCCCCAAAAGCGCGTCGTTCGGCAAAGCCCCCGCGAACTTCGCGGTGGAGTGCGTCAGCAACGAGCAGGCGGCCCTCGCCTCCTCGAGCTGTGGGCCGTCGCCGTAATGGGTCCATTCGACGCGAAGCCCTTCGGCATCAAGAAGGGTGACAGCCTTAGCAAGAAGAGGCACGCGCTTAACGTCGACAATACGCGAGCACGAGACGACCCGCAACGGGCAGGTCAACGGCTCGCCGGACTTGTCTGGCATCTCCCGCGTTCCGAGATAGGAGGTCGTCACCTTGCCCTCATGGCCCGGCCAGTTCGCGTTTATGTATTCCTCCCCGTCTTTCGAGCAGGGAAGCACTCCGGAAAGCTTGGATAGGAGGTATCCCCGGAAGGGCAAATAATGCACATGGGTACGATCCGCATACAGATCGTACCCATGTGCACGCGCAACGGCGCGTGCACATGGGTACGTGCCGGTCAGCCAAGCAGCGACCAAAGCGGTGTCGTAAAGCCAAAAGCTGTATATGTGCGTGGGCTCAAAGCCAAAGCGGACCAGTTCCTCCGCAAGCACGTCCGCCTTTGCCTTCGCCCTCGCGGCAAAGTAGCCCCGAAACACGCGCTTTCCGATTCCATGAACGGATTCTGTGGCATAGGCCTCACGAACGTCCGCACCGCCCAAAAGGGGAAACGCGATCCCTTTGACTGCAAGCAAAGCCTTGTCCTTGGAGGTATTACCGCAACCCAAGGCCAGGGGCGTCACATTGCCCGGCAGCGCGCAGGTGGGCGCGTCACCCGGCTGCGCCTCGGTCCCCACGGCGAGCACATCGTCGAAATAGGTCGAAAGAACGCCTATCTCGTTCTCGAGATAGGACTCAGCGGCGACCTCGCCGCGGTTAAAGGGGAACCTCCTCGTCAGAAGGAGCAGCCGTCTCTTTTTTTTATCAGCAGTAATCGCCACAAATACTAATCCCTCTTGAATAGGTCGCGGGTATACACCTTGCCGGCAACATCGGCCAGATCGTCGCTCCACCGGTTGGCAATGATCACGTCGCACTCGGCCTTGAACCTCTCAAGGTCATGCGTCACCTCGGAACCGAAGAATTCCGGCGCGTCCAGCGTTGGCTCGTAGACAACGACCGGCACTCCCTTGGCCTTCACGCGCTTCATAACGCCCTGGATGGAACTGGCGCGGAAATTGTCGGAGTTCGACTTCATGGTCAGGCGGTACACGCCCGCCACGGGCTTCTCCTTGCCTTCGTATACCTTGTCCCACAGCAGTTGCAGTACCTCGTCTGCAATGTAGTCCTTGCGAGTGCGGTTGGCATCGACGATGGCCTCGATAAGGTTCTGAGGCACGTCCTTATAGTTGGCCAGCAACTGCTTGGTGTCCTTGGGCAGGCAGTAGCCGCCGTAGCCGAAGGAGGGGTTGTTGTAGTGGGAGCCAATGCGGGGCTCTAGGCACACGCCATCGATGACGTCCTTGGTGTTGAGTCCCCTCATCTCGCAGTAAGTGTCCAGCTCATTGAAGTACGCCACGCGAAGTGCCAGGTAGGTGTTGGCGAACAGCTTCACGGCCTCCGCCTCGGTGGTACCAAGAACGAGCTGCGGGATGCCCGTCGTGCCATCAGGGTTGGTGCGCTCAAGCTCGGCGGGGCCGACGCCTTGGGCGAGCAGCCCAGCAAACGTCTTTGCGGCCTTCACAGCTTCCTCGTCGTCCTTGGGCGCGCCCACAACGATGCGGCTAGGGTGCAAATTATCGTAGAGCGCCTTGCTCTCTCGAAGGAACTCGGGGCTGAAGATGATGCGGCTGTCGCCAAGCGTCTCGCGAAGCGACGAAGTGTAACCCACAGGGATGGTCGACTTGATGACAATCCAGGCCGTCGGGTTCACCGAGCGGATTGCCGAAATTGCGGCTTCAACAGACGAGGTGTCGAAAAAGTTGCGGTCCGAGTCGTAGTTCGTTGGCGTGGCCACGATGGCGAAATCCGCGCCTGTATAGGCCTCGGCGACGTCCACGGTTGCATGCAGGTCGAGCTTCCTCGTGCCCGCCTTAGCCTCGGCCAGGAAGAGCTCAATCTCGTCGTCCTGGATGGGCGACTGAAAAGCGTTAATCTTCTCTACCTTCTCGGAGACGATGTCGAGCGCGCGCACCTCGTTGTGCTGCGAGAGCAGAACGGCCAACGAGAGCCCCACATAGCCGGTGCCGGCGACTGCTATCTTCATTTTTTCGGACATATCATTCAACCTTTCGTTAAGAGCAGGCACACATATGAAATAGTTAGGATTTCGCCTTGCCGAAGAACTTCAGCGCCTCAGAGACGCAGGCGGCGGGCGATGAGGCAATGGCCTTTAAGGCGTAAAACACAGCCTGGCCTGGCTGGTTGCTGCGCTTCATAGCGAAGGCGAGCACGGCGTTGTGGCGAAATTCGATGTAGCGCACATCCTTCTTGCTGAGGCGCGGGTAGTATCCGCGCACCACCTCGTGCCTTGCGACCTCGCCGTTTACCTTGTTCTTGCCAAGCGAGAGCCTCTCGCCGGAATGGAGGTACTGCCTCACGTGCACCTCGGGCATGTAGCCCATGTGGGCGCCAGCCTCTATGCAGCGCAGCATCAGCCACCAGTCTTGGCCGGTCGCCACCTCGCCGAAACCCTCAGTGCGGTCGAACAGGTCGCGCCTGAGCATATAGATGGCCGTTGGGCTTATCGGCGTTAGGAGGTGCGCGCGCAGCAGACCCTCGGTGGAGAAGTCCTCGCAATGGTCGAGCCTGCGGTGCTCCACAAGCCGGCCACGTTCGTCATACCACGAGACATCCTGCCAGCTCATGTCGAGGGAGTTTTCCTGCATGAAGGCGACCTGGGTGGACACCTTGTCAGGCAGGAACTCGTCGTCATCGTCGAGGAACGTGAGGTACTCGCCCGTCGCCTGGCGGCAGGCGTAGTTGCGCGCCGCCCCGCCGCCGGTCTGGCCGGAGGTGTGCAGCAGCCTAAAGTGCGGAAGGCTCGCGGCATAGGGGGCGACCGCCGCGTCAGTCTCGGCGCTTTCCGGCCACTCCGGCCGATTGTCGCTCACTACAATCAGTTCGATGTTCTCCGCGCCGTAGTCCTGCGCGGCGATTGAGTCCAGGGCCACGCGAATCCTGTCAGAGCGCTTGTAGGTCGGTACCACGATCGAGACGAGGGGTTTGTCAGCACTCATGCGCTACCTCCCCGTCTTCTTCTTGCCGAACATGACGCCAAAGGTCTTGAAGAAGACCTTCCAGTCTGCCTTGAGGCTGGCACCCTTCGCGTAGGCAAGCTCGAACTCCTGGCGCAGGCCGTTCTCGAAGGTCGCGAGGTTGCGCGGGCCCGACTGCCAGGCACCGGTAATGCCCTGCGGGACGGCAAGCACCTGCACCTGTTGCTCGTGCGTAAAGTTCCCGAGCTCCTCGTAGGTGATGGCGCGAGGGCCGATGACGGAGAGCTGGCCCGCGAGCACGTTGAAGAACTGGGGCAGCTCGTCCAGGGAAGTCTTGCGCAGGACGCGGCCTAGCTTGGTGATGCGGGGATCGTTTGTGACCTTCCGCTCGCGGTGCCACTCCTCGATCTGCTCGGGGCTGAGGTACTTCTCCACGTCGTTGGCGTCGGCGACCATGGAGCGGAACTTGAGCACGCGGATGGGGCGACCGAAGCGCCCCGCGCGCTCGTGAGCGTAGATGGGTGCGCCCTTGGTATCGGCCGCAACGAACGCACAGAGCACCGCGCCAGGGATGAGCCCCACGACGCAGACGCACGCGCTGAACGCGATGTCGAAGGTGCGCTTGACGAAGCGGTAGCCAAGCGACCTCGTGTCGAGCGCGCGGGACTCTGCGGCAAACTCGGGCGAGCCTGGGAGGCTCATCGTGCCCGTGCTTGCAGCGGAGCCGGCACCGGCGCCCGCCGCGCTCTCGCGCCGGTCCATGGCCTGAGCAATGAGCGCCGCGCCCACGGGCGCATTATCCTCTGTTACTTCTTTAGTAGTCACAATAAAAATTTCGTTCCTGTCCCCAGGAACCCCCCCCCCAATCCACAAATTCAAAAACCAAATAAATTGCCGGCGTAACGTCTTCCTTACGTTTTGCTCGGCACGTCTAACGGAAGCAGCTCCCTAAATGCGGAGTCGCCTTCGCCCACGTCCACCAGGCACCAGCGCTTGTGACGGTCGATCTTTTTTACGTGGGCCTCTTGCCCCACAAGTGGGCCCTGCTCTATGTGCAGCACACCGTCTTCAATGCGCGCAACGCTGTTGCGCACCACGCCGTCGTCGTCGAGCACGCTGCGGTACCAGTCCTGCGCATCGTCCGGCATGGGCGCATAGGCCCGCTCCCTGCTGCCGGCGATGCGGCAGCCAAAGCTCAACTGAGCCAAAGCCCTATCGAGCGCTGCGGCATCGTGCGTGGCGACGAAGAAATATTCCTTGTACATGGGTTTGGTTTGGAGCGACCATGCGCCGTCCCGCTTAAACCAGAACTCCTTTTGCATCACAAAAGCGTCCTGCATAAGGTTGTGCGGGATTATGCAGCGGACCTTTTCGCAGATCTCGCGCTCTTTTCCATTGGGGGTGTGGACCAGATACCAGCGGACGCGGCCGTGCTGGCTGTTGGTGGTGGCGCCGTTAAATGCGCCCGGCAGCTGCTCTTGGCGCCGTGCCGTCTGTTCCATGTTCTCGCCCCCTCTTTTTGGCTTTGCGATGCACGCAAATGCAGGGGCGTTTAGAACAGGCTTCTCGCTCGCAGCTAGGCGCAGTCGCAAAAGTACAGGTTTTTGTATCTTTCGACAGACGACATTATACGAGCAATTAATCAGCGTTTGCCCAGATTACGCAAAATGTACTGCTAGTAGGTACATCTCCATACCCCCTCTATAAAAACCTGTACCTTTTTGTGCAACAAAAAAAGCCGCTCAACCAGCGGCTTTTCTTATTTCGGTATGAAAAAGGCGACCGCCCTGTGTGGACGGTCGCCTTTGTTAATTGTTGTATGGCTTGCCTTAGGCGCGGGTCTTAATCTCCTGCAGCACCTTGGCAACAAACTCGTCAACACCCATCTGAACGGTCTCGTTGGAGCGGTCGCGGACGGAGATGTTGCCGGCCTCGACCTCCTTCTCGCCCAGGATGAGCATGTAGGGCACGCGGTCGATGCTGCGGGCCTCGCGGATCTTGTAGCCGATCTTCTCGTCGCGGTCGTCGCAGACCACGCGAATGCCGGCCTCCTCCAGCTTGGCACATACCTCGTGGGCGTAGTCGCGGCTCTTCTCCGAAACCGGAAGGGCCTTGACCTGCACGGGAGCCAGCCAGGTGGGGAACTTACCCGCAAAGTGCTCAATCAGAATACCGATGAAGCGCTCGATGGAGCCAAAGCACACGCGATGCAGCATGATGGGGCGCTTCTTGGTGCCGTCGGCGTCCACGTACTCCAGGTCAAAGTTGAGCGGCATCTGGAAGTCGAGCTGCACGGTACCGCACTGCCAGGTACGGCCGAGCGAGTCCTCCAGGTGGAAGTCGATCTTGGGGCCGTAGAAGGCACCGTCGCCCTCGTTGACCTCATAGTCCATGTGCAGCTGCTCCAGAGCGGTGCGCAAGCCCTCCTCGGCGCGCGCCCAGTCCTCGTCCGAGCCCATGGAGTCCTCGGGGCGGGTGGAAAGCTCAACGTGGTACTTAAAGCCAAACTTCTGGTACACGGAGTCGATGAGGTTGACCACGCCCACGATCTCGTCGGTCAGCTGGTCGGGACGCACAAACAGGTGGGCGTCGTCCTGATTAAAGCAGCGAACGCGGAACAGGCCGTGCAGGGCGCCGCGCAGCTCGTGACGGTGCACCAGGCCAATCTCGCCGGCGCGGATGGGCAGCTCGCGGTAGGAGTGCGGCTTGGAGGCGTACACCAGCACGCCGCCCGGGCAGTTCATGGGCTTAATGCAGTACTCTTCGTCGTCGATGACGGTGGAGTACATGTTGTCCTTGTAGTGGTCCCAGTGGCCACTGGTCTTCCACAGCTGCTTGTTCATGATGAGCGGCGTGGAGATCTCCACGTAGCCGGCCTTGTGGTGGATCTCGCGCCAGTAGTCCAGCAGCGTGTTCTTAAGGATCATGCCGTTGGGCAGGAAGAACGGGAAGCCGGGGGCCTCGTCGCGCATCATAAAGAGATCCATCTCGCGGCCGATCTTGCGGTGGTCGCGCTTCTTGGCCTCCTCCAGCATGTGCATGTGCTCGTCGAGCTCTTCCTTGGTGGCAAAGGCGACACCGTTGATGCGGGTGAGCATCTTGTTGTCCTTGTCGCCCTTCCAGTAGGCGCCCGAGACGCCGGTGAGCTTAAAGGCCTTGAGCGCCTTGGTGTAGCAGATGTGGGGGCCGACGCACATGTCGATATAGTCGCCCTGCTGGTAGAAGGTGATGCGGGCGTCGTCGTCCAGGTCGCCAATGTGCTCGACCTTGTACTTCTCGCCGCGCTCCTCCATAAGGGCGATGGCCTCGGCGCGGGGCTTCTCGTACACAGAGAACTTGAGGTTCTCCTTGACGATCTTCTTCATCTCGGCCTCGATCGCGGGGAAGTCGTCCTCGCTGATCTTGACGCCCTCGGGCAGATCAACGTCGTAGTAGAAGCCGTTGTCGGTCGCGGGGCCGTAGGCAAAGTCGGCCTCGGGGTACAGGCGCTTGATGGCCTGCGCCATGATGTGCGCTGCGGAGTGGCGGATGACGTGCGTGACCTCGTCCTGCGGGAGCTCGGCCACCGAACCGTCATTGTAGAGTGCCTTCATGGGTATGTTTTCTCCTCTCGGATGCCTGATGCAAGTGCGTGCGATGCGCTCGGCGTTTTTGACTTGCATCATTATAGGCAGGTTGCCTTGGTATACAAGCGCCCGCCGCACCTTAATGGCACGGCGGGCGATTTTCTACGCATGCTTCATCGTGTGGGGCGGGGCTGCGGGGCGCGCGTGGCTTGCGGCGTGCCCGGGACTTGCGGCCGGCCCGGCGATGGATGCGTTACTGGATGCGAGTTCGGCAGTAGGGGCAGACCTTCCAGTGCGCATCGAGCGGGCGATGGCAGCTGGGGCAGACATTGCGAACCTGGGTATCGCACACCGGGCAGACGACGAAATCCTTCTCGATGGGCGCGCCGCACTGCGGGCAGGTGCCGTACTGGGCAAGTTGGCGCTCGCGCAGGGCCATGTCCAGCTCCTGCTCCTCGCGGTCGGACGCGTAGGAGTGCGGGCGCAGGACCAGGTAGGCAATGAGGCCTACGAACGGGATGAGGGCGATGATGCCCCATGCCACGTAGGCGCTGGCGCCGCGGCGGCGAGCGTCGATGAACACATAGACGACCGACAGCACATACAGGGCGATGATGAAGCCAACGAAGGCATAGACGACGCCCATAAGCTGCGGCGACATGAGCTCGGAGATGTACTTGGACATTACGGGTACCTTTCGGAATATTAACAGTCCGGTCAAGTTTACCACGGGGTTTGTTTATATGGGACTACGGTTGGGTACGGGGCTGACGCAGACACAAACATCTCAATCTGTAACAGGTGGGAGCGGAATCGTCGGCTTGGTGTTACAGATTGAGATGGACGAAACTCTCCCCGACTTCAATCTCAATCTGCAACACCTGGGACCCCAAAAACCTTCTTACTGTTACAGATTTAGACAAAGGACCAGCCCTCAAACCAAACATCTAAATCTGTAACAGTAACTCGGCAAAACGGGCCCCAGATGTTACAGATCGAGACAGAAGATCCTCTCCCCAACTTTTATCTCAATCTGTAACAGTTACTCGAACAAAACTGGTCTAACTGTTACAGATTTAGACATTCGAATTTGCCCGATAGGTTTATCTCAATCTGTAACATCTAGGACCGAAATTCCCCTCTAGCTGTTACAGATCGAGACAAAAGATTCCCTCCCCGACTTCAATCTAAATCTGTAACAGTTAGAGTCCAAATTCCTCTCTACCTGTTACAGATCAAGACGAACGGTGAACCCCACCCGGCCAATGTCTCGATCTGTAACAGTTACGGGTCAAAACCTCAGCTTACTGTTACAGATCGAGACGGAACTTTGACCTCGTAGCCGGCAGACAACGCTGTCGACGTTATCGGGTCTCCCCTCGCCTGCCGTTGGCGGGTGTTGCGGGGCTGTTCGCCGCATTGCCGCCGCACTGGGGGTGTGCAGACCGTAGGATAGTCTTATTGACAGCCTGTCAACTGGTCTGGGAGGCACTGTGACAGAAACGTTTGATATCGCGATTGTGGGCGCGGGCATCACCGGGTGCGCCATCGCGCGGCAGCTCGCGCGCTATGACTTGTCCATTTGCGTGGTCGAGGCGGCCAACGATATCGCGCTGGGCGCGTCGAAGGCCAACGGCGGCCTGGTGCACGCCGGCTACGATCCGGCGCCGGGCACCGTAAAGGCGCAGGTCAACGCCCGCGGTTGCGAGCTGTATGGCACCTGGGCCCAGGAGCTGGGATTTTTGTTTTGCCGAACCGGGTCGATGGTGCTGGGCTTCAACGATGAAGACCGCGCTCACCTGGAGAAGCTGCGCCAGAATGGCCTTGCCAACGGCGTGCCCGAGCTGTCGATTATCGGCCCCGAGCGCATCCACGAGCTGGAGCCGCGCGCGAGTGCTAAGGCGACGTGCGCGTTGTGGTGCCCATCGACCGGTTACGTCGACCCTTTTGAGGTCGCCATCGCCGCGCTGGAAAACGCCGTTGCCAACGGCGTGACGTTTATGCGTTCCGCGCCGGTGGAGGCGATTGAAGTCGCGGGGTCGGGCGACGACGCGCGCTTTACGCTGGTGACGCCTGCCGGCGATGTGCGCTGCCGCTACCTGATCAACGCCGCAGGCAACGGCGCCGCCGACATCTCGCATATGGCGGGCGCCGAGGAGTTCCAGATGGTCTGGCGTCAGGGCAACATCGTGGTGCTGGACAAGGAGCCACGCACGCTCATGCCGCTCTACCCCGTGCCGACGCCGGTGTCGAAGGGCGTTATCGTGACGGGCACCGTGCATGGCAACACCGTGATCACCGCCACGGCTGCCGTGCGTGAGCCGGGCGACACGCAGACCTATGCAAGCGATGTCGACGCGCTGCTGACCGGCGCGCGCAAGCTGGTGCCCGATCTGGATACGCGCCGCGTGGTGCGCGCATTTGCCGGCGGGCGTCCGGTCATTCAGGGAACGAACGACTTCTTTATTGGACAGTCGGCCGTGGTGCCGGGGCTTTTCCAGGCGGCGGGCATTCAGTCGCCAGGTGTGGCGAGCGCGCCGGCCATTGCCGAACGCATGGAGCTTGTGATGCGCGAAGCGGGCGTGGAGCTGCACGAGCGGGCGGACTGGAACCCAATTCGCCGCGCGCCGGACGACTTTGACCGCGCACCGCTGGCGCGCAAGGAAGAGCTGATCGAGTCCGACCCCGCATGGGGACAGATCGTCTGCCGCTGCGAAACGGTGCCCGAGGCAGAGATCGTTGCCGCGATTCGACGCCGCCCGGGCGCTGTTTCGGTCGAGGGCGTCAAGCGCCGCTGCCGCGCCGGCATGGGTCGGTGCCAAAGCGGCTTTTGCCAGAGCCGTGTGGTGGCGATTCTTGCCCGAGAGCTGGGCTGCGACCCCAGCGAGGTATTACTGGAGGACGCCGGCTCCTGGCTGGTCGAGGGACCTTTGAAGGGGGTGCGCTAGGATGGCGAAATTCAAATCGAGCGCTACAGATAGCGGTGCCGTTGAGTCAGTACCGACGCAAGCCTTCGACGTGGTCGTTATCGGCGGCGGACCTGCCGGCATGGCGGCCGCGCTTTCCGCGCATAAGGCCGGCGCGCGCGTGGCCATCGTGGAGCGCGAACAGCACCTGGGCGGCATCCTCCGCCAGTGCATCCACCCCGGTTTTGGCCTTTCGCACTTTAAGCAGGAGCTCACCGGACCCGAGTACGCGCAGCGCTTTATCGACCAGGTACACGCAACCGACATTGCGCTGTTCCTGAACAGCATGGTGATTGGGAATGATTCGAGCGAGGGCGAGGCTGTGGGCACGCTGGATACGGACAAGACCGCAGGAGCCGCCGCGGTCCATACCGTCACGCTCATGAGCCCTGCCGGCATGCTGCAGCTCACCGGGCGCGCGATCGTCCTTGCCATGGGCTGCCGCGAGCGCACGCGCAGCGAGATCAAGATTCCCGGCAGTCGTCCCGCCGGCGTGTTTACGGCGGGCCTGGCGCAGCGATACATCAATATCGAGAACCTCAAACCCGGCTCGTGCGCCGTCATTTTGGGTTCGGGCGATATCGGGCTGATCATGGCACGTCGCTGCACGCTCGAGGGGATTTCGGTCGAGGGCGTGTACGAGCTCATGCCGTACGCCAACGGCCTGCGCCGCAACGTCAAGAACTGCCTGGACGATTTTGGAATTCCGCTGCACCTGTCCACCACCGTCACACGTGTGATTGGGCGCGACCGAGTTGAGGCCGTCGAGGTAAGCCAGGTCGACGAGCACCTGGCGCCCATTCCGGGGACCGAGCGCATTGTTCCGTGTGACACACTGCTGCTTTCGGTGGGCTTGATTCCCGAGAACGAGCTTTCGGTTGCCGCGGGCGTAGAGCTTGACCCACGCACGCGCGGCGCCGTGGTGGACCAGAGCCTGCAGACGGGAGTGCCGGGCATCTTTGCCTGCGGCAACGTGCTGCACGTGCACGACCTGGCCGACAACGTGACGACCGAGTCTGAGCGCGCCGGCGCGGCTGCGGCGGCGTACGCGCTGGGGACCGGCGCGGGCGCCGTTCCGGACTGCGAGCTCTCGGTCTCCCCTGCCGGCATCGCGGGCTACGCGCTGCCGGGACGCATTACGACTGTGACACTCACCAGACTCAACTTCCGTGTGCGCCGACCGGTCGATGCCGCCCGCGTGAGGATCTTGGCCGACGGCGAGGAACTGTTCGCCGGCAAGGTCCGTGCGTTTAAGCCGAGCGTAATGGAGAGTTTCCCGCTACCGGCAAAGGTGATTCAACGTGCACTCGACCTGGGTACCAGCGAGATTGTCCTGTCCGTTGACCCTGCTGAGGGGGCGAAAAACCATGAGCACAAACGCAATCGAGACGCTGAAGTTCAACTGCACCACTTGCCCATCCGAGTGCCTTCTGACCGTAGAGGTAGAGCGTGACGCAGACGGCGCCGTGGCAGAAGTGCGCTCCGTGACCGGCAACAGATGCCCGCGTGGTGATAAGTTCGCACATCAGGAGCTCACCTGCCCCATGCGCGTACTCACCACCACCGTGGCCGTATCCGGAGGCGACGAGGCGTTGCTGCCCGTGCGCACGGCCGAGGCCATCCCGCTCGAACTCCACGCCCAGGCGATGGACCTCATCCGCGGCCTAGTCGTCAACGCCCCCATCCGCATGGGCGACGCCGTGCTAGAGAACCTCCTAAACACCAACATCGACCTCATCGCCAACATGGACATCGACCCTGCCTAGGCAGCTCATTTGGGACGGGGCTCTTGTAGCTACCCCACCATCCACCCCGCTCTCCTCAATTGCGGTGAAATAGTTCGTGATTTCCCCCAAAACCCCGGCATCCAGGAACTATTCCACCGCAACTATCCTTGGAATCGGTATTTAGCTTGTGCCTACTTTAGTTCCAATTCAAAACTATGCCGGATTACGGGGCTGATTCAGAGATCCCCATCCATACCGGCATTTTTCGATTTTTGATAAGCCGTCTACCTGCGGTTTTAATTTCGTGATTTTTCCCATGGTCAAGTAATACAGGTCCAGCCCCGTAATCCGCCATACTTTTGAAAGCAGCCCATGTGGGACGGGCCTCTTTTGACTACTTTCACTGCTTGCTAGGCTGGTCATGCCAAGGAGTGTCCCAAAGTGCCGGCATAAAAGGAACGTCCCTAGCTGCCGGGCATGGGATACCATGGTGGCAACCTAGCGAAAGGACGATGTATGGCACATGTCGATGATCAGCGCGTGGCGCGCGTGCTCGATGCGCTCGAGGCTCAGCACCCCGGCGCGCAGCTACTTGTAAACGACCCGTGGTCGATTTATTACCTGACCGGCTTTTATGCCGATATGTTCGAGCGTTTTTGCGGTGTGCTGCTCGCGCGCGGCAGCGAGCCCGTGATCTTGGTCAACGCCCTGCATCAGCTACCCAAGTATGACAATGCCCGCGTCGCCTATCACACCGATACCGACATCGTGGCCGACGCCATCGCGCGCGAGATCGATCCGACCAAACCGCTCGGCATCGACACCGTCATGCGCTCCGGCTTTTTGATGCCGCTCATGGAGCGCCATGCTGCGAGTGAGTTTTTCCTGGGCGACTTTGCCGTCACCGCCGCGCGCACCCACAAGGATGCCGCCGAGCAGGAGCTCATGCGCGTGTCCTCAGCTGCTAACGACGCCGTGATGGCCGATGCCATCAAGCTCGTCCACGAGGGCGGGACGGAACGCGAGATTGCCGACCAGATGCTCGGCTTGTATCGCAAGCACGGCTGCGAGGGCTTTAGCTTTCCGCCCATCGTGAGCTTTGGCGCCAACGCCGGCGACCCGCACCACGAGCCCGACGACACCGTGCTCAAGCGTGGCGATGTAGTACTGTTCGACATTGGCGGACGCCGCTGCAACTACTGCTCGGACATGACGCGCACGTTCTTTTGGGGCGAGCCGGACGAGGAGACGGCGCGCATCTACGATATCGTGCGCCGCGCCAACGAGGCCGCCGAAGCGCTCATCGCACCGGGCGTGCGCATGCGCGACCTGGATCGTGCCGCGCGCGATGTGATTGAAGACGCAGGCTACGGGCGGTACTTTACGCACCGCCTGGGACATTCGATTGGCCTGCAGGATCACGAGCCTGGCGACGTCTCGCTCGTCAACGAGCAGGTTGTCGAGCCGGGCATGACGTTTTCCATCGAGCCGGGCATCTACCTCCCCGGCCACACCGGCGTCCGCATCGAGGACTTGGCCCTGGTGACCGAGACCGGCGTCGAGATACTCAACGCCTACCCCCACGATCCGGTCCGCCTAGACTAGGCAATGCGGCAAAGGGACAGCCCCTTTGCCGCATCCCACCAAAACCGCGCCACAAAAACGGGCTATCTACTACGTTTAACCCGCACGGGTCGACCACACCCGTGTTTTCGCAAAACTGACAAGCATTCTACCTGCGGTTTTGATTTTGCAATTCTCGGTGTGTTCAGGGGTAACCGCTAAAACGTAGTAGATAGGCCCATTTCGTGGCAAGCGAGTCAACTCGGAGCACAGGACAGCCAAAAAGCCCCGTCCCAAATTGGCTGCTTTTGAGTTGCGGTGATATACGGACTGTTTGAGGCTTCTGGCTTGTAAAACAGTCCGTATTTCACCGCAACTGATGAGGGGATGGGTTAACGGAGCAGCCCGGCAACTTCGCCGGCTAGGGTGATGGTGCCGGCGGCTACGAAAGGCTCGCCCGCAGCATCGAAGGCAGCGAGGGCCTCGGGCACGCTCGGGTATACGCCTGCGAGCTTATCGGCGTCCACAAGAGAGGCGAGCTCCTCTGCCGGCAGGGCACGGTCGGAATCGGTCTGGGTCACGACTACGCGCGGGAACGCCGGGACCAACACGTCGACGATACCCGCCACGTCCTTGTCGGCCAGCGCGGCGCACAGCAGCGTGGGGCGATTCTCCACACACGGGTCGATCTCGTCCAGCGCGCTCACAAAGTTCTCGCAGCTCTGGGGGTTATGGCAGGCGTCGATCAGCTTGAGCGGGTCGGTCCCCAACACATCAAAACGACCCGGCGTGGGGCAACCCATAAGCGAAGCATCGAGCTTGTCGTGATCGAGCTCGCGGCCCAAATACCCCTCGCACAGCATAATCGCGCACGCAGCATTCTGCGGCTGATACGCCGGCTTAACCATGCTTGACGTATAGATCGCACACGACGTGGTGCAGCTAAACTCAACCGTGTCGCCCACGTGTGCCGGAACCTTGGTTGTGGCATGGTTCACCACGAGCGGCACCACACCGCACTCACGGCAACGGGCATCCATCACGCGCTGAACGCTCGCCTCATGCGTACCCTCGCCCAAAACAACAAAGCGCCCAGGCTTAATAACCGCAGCCTTCTCCCCCGCAATGGCCTCGAGCGTGTTGCCCAAAATACGTGTATGATCGAGCCCAATGCCCGTAATGGCAACGGCGACGGGATCGGTCGCACTCGTGGCGTCCCAACGCCCGCCCATGCCAACCTCAAGCACGGCTACGTCCACGCAAGCCTCGGCAAACACTACAAGTGCGGCAGCCGTCAGCAGGTCAAATGGCGTGATGGTATAAGCGCGCTCCCCCGCCGCCACACGGTGCGCATTCACGCGGCGCCCCGCCTCAACAGCTGCCGAAACGCCACGGGCAAACGCCTCGTCGCTCACAACGCGCCCGTCGACCTCCATGCGCTCGGGATAGCGCACCAGCTGTGGCGACGTATACAGCGCGGTTTTGAGCCCCTCACCACGAAGAATGGCAGCCGAAAAACGCGTAGTCGAAGTCTTGCCATTGGTACCGGCAACCTGAATGCAATCAAAGTACTCATCCGGACGCCCCAGCTCATCGAGCATATCGACAACCGTCTCGAGCAGAGGACCAGCATCCCCAGAAATCCGCCCCGTATCAGCAGCCAGTCCCACAGCCTCATCAAACGAAAGCAGCTCAAACGAGAACGGCACAGAATACGACCTAGAACGCTTAGCCATAACCCAAAGTCCCCTCAACATAAAAAGAGGCCCGAATCAACAACGAGCCCCTTCCATTCAAAATATCAGCCAAACACCGCTTTGCAGCGAGAACAAGGCCACAACCAAGTGGCCCTAACCCACCAGTTACAAACAACCACGTAACCGCCATGGGAGCGGTTTGGGGCTTTGCTCGATACAAGTTCCGCACGAGCCGAAGGCCACTTAATGTGGCCTTCGTGCGAGCAGGACTGTCCGCAGTAGCGAGCAATGCCCCAAACCGCGTCCCCCAGTAACGCTTACGAGAAGTCAGCAACCTGAGCAGTCAGAGCCGCCAGGATCTCCTTGAGCTCAGCTGCACGGTCCCTCTTCTTCTGGACCACCGCGGGCGCGGCCTTGGCCACAAAGCCCTCGTTGGCGAGCGTCTTCTCGCAGCCGGCAAACTCCTTCTGGGCCGCGGCGATCTCCTTCTCCAGGCGTGCCTTCTCGGCCGAAAGGTCAACCTTGCCCTCGAGCACCACAAAGACCTCGACGCCGCTATCGACCACGGCAATGCTCGCGGCCGGCTTCTCGACGTCGGTACCCATGACCAGCGAGGCGGTGTTGGCCAGTGGCTCGATGGTCGAGCGCAGGCTCTCGAGCTTCTCGATATCCTCGGCACCGGCGCGCACGACCACGTCGAGCTCAGCCTTGGGGCTCAAGCGATAACGCGAACGCGTAGCGCGGGCGGCAGACACGACGGTGCGGCACAGCTCAAACGCGCGCTCGGCGGGCTCGTCGACGTACTTGGCGTAGTCGGCGGGCTCGGGCCACTTGGCGATCATAAGCGCCTCGGCGCGGTCCACGTTGCCCTCGGCGTCCAGATCGAGCACGCTCGCCGGCATGTTGTCCCAGATCTCCTCGGTCACGAACGGCATGAGCGGGTGCATCAGGCGAATGGAGGTGTCAAGCACAAAGATCAGGTTGCGCTGGGCCTGCAGACGACCCTCGCCCTTCAGGCGGGCCTTGGTGACCTCGACGTACCAGTCGCAGACCTCGTTCCAGAAGAACTGCTGCACGCCGCGGGCCATATCGCCAAAGGTGTAGTTCTCAATACCCTCGGTGACCATCTTCACGGCCTTGGCCAGACGGCTGAACATCCAGGCGTCGGCCGGCGTCTCCACAACGGGCTCGCCGGGCGTGTAGCCCTCCATGTTCATGAGCAGGAAGCGGCTGGCGTTCCAAATCTTGGTCACAAACGACTTGGCCTGCTCGGTACGCGGACTGTCGATAAGCTTCTTAGTCTTCTTGTCGATGTTCGCGTCGAACTTGACGTCCTGATTGTTGGTGCACAGCGTGAGCAGGTTGTAGCGCATGGCGTCGGCACCGTACATGCCAATGAGGTCCATGGGGTCAACGCCGTTGCCCTTGGACTTGGACATGCGGCTGCCGTCCTTGGCCAGGATCGTCGGGTAGATGACGACGTCCTTAAACGGCACCTCGTCCAGGAAATACAGCGAGCTCATGACCATGCGGGCGACCCACAGCGCGATGATGTCGCGCGCGGTGACGAGCGCCGTCGTGGGATGATGTCCCTCGAGCAGCTCCGGCTTTTGCGGCCAGCCCTGCGTGGCGAAAGTCCACAGCTGAGAGCTGAACCAGGTGTCCAGCACGTTCTCGTCCTGATGCACATGATGGCCGCCGCACTTGGGGCACACGTCGGTGTCCTCGGTAAGGGCGTCCTCCCAGCCGCAGTCCTCACAGTAGAACACGGGGATGCGGTGGCCCCACCACAGCTGGCGGCTGATGCACCAGTCCTTGAGGTTCTCCATCCAGGTGGTGTAGGTCTGCGTCCAGCGCGCGGGGTGGAAGGTCACCTTGCCGGAATTGACGGCGTCGAGCGCCGGCCCCTTGAGTTTGTCGACGGCCACAAACCACTGCTCGGACAGCCACGGCTCAAGCGCGGCGTCGCAACGGTAGCAGTGCATGACAGAGTGATCGAGTTCGTCGACGTGATCGAGCAGGTCGTGCTCCTCAAACCACTTAATGACGGCCTCGCGGCACTCGTCGCGGTTCATGCCGGTGAACTCACCGTAGCCCTCGACGACCACCGCGTGCTCGTCGAAGATGTTGATCTGCGGCAGATCGTGGGCCTGACCCATGGCGTAATCGTTGGGGTCATGGGCCGGGGTAACCTTGACAAAGCCGGAACCAAAGTTGGCGTCGACATGCCAATCCTCAAAGATGGGGATCTCGCGGTCGACGATGGGGAGCTTGACGGTCTTACCCACAAAGGCGGCCTTCTCGGGGTCCTTCGGGGAGACGGCGACGCCCGTGTCGCCGAGCATGGTCTCGGGGCGCGTGGTGGCGACGACGATGTAGTCCTGGCCGTTGACCGGCTCGGTCAGCGGGTAGCGCAGGTGCCACAGGTGGCCCTTCTCGTCCTTGTACTCGGCCTCGTCGTCCGAGATGGCAGTGGTGCAGTTGGGGCACCAGTTAACGATGCGCTTACCGCGGTAGATCAGGCCGTCGTGGTACCAGTCGCAGAACACCTTGCGCACGGCCTGGGCGTAGTCCTCGTCCATGGTGAAGCGCTCGTTATCGAAGTCGACGGAGCAGCCCATACGCTTGATCTGCTCGACGATAATGCCGCCGTACTCGTGGGTCCAATCCCAGCAGGCGTCAACAAACTTGTCGCGACCAATCTCCAGGCGGCTGATGCCCTCGCTCTTGAGCTTCTTGTCGACCTTGGTCTGTGTGGCGATACCGGCGTGATCGGTGCCCAGCACCCAGCGCGTGGACTTGCCGCGCATGCGGGCCATACGGACGATGGCGTCCTGGATGGAGTCGTCGGTGGCATGGCCCATGTGGAGCTTGCCGGTCACGTTGGGAGGAGGAATGGTGACGGTGCAGTCGCCCACGCCCTCACGGCGCTTATAGTAGCCGCCGTCAAGCCACTTCTGCAGGATCGCCGGCTCGTTGGTCGACGGATCGTAGTTCTTGGGCATTTCTTCCATATATCTCTCCCTTGCCCGTCGGCGTGTCCGCCTGCTTGGTTTTCGCTCGGTCAGGTCCTGGCTCGCACGAAGAGCACATTAAGTGCTCTTCGGCTCGTGCGGAATCTACGAAAACCAAGCAGGCGGACACGCCTTAGGTATCGATTACTTCAGTCTGAAGGTACTAACTTGACAATCTCACAGAATAGCACAGGCATACCTACCAAAAAGGGACAGGTTTATTTTGGCGGGTTTTATCAGGCAGAATGACGTTCACCCATATAAAACCGACCAAAAAAACCTGTCCCTAAATGGCAGTTCCCGCGGTGGTTGCCGCGGGAACTGAACGGACTCTATTTACCCGTAGATGCGTTGGGGCTGTTCTTCGCCCTTTACGGAGGCTTCGGTCACGATGACCTTGGAAACACCCTCCTCGCTGGGGAGGTCGAACATCGTCTGCTGCAGCACGTCCTCGCAGATGGAGCGCAGGCCGCGGGCGCCGGTCTTGCGGGCAAGCGCCATACGGGCGATCTCATGCAGGGCCGCATCCTCAAACTCAAGCTCAACGTCCTCGAGCTGGAACATCTTGCGGTACTGACGCACCACGGCGTTCTTGGGCTCGGTCAGAATCGACACCAGGTCGTCCTCGTCGAGCGCCTGCGTCTGGGTGACAACGGGCGTACGGCCCACGAACTCGGGGATCATGCCAAAGGCGTTGAGGTCCTGCGGGAGCACCTGACGCAGCAGGTCGTTCTCGTCGACCGAGGTGGGGCCGGCGATCTCGGAGTTAAAGCCCACGCCCTTGTTGCCCACGCGGTCGGCGATGATCTTGTCCAGACCCACAAAAGCACCGCCGCAGATAAACAGGATGTTAGTCGTGTCGATCTGCAGCAGCTCCTGCTGGGGATGCTTGCGGCCACCGGTAGGCGGAACGCTGGCCACCGTGCCCTCAAGAATCTTAAGCAGCGCCTGCTGCACACCCTCGCCCGAGACATCGCGGGTAATGGAGAGGTTCTCGGCCTTGCGGGCAATCTTGTCAATCTCGTCCACGTAGATGATGCCCACCTGCGCGCGCTCGATATCGCCATCGGCAGCGTTGATGAGCTTGAGCAGGATGTTCTCCACATCCTCGCCCACGTAACCGGCCTCGGTAAGCGCGGTGGCGTCGGCAATGGCAAACGGCACCTCGAGGATGCGCGCGAGCGTCTGGGCCAGCAGCGTCTTGCCGGTACCGGTGGGACCGAGCAGCAGGATGTTGGACTTGGCGAGCTCCACCTCGTCCATGTCATCGTCAAGCTGCGAGTCCAAACCGTCGTCAAAGGCCGAAAGCGCAGCACCGCCCTCGATCACGCGACGGTAGTGGTTGTACACGGCCACCGACATGGCGCGTTTGGCGTCCTCCTGGCCCATAACATAGGCCGAAAGCTCGTCATAGATCTCGTGCGGCGTCGGCACGTGCGTGATGACCTGACGGTCGTCCTCGAGCTCAAAGCCCTCGGCCTCGGGGTCAACGGCGGGCTGGGACGCAGCCTGGCCGTGGTCGTTGAGGAAACCCGGGAGATTGCCGTTGCGGGCGGCGTCCATAAAGTCCGAAGCCAACGACTCCTCAAGGATCTCGGAGCAGGCGGCGACGCACTCGTCGCAGATAAAGATGTTGGTCGGGCCCTTTACAAGACGACGGACCTGGCCCTGCTCTTTTCCGCAGAAGGAGCAGCGGATGGGGTTGCCGTTCTCGTCAAAGTTGTCCTGCATGTTACCTGCCATCCTAGGCGTCCTTCGCGGCAAGATCGCGCGAGGTGACGATACGGTCGATCAGGCCGTAGTCGAGGGCCTCGGCAGCGGTCAAGTAGTTGTCGCGCTCGGTATCGGCCTGGACCTTCTCGATGGGCTGGCCCGAGGCGTCGGACAGGATCTGGTTGAGCTCGCGACGGGTCTTCTTGATCTCCTCGGCCACGATCTCGATCTCGGTCTGCTGGCCCTGGGCACCGCCACTGGGCTGGTGAATCATGACCTTGGAGTGCGGCAGGCAGAAGCGCTTGCCCTTGGCGCCAGCCGAAAGCAGCACGGCGGCCATAGACGCGGCCATACCGACGCAGATGGTGGAGACCTGCGGCTTAATGAAGTTCATAGTGTCCAGAATCGCCAGACCGGAGTAGACCTCGCCGCCGGGCGAATTGATGTAGAGCGAGATATCCTTCTCGGCATCCTGGCTCTCAAGATGCAGCAGCTGGGCAACGACCAGGTTGGCGCTGACGGAGTTGATCTCCTCGCCCAAGAAGATGATGCGGTCGTTGAGCAGGCGCGAATAGATATCGTAGCTGCGCTCGCCGCGCGGCGTCTGCTCGATAACGTATGGCACGAGGGCGGAATCGAACTTAGCGATCATACGCATCTCCATTTCTCTCTTGCGGACCAAATTGGTTCTAGATAAACGTACGGTGCCCGCATGCTATGCATTGGCTGGCACCGTACGAAGCAACCGGATAACCGGTGTATAACTTTACCCCATCACGGGCGCACGCATGCGCTCGCGGGCAAGGTGGCGAGAATTACTCGGCGTCCTTGGCGGTCTCGTCGACCTCGGTCACCTTGGCGTTCTCGACCAGGTGGTCGACGGCCTTGGAGCGACGGATGGACTCGCGGACGGCAGGCATGCGGCCATCGGCGATGAACTCGGCCTTGGAAGCCTCGACGTCCTTGACGCCGGCCTTCTCGAACTCGGCGTTGATGTCGTCCTCGGTGACCTCGATCTTGAGCTCACGGGCGAGGGCGTCGAGAGCCAGGGACTCACGGGCAACGTCGTTGGCCTGCTTGTGCAGGTCGCCGATGAACTGCTCCATGGTCAGACCGGAAGCGGGAAGCCAGGTGTCCAGGGTCATGCCGCGGGCAGCAAGGTTGGACAGGAAGTTCTGGCCAAGCTCCTCAAAGACGGACTGCTCGTAGTCGGCGTCCATCTCGTCGAGCTGCAGACGCTCAGCAAGAGCGGAGACGCAACGGTTCTCCTTCTCGGCCGGCAGGCGGGAAGCCTTGTCCTGCTCGATCTCGATCTTGATGGCGTCGCGCATAGCGTCGATGCTGTCGAAGCCAAAGTCGGACTTGACGAGCTCGTCGGTGAGCTCGGGGGTGTTGCGGACCTTGATGCCCTTGACGGTGACCTCGACGGTGTGGGTCTCGGCCTCCTCGCCCTCCTCGACCTCGTCGGTCCAGGTGACGGTCTTGACGTCGTCAACGTTAGCGCCGATCAGGGCCTCGTTGAACTCCTTGGGGTTGCTGTCGCTACCGGCGATGAGCATACGGCCCTCGGCGGCGAAGTTGTCGGCGTTCTCGACGGCCTTGAGGTCGACGGTCACATAGTCCTCGGCCTCGACGGCACGGCCCTCGACGTCCTCGAAGGTGGCACGGTAGTTGAGGAGCATCTCGACCTGGTTGTTGATCTCGGACTCGGTCACCTCCGCAGGGGGCATCTCGATCTCGACGGCGTCGAAGGAGGAGAGCTCAGCGGCGGGACGCAGGGAGAACTCGACGGTGTAGGTGTAGTCCTCGTGATCCTTGGCGAGGTCGAGGTCCTTGTAGTCACCGTTCTTGGTGGGGACGATGTCCAGCTCGTTGAGGACGGCGGGCTCGTTGGCGGCGATCAGGTCGTTGGTGGCCTGAGCGAGGGTAGCCTCGGCGCCAAGGGCGGAGTCGATGACCGGACGGGGAGCCTTACCGGCGCGGAAGCCCGGGAAGCGGTACTTCTTGGCGGTGTCCTTGTAGGCCTTCTTGATCGCGGCGTCGACGTCGGCGGCCGGGATGGTGACCGTAGCGGTGAGCTTGGCGTCCTTGACGTCAGAAGCGGTGATGTTCAACACGTTCCTCCTCATACTGCCCAGCTTATCTGAGGTGCTGGTACCTTTATGCAACAAAGTGTCGCGACGGCCAAGGCCGACGCAAGTGCGATGGTGCGGGCGAAAGGACTCGAACCTTCACGGGAATCCCACCAGAACCTAAATCTGGCGCGTCTACCAATTCCGCCACGCCCGCATGAGCGCACAGACTAGGAATGATAGCAGATACGAACGGCAAGCGCACGCACACCTTTTACAGGCTCACGACCTCACCACGAGTGCGAAAGGCGGGGCGAGTTGCCCCGCCCCGCCCATTACGACTTGTTCGCCGACCCGCTACTCCCCCAGCAGGGCCTTCTCGGGCGTGATCGGCAGTGAGCGAACCTGATGTCCGGTAGCGTGTGCCACGGCCGAGGCAACGGCGGCGAGTGGCGTGTTGATGACGACCTCGCCGATCGACTTGGCACCAAACGGACCCGTCGGCTCGTAACTCGGCTCAAAGGCCACGCGAATGCTGCCGATATCCAGGCGCGTGGGCAGCTTGTAGCTCATAAAGTTGCCGGTGCGCAGGCGGCCGCGGTCGTCGTGCTCGACGATCTCGTAGAGCGCGTGGCCGACACCCTGGGCAATGCCGCCCTCGGCCTGGACGCGCGCGAGCGCCTCGTTGATCACGGTGCCGCAGTCCACAGCCGCCGCGTAGTCCACCACGGTCACCTTGCCGGTAGCCTTGTCGACCTCGACCTCGGCAATGCCGGCCATAAACGGCGGAGGCGAAACGGGCAGGCAGGCAGAGGCATGCGAGGTGAGCGCGTCGCCGCCCGCGATGTTCTTGACGCACAGGTTGGCAAAGTCGCGCAGCGTGAGGTAGCGGTTCTGCTCACGCGCGGCACGCTCGTCGGACAGGCGCACATACTGACCATCAAAGACCACATCGGCGGCGTCCACGTCCCACATCTGGGCGGCCTTGGCGCAGATCTTCTCGCGCAGCTCGGTCGCGGCGTTCTTGGCTGCCAGACCCGTCACGTACGTGCCCGAGCTCGCGTACGAGCCGGCGTCGAACGGCGAAACGTCGGTGTCCACGCCGCGCACCACAATGAGCGAGCTTTCAACGCCCAGCTCCTCGGCGGCAATCTGCGCCAGGATCGTGTCGACGCCCATACCGTTATCGGTGGCGCCGGTGCCGATGGTAATAAAGCCGTCCTCTTCCAGGCGCATGTCGATGCCGGCGATATCCACGTTGGAAATGCCCGAGCCCTGCATGGTGAGCGCGCAGCCCAGAGCACGCACGCGGTCGCCCAAGTCGACGGCTAGCGGCTTGTCGCGCCAACCGATCATGTCCATCGCGCGCAGCAGGCAGCGGTCGAGCGCGCAGGCGTTGAGCTTCTCGTTGTAGTACTGCGGCATGATCTCGCCCTCGTGCACCATATTCTTAAGGCGCAGGTCGGCGGGATCCATGTGCAGCATGTCGGCGAGCTCGTTGACGGCACTCTCCACGGCAAACTGGCCCTGGGTGGCACCGTAGCCGCGATACGCGCCGCCACGGTTGGTATTGGTGTAGACGGCGTCCCAGCTAAAGCGGCTCGCCTTCACGTGGTTGTAGATGGGCAGGCTCTTGTGGCCCGAGAGGCCGATCGTCGTGGTGGCATGCTCGCCATAGGCCCCGGCGTTGGACAGCGTATGCAGATCGATGGCCGTGATGGTGCCGTCGTTCATGGCGCCCAGCTTAACGGTCATCTGCATCTGGTGGCGCGAGTTGCCCGCGGTGATGGTCTCCTCGCGGGTGTAGCAGCAATAGCTCGGACGGCCGGTCTGCTGGGTGACGAACGCCACGAAGATCTCGCAGCAGCCCGTCTGCTTGGAGCCAAAGCCGCCGCCGATGCGCGGCTTAATGACCTGCACCTGCGACTGCGGGATGTCGAGCGACTGCGCGACCATGCGGCGCACGTGGAAGGGCACCTGCGTGGAGGTGGTCACCGAGATGCGGCCGAACGCGTCGGTCGTCGCGAAGGCGCGGAAGGTCTCCATGGGCGCGGTCTGCGTGGCCTGGCTGGTGTAGGTGCGCTCAAAGACGATGTCGCTCTGGGCGAACGCCTCGTCCAAGTCCCCATAGTCGCTCATGCCGCTGCATACCAAGTTGCGCGGAACGTCGCCGCCCTGCGGGAACATAAAGGTCACGTCGCCCTCGGGGTGGACCACGATGTCGTTATCGAGCGCCTTGGTAAAGTCGAGCAGGGGCTCGAGCACCTCATAGTCGACCTTGATGAGCTTGAGCGCCTTGTCGGCGGCCTCCTCGGTTTCGGCGGCGACGATAGCCACCTCTTCGTTTTGGTAACGGACGAGATTCTCGAGAATCAGGCGGTCGTAGGGACTCGGCTGCGGATAGCTCTGACCGGCGATGGTAAAGCGGCGCTGGGGCACGTCCTCGTAGGTGTAGACGCCCACCACGCCGGGCACCTTCAGTGCGCGCGACGTATCGATGGAGCGAATCTTGGCGCGGGCATAGGGGCTGCGCTTGAGTTTGACGATGAGCGCACCGGCAGGTACCAGGTCGCCCGTGTAGACGGGACGGCCCTCGAGCAGCGCCTTCGAGTCCTTCTTGGGCTGCTTATGGGTGATCTGCTTGTACGAGACACCGTCGCAGCTGGTGTCGTTGACCGGCAGTTCGGGCATCTCAAAGCCCACCTGCACGCCGGACTCGTTGAGGAAGCGGACAATGGCGCGCAGCTGGCTCTCGTAGCCGCTGCAACGGCAGAGGTTGCCGGCGAGCTGGCGCGACAGCTCCTCGCGCGTGGCGACGAGGCTCGGGTCCTCCTTGGCGGCGCGGGCAAGCGCCAGCACGTTCATGATAAGGCCGGGGGCGCAAAAACCGCACTGCTCGGCGCCTTCGGCAGCCATCGCGCGGGCAAGCGCCTCGGACTCAGCCTTGAGACCCTCGAGCGTGGTGATGGTATGGCCCTCGACGCGCGCGGCGGGAACCGAGCAGCTCAGCACCGGGTCGCCGTCGAGCCACACCGTGCACAGGCCGCAGTTGGTGGTCTCGCAGGCGCAGCGCACTGACACGCAACCCTGCTCACGCAAAAGCGCAAGGAGCATAGTGTCGGGGGCAATCTGAACCTTGACCTTGCGGCCGTTGAGCGTAAAGGAAAGATCGATGAGTTTGGCAGCCATTAGCGCACCTCGCTAGAATCGACACCGGGCACACGGCGGCAGGAATACTCGTCCGTGGCAAACTTAGGGACCTGCACGGTCTCGAGCTCGCGGGCAAGCGCGGCCGAAAGCTCGATGCCGGCGGCGCGGCGCACGGCCTGGACGGCGAGCGGGGCCGAGATGCGACGGCGGTAGTCGGCCGAGCCCCACAGGTTGGTTCCGTAGCTCAGGGCACGCACGGATGCAGCAAGGGCGCGAAGCTCGTCCTCGGAAGGCTGCTCGTTGGTAAGGCCGCACGCCACGCCCTGCAGCAGGGTCGCGCGCAGCGGGCGGGCGCCCACGGTGACGTGCCAAGTGTTGTTCCACCAGGCGGCGGTGACGTTTAAGGAGGGGAAGTCGGTCGCGGCCTTGCGCACGGCCTCGTAGCTCGCACGGTAGTCGTGCTTAACGACCACGACGTGCTCGATCACGTCGCGCACATAGCCCATGTCCACGAACTCGGCGAGCGGCACGCGACCGGCACCCGTCAGCTCGACATACGAATCGAGCGCCAGGAATGCCGAGAGCACGTCCGAGAAGCCAAAGCGGCCGTAGATGCTGCCGCCCACCGTGGCGGTATTGCGCAGCTGCACGCCCACGATATCGTGAACGGCGAACTCGAAGACATTGTTGACAAGCGCGTTGAGCTCGGCATGGCGCTCGAGCTGGCGCAGGGTGCACATGGCACCGATGCGAAACTCGGTCTCGGTCTCCTCGATCTGATCGAGTCCGCAGGCCGAAAGGTCAATCGCCGTCGCCACACGACGCGAACCCAGGCGCATCCAGATGCCGCCGCCCACAATCTTGTTGTTGCGGTTCTTCTGTAAGAGCTCATAGGCTTCGGCCGCGTTTCCAACACGGACGTAGGTACCGAACTTGAGCACGTTCTCCCCCATCTCTTCACTTGTCCAGTACTTTTAAGTGTACCAAACGAGGGGCCGCACACCGTTTTAGGACAAAATCCACCCACCCATCCATAACTTGCGGTGATATACGGACTGATTAGCCGTTCTGGGGCGCTAAACAGTCCGTATTTCACCGCAAGATATGAGGAGTCCTCCGGGATAGAAAAGGCTCCCAGCCAAGGTGACTGGGAGCCTTATCGAATGCTATGTCAGGCAGGGTTTAGCAGACGCCCTGAGCGAGCATGGCGTCGGCGACCTTCAGGAAGCCGGCGATGTTGGCGCCCATGACGAAGTTGCCCTCCTCGCCGTACTCCTTGGCGGTGTCGTCCACGTTGTGGAACATGCCGCGCATGAGCTGCTCGAGCTTGCCGTCGACCTCCTCGAAGGTCCAGGACAGGTGCTCGGCGTTCTGGCTCATCTCCAGGCCGGACACGAGCACGCCGCCGGCGTTGGCAGCCTTACCGGGCATAAAGGCGACGCCGTTCTCCTGGAAGTAGGTCGTGGCCTCGATGGTCGTAGGCATGTTCGCGCCCTCGCCGACCACCTTGCAGCCGTTGGCGACGAGCGCCTGGGCGTCCTCGAGCAGCAGCGTGTTCTCGCGAGCGCAGGGCAGCGCGATGTCGCAGGGCAGCTGCCACACGCCGCGGCCGTCACCCTCGTGCCACGTGGCATTGGGCTTCTCATCGACGTACATGGCGAGCGTAACGCCCTTGTCGTGGCCGGAGCGCTTCTTGTTGTAGACATGCTCGAGCACGGTGTAGTCGATGCCGTCGGGATCCTCGACCCAGCCGTGGGTATCGGAGCAGGCGAGCACCTTGCCGCCGAGCTGGGCGACCTTCTGGACCGCGTAAATAGCGACGTTACCGGAGCCGTGAACGACGACGTTCTTGCCCTCGAAGGAGTCACCGCGGCTCTTGAGGTACTCGTCCACAAAGTAGACCAGACCGTAACCGGTGGCCTCAGTACGGGCGAGCGAGCCGCCAAAGGAGAGGCCCTTGCCGGTAAGAACGCCGGTCCACTCGTTGGTCAGGCGCTTGTACTGACCGAACAGGTAGGCAACCTCGCGGCCGCCAACGCCCAGGTCGCCGGCGGGAACGTCGGTGTTGGGGCCAATGTGGCGATAGAGCTCGGTCATGAAGGACTGGCAGAAGTGCATGATCTCGTTGTTGGACTTGCCCTTGGGGTCAAAGTCGGAACCGCCCTTGCCGCCGCCCATGGGAAGGGTGGTCAGGCTGTTCTTGAGAATCTGCTCCAGGCCCAGGAACTTGAGCATGCCCAGGGTGACCGTCGGGTTAAAGCGCAGGCCGCCCTTGTAGGGTCCAATGGCAGAGTTGAACTCGACGCGGTAGCCGCGGTTGACCTGGACCTTGCCCTGGTCGTCGACCCAGGGGACACGGAACATAACGATGCGCTCGGGCTCGACGAGGCGCTCCAGCAGGGCGGCCTCCTCATACTCGGGATGGGCGTCGAGCGCCGGCTGGATGGTACCGAGGATCTCGGTCGCGGCCTGGATGAACTCAGGCTGCTCGGGATAGCGGGCCTTGAGCTCTTCGAGAACTTTCTGCGTGTAGCTCATGCTTCCTCCAATGATGGGAAACGAAAAGTGTCGGTCGCGGCACCCCATGCGCCGCGAGCTTTATCGTGTATGGATAATATCGCACTGTTGCGGGAAAGTTTCGCATAAGCCGACGAGCAGATGTTTCGTTTTGATTACGATGCAGGTAGAGGCGTTTTTGAGTGCCTGACATGCAAAACCCGTGTTTCAAACCTGTTTCGTCCACGTGTTCCAAGCCACCACATTGGGGACAGGCACCTTTGTGGTGATGTTGGTGGTTAGAGGACGAGCTGATGGTAGTCGGCGGGGGTTATGCGGCCTTCGGTGGCAGCGCGGAAGGCGGCGAGTGCATCGCCCGAGAACGGCATGGCCCAGCACAGACCGCAACCTGCGGTAATTGAGCCGGGAAAAGGCATAATGCGCCCAGGCACGCCGGCATCCAGGCACAGCTGCTCGCATTCCATCACATCGAAGGTACTGTCAAACGACACGATAATCTTGCGCTCGCGGTCGAGAGCATCACCGGACGGGCCTTCGCGGTGTGCCTCACGATACGCCGCGGCGGCCGCTTCCTCTTCCGCAGTATGTCCACAGCCACCGCAACCGCAGGTACAGGGTTCGGACCCGTCGCAAGTGCAAGGTTCTCCCGTGTCGGGACAAATATCGTGAGACATGGCAACTCCCATCGTCTAGGCGAGTAACTCGGCCGCCGCAAACTCCTCGGGCGTATTGACGTTCTCGAAGCAGAGCGTCGAGCCGGCGACCTTAACGATCTGCGACTCATCCATATAACCGGCCTGAACGCGATTGATCAGGCAGCGAATGCGCTGGCGGTCGCAGGCGAGCAGCTCTTGGGCAACCGGCGCACACGCGTCACGGCGCCAGACGGCGCAAAGCGGCTCAATTCCCCGCTCCTCGCGCGGCACGCACACGTCAAGCGCCTCGGCCTCAACACGATCGGCAAGCGCGTCGATGAGTTCCGACGAGACAAACGGCATGTCGCAGGCGACGATAGCCACGAGCGGCAATCGGGCCGCGGCCAACGAGCTCGCGATGCCGCGCATGGCACCCGCCGGCCCCTCAAGGTCCGACACTATTCGCGGCACCAGACCGCCAAACGTACGCTCCTCAAGATAGGCAAGCTCGCTGGGGCGCGAAGTCGTCACGACCAACTCGCCGGCAACTGTCGCCAGCCGACCCAGCACGCGCTCGATGAGCGGTTCGCCGCAAAACGTCATGCGCGCCTTATCGCGGCCCATGCGTGAGGACAGCCCGCCCGCTTGGACGACGCAAGAAAGATCGACCCGTCTTACGGTAGTCATACGGCAAAACACCTCCATCGGCATGCTCGAAACCCGACACACGAAGCCAGATACCGTCGCCGATAAAGCGGGCGGCACGGCAAACCCGTGCAAAAACAAAACAGCGCCTTTGCGGCACGCAGCAAGACCGCGAGCACAAAAGCGCTGGTAGCGTATGGCGGGAACGTATGTGAATCGAACACATCCAAGACGTTTTGCACGCCTCGCAACGGTTTTGAGGACCGCGGAGCCCACCGGAGCCCATCCGTTCCCAAGTGCGGCGGTATTTTACCAAACCGAGCAGGCTAGCTAATTTGGGACGGAATAGTTTTGACCGCCCGAGCCATCAGGCCGGCAAAAGTAGCCAAACCCCCGCCCCAAAAAGACTGCCCTGGTACCGCGCCACGAAAACGGGCTATCTACTACGTTTGACCGGCATGGGTCGAGCAAACCAGCGTTTTTAGAAAATCGGCAAACCGTCTACCTGCGGTTTTAATTTCGCGAATTTCGGAATGGTTGATGGTAGTCGACTAAACGTAGTAGATAGGCCCTTTTCGTGGCGACCGGCCCGATTCGAGGCTCAAGGTGGCCAGCTTCGGCTGGCCACCCTCAAAGTTGCGGTGGAATAGTTCCTGGAAGAGGTATCTAAACCGGAAAACAGGAATTATTTCACCGCAACTGAGGAGGTGGGGCGGGGCGGCCGATCTAGCGCAGGGACCTCAGGCCGCCGGCCTCCTTGTCGAGGACCGTAAAGCGCACGGCATCCAGGTGTTCCAAGATGCTGATGGCGCGTTTGCGCGACACACCCAGGGCCTCGCGCAGCACGCTCGTGGTGGCAGCGCCGCCGGCTGCCTCAATGGCAGCGGCAACAAGCTCGCGCGCATGGGCCTCGGCGGCAGCGGACAGGGCAACGTCGCGCTCGACCTTAACGATCGAGCGGTTGAGCGAAAGCTCGCGCAGGGCACGCGTCATGGTGTCGCGGCCGAGCTGCAGCTGTTCGCCCACCTCGGGAAGCGCCGGTGCATCCAGGCCAGCCTCGTCAAGCAACGCCAAAATGCGCTCGCATGCCTCATGCACCACGCGTGCGGCAGCGGCGGCCGAGTGCGGGTCGAAGAGCTCGGACCCCTCCTGGGCGCAAATGCCGCGCGAACAGCCCTCGAGGACGAGCGCAGACGCGACGTCTTCGCCCGCTGTCGGCCAGGCGGCATGCGCGACCTCGCCCGGCGTGAAACCCGTCTGCTTGGGCGCCGCCGCGTGCATGGCAGTCAGGGTCGCCGTCAGCACGTCCATGGCGGCATCGAGCACGGCAGCATTCGCATACAGCGTACCGCCCGAGCCCGCAAGCTCGCGCACAACACCTCGCACCACCAACTCGTTCAACGCGGCATCGGCCTCACCGGAAACAAGATCGAGCGCTGCGGCAACGTCGGCAACCACGACCGGCAACGCCTGCAGCGCCAGCCACGCATCCACACCAGCGACGGCATCGCCGGCCTCAAGCGCCGCAAGCAGCGTGCGCTCCCCCGCCGAAAGCTCGCGCGAGCGACGGCAGCGCGAAAGCAGCACACGCCCGCCGCCAATGAGCATAACGGGCGAATACGACAGCACCACGGCATGGTCTCCAGCGCGCAGCGGCAGCGGCTCCTCCAAGCGCACCTGTACGGTACGGGTCTCGCCCACCGCCATAGGGGCCTCGCCCTCCAAAAGCATGATGCGGCCGACGACCTCGGCCGTGCCGGCCATCACATGCACGCGTGCGCCCGACTCGAGCACGCGCGGCTTGGCGCCCTCGCGACCCAAATACGTAAACGTCATCATAAAGCGCAACGTCTGACCAAAGCGGCCCGCCACGCCCAGCATCTCGCCGCGGTCAAGCGCCGCGACACCATCGCCCACTAAATTGAGCGCCACGCGCTGTCCGGGCAGTGCTCGCGGCGTATCGCCATGCACCTGAATCCCGCGCACGCGACAGGCCGTACGCGACGGCAGGGCGACGAGCTCGTCGCCCACCGCAACCGGCGCATCGTGCAGCGTTCCCGTCACGACGGTGCCGGCGCCCTTGATCGTAAAGCAGCGGTCAATCGGCAGGCGCGGCGCGGCATCGCTCCGCTCGGCACGCTCGCGACAGGTATCCCAGCAGACACCCACTTGCTCGTCGAGCACCGCAAGCAGCCCGTCAATCCCCTCGCCCGTCTTAGACGACACGGGCACAATTGGCGCGCCCGCAAACACAGTACCCGACAAAAAGTCATCGACATCGAGCTCGGCCAGATCAACCATCTCGCTATCGGCCAGGTCGCACATCGTCAGCGCGACCACCATGTGCGTAACGCCCAGCAGCTCCAGCACATGCACGTGCTCGCGGGTCTGCGGCATAACGCCCTCGACGGCCGAAACCACCAGCACGGCCACGTCGATACCCGTGGCGCCCTGCACCATGGCGCGCAAGTAATGCGCGTGGCCCGGCACGTCAACCAGGCCAACGATCTTGCCACTCGGCAGCGCCAGCTCGCCAAAGCCCAGCTCCACGGTCATACCGCGACGGCGCTCAACCTCCAGACGGTCGGGATTCTTGCCGGTCAGCGCCTCGATCAGTGCCGACTTACCGTGGTCGACGTGGCCCGCCGTGCCAACGATAACGGGACACTCCACCAGCGCTTTAACCTCACTCATCGAGCAATCGCCTTCTTAACGCACGCGACGAGCGTCGTTGCCGCCGTCTCGATATCGCGGTCGCCCACGAGCGTGCGTACATCAAACAGAATGCGGTCGTGCGAGGCACGCGTGACGACCGGCGTATCGAAGTCTTGGACGAGCGAGCGCTTGAGCGCGTCGAGGGACAGGCGCCCGTCAACCGGGCAGACGGCCACACACATCGTGGGCAGCTCGACGGTAGGCAGCGAGCCGCCCCCGGGGGTCGACGAATCCTCGGCGATCTCCACCTGCACGGCGCACGGGCAACCCGCCTTATCGAGGCCTGCCGTCATCAGCTCGCGCAGCTTGCGTGCGCGACGCTCCAGATGAGCCTGCGGAAGCGTGAGCATGTTGAGCACCGGCACCTCGCGATGGGCCACATCCGCCCCATCCATGTAAATGCGCAGTGTAGCCTCGAGCGCCGCCAGTGCGAGCTTTCCCGGACGCAGGGCACGCATAAGCGGATGCGACCCGCAGGCCTGGACCAGATCGCGACGACCCATGATAATACCCGCCTGTGCAGCACCGAGCAGCTTATCGCCCGAGCACGACACGATATCGAGCCCCGCCGAAACTGAAGCCGGCGTGGTTTCTTCGCCGCCGCGCACCAAGATGTCGTCGGGCAACAGCGCGCCCGACCCCTGGTCCTCGTAGAACAGCAGGCCATGCTTGTGGGCAAGCGCCGCAAGCTCCCGAGAACCCACCTCCTCGTGGAAACCCTCGATGCGATAGTTGGAAGGATGGACCTTGAGGATCATCGCCGTATCGGGCGTGATGGCGCGCTCGTAGTCGCTCAAATGCGTGCGGTTGGTGGCCCCGACCTCAACGAGCTTGGCACCCGAGGCCTCCATAACATCGGGGATACGGAAGCTGCCGCCGATCTCGACAAGCTCGCCGCGGCTGACGATGACTTCCTTGCCCGCGGCGTGAGTCGCCAGCACCAACAGCACGGCGGCCGCGTTATTGTTAACGACCAGCGCGTCCTCGGCACCGGTAAGCGAGCGGATGAGCTGAGCGGCGTGCTCCTTGCGCGACCCGCGCGAGCAGGTATCCACGCTGTACTCGAGCGTGCTGTAGCCGCGCGCGACCTCGGCCACGGCCTTGGCGGCCGACTCCGCGAGCGGGGCGCGGCCCAGGTTGGTATGGATGACCACACCCGTGGCGTTAACGGCGGGACGCAGGCTCGGCAGCGCAGAGCGATGCGCACGCCACTCGATGGCCGAGGCCAGCTCGCGCTTGGAACGCGGAGCGGCACCGGCACGAATCGCGGCGCGCTCTTCGTCAAGCTCAGCCGTCACGGCAGCATGGACCACCGCGTCGCAGGTCTCCCCCGCCGCCTTCACCACCGGCCACTCGGCTAGCAGCTCGTTGACGGAAGGAATGGCGCGCAGGCGGGCGCGCACCTCATCGGACATGTTCTGGCTATCGCTCATGTGCAGCCTTTCAAAAGAAACGTGGATCAGTCAAATGCATCAGCTGAGTCAATTACTCGTCATTATCCTCGCGCGCGACAATCTTTTCCACGCGAACGGCGTTTTCCTGGGTGAGTGCGGCGCCCGTCAACGGGTCCCAACGCAACGGCGTATGGTCGAGCGGGCCCACGCCCAAGGCTTGAACGCCACCGGCATCGGCGCCAAACGAACGCCCGCCGGGAGCGGCCGAGGTGAAGATGCACGCCGGATGCAGATACGGCGTCGTCTCCACGCGCACGCGGTCGCGGCCCATGTCGCTCACAAGCTCGACGACCTCGCCATCGGCGATACCCATGCGAGCGGCGACATCGGCGTTCATCTGCACAGCGTCCAAGTCCGACCCCATCTCGGCGGCACCGGCCGCCGCGAGTCTGCGCGAGGTATGCGACTCAAAGGGACGGTTGCCGCTAATGAGGCGAAACATCCCCGAGTCGGGCTCCACCATGGGAGCGATCCAGTTGGGTATTCGACCCAGGCCGGCTCGTTCCCACACGTCGCTTGCCAGCGCAATTTTACCGCCATCCAAGGGAATCGCCGGCTCGCCCGTACGCGACGACAACGCTACACCCGTGTCGGCCCAGCCGCGCTCCTTGAGCTCGTCCAGATTGATCCCAAAAGGCGCCACCTGGGCAGCCGCCAGATCGTCAGACGTAAAGTCGAAGTACTCGCCCACACCACACGCCTGCGCCAGACCGGTAAAAATCTCCCGACCGGGACGCGTGTCGTCATGCTGCACAGGCAGCACGGCGTTGCGGTAGAACACGCGCGAATCGTTGGCGCCCACGACCGTACCCACACCGCGGTCGGCCTCCAGATACGTCACGTCAGGCAGCACGAAGTCAGAAGCACGCGCCGTCTCGGACCAGCGAATATCAATCGTCACGAGCAAGTCGAGCTGCTGCAAAATACCCAACCAAGCCTGTGCATTGCCATAGCCCGCACCGGGGTTACTGGCATAGACGATGAGCCCACGCAAATCGCCGGCAAGAATCGACTGACCGATGGTCGTGCACAGGCCGCGCACCGGATCGACCAGTGGATAACGCTCGGACCCCAGCTTGGGCCCGCACGGTACCGGCGGCGTCGCAAAGCGTGCGGGATCGAGGTCGCCCAGCACAAGCGGTGTAGGTGGATTGAGCGCGCCGCCCGCGTGTCCGATGCAGCCCAGCAGCACATCGACCAAGCAGATAGCGCGCGCGGTCTGGGTGCTATTGGCATACGCGATACCGATGCCACCATGAAAGCCCGCATCCACCACGGCGGCAGGCGCGGCGGCAGCGAGATCGCGCGCCGTGGCGACAATCTCTGCGGCCGGCACGTCGCACATCGACTCGGCCCACTCGGGCGTCCAAGCGCTGGCCGCCTGCGCCAGCTCGTCAAAACCCGTGGTATAGCGGGTCACGAACTCGTAGTCGTACAGATCCTCGGCAATCAAGACATGGGCAATACCCAACAGCAACGCCAAGTCGCAGCCCGGGCGCACGCGCAGCCAGCGGTCGGCAAGCGCGGCGGAGCCGCTGCGTCGGGGGTCGACCACGATAATCTTCGCCCCACGGCGACGGGCATCGTTGAGCGCATCAACGGCCTCCATCGTCGACGAATCGACGATGGAACGCCCCAGGTACATGATGCAATCGGTATGCGCCAGGTCGGAGGCGGGACTATAGCCCAAGCTGTGCTCCCAACCGGTAAGTCGGCTTACCTCGCAGGCACCGTCGGCACCGTACACGTTGGGCGAGCCAAGCGCATGCATAAAGCGATGCGCCCAGTAGCGGTCGAACGAGGGCACGCCGAGCGTCATGCCCAGCGCACGGGGACCATGCCCGTCAACAATCTCCCCAAAGCGCGCTGCGATCTGCGCGAACGCCTCATCCCACGAAATCGCATCGAACCCCGAGCCATCATCTCGTCGACGCATGGGATGCAAAATCCGGTCGCGCTCGTCAAACGGCATTGCCAGGCGATGCCGTCCGCGGGCGCACAGGGCACGCGCCGCGCACGGATGCCCCGGCACCGGCAACTCGGCCGCCACGCGACCGTCCTCAACGCGTGCCGCAAAGGCGCAATCGGCATAGCATCCCCCGCATGTGATCACCACGGCGCGACCGTCACGCTTCACAGCAGATGCCATCTCGATTACCCCTTTCATCAGCCAAACACAACAGGCCAAAAGCCCGGCAACGAGCCCCAGACCCAAAAAGCCTCCCGCACGGCAACGCCCCGCGGGAGGCCCAACGTCAAACAGACGGTACTTTACGCCTCGGACTTCTTGGCGTAGATAAACCAGTAGCCGAGCGCGACCAGAACCGCGCCGCCCACGATGTTGCCCAGCGTGGCAGCGGACAGGTTAAACGCAATGCCCGCAGCGTTGAGCGCATCGGCGCCGGCGACCTTGGCGCCATAGCCGCACGCGTGCATCACGGCACCCATGGGCAAAAAGTACATGTTGGCAACGCAGTGCTCAAAACCGCAGGCCACAAAGGCGGCGATGGGCAGCAGAATGCCCACAACCTTATCGACCACGGTCTTGCCGGCGGTACCGATCCACACGGCCAGGCACACAAAGATGTTGCACAGGATGCCGCGGAAGAAGATCGTCACCCAGTCGACCGTCACCTTGCCGGCGGCGACGCTCACCATGGAATTGGCGACCGCCTCGCCGTTGAGCTTATAAATGCCGGCCATGTACACCAAAAAGACGATGAACAGGGCACCGACAAAGTTACCGACCCATACGACGGCCCAGGCCTTGAGCATCTGGGCCAGGGTGATCTTTTTACTCTTGAGCGCGCAGACCATAAGCGAATTACCGGTAAACAGCTCGGCGCCGCACACCAGCACGAGCACCAGGCCCAGGCAAAAGCACAGGCCGCCCACAACGCGCTGGGCGCCCCAGCCCAGCGTACTATCGCTCAAGAACACGGTAAAGAACAGGCCGCCGAAGGCAATGAACGCGCCGGCGAACATCGCCAAAACAAAGGCCTTTGCGACCGGCAGGTTGGCCTTGGTCACGCCGGCGGCCTCGGTCTTGACCTCGATCGCGGCGGGCGCAAGGCAATCGGGAGCGGGATATTCTGCCTTGGAATCTGCCATGTCAATCACTTCTTTCCTAATCAGCAGGGACAAGCGCTCCTATTGCTCTTGTCCCAAGCGGACAAAGTGGGAAAAGTCGTTGGCGACCACGGCGTCGTACACGGCGTCGACGGCGTCAAAGACCTCCGGGGACATAGGGTTGTAAAACTCCGTATCGCCCGGCTGAATCCCTATGAAGACGATATCTTCGCACGATTGCTCGATTTCCTCGATCAGAATCGACAAAGGGAGCGAATGCGTGGTGAACATCGACTTGCGGGCCACATCGCGCTTATCGAGCAGGCGGATAGACCCGACGGGCAGCGCCATGTCGGCGGCATCGACCAAGACCAGGCGAGGCGGACGCTCGCGCTTGACCTCGATGATGTCGTCCTCGGGCGTTTGGCCACCGTCGATGGTGTACCAACCGGCGATGGGTGCGTCTTCCATCTTTTTGGAGAGCACGGGGCCGGCGGCATCGTCGGCACGCAGCACGCTTCCCGCCGTGAGCACGATACCCGCAAACGGGGCGCCGTTCACACGTCCATCCACAACGCGACCCATTACTGCAACCTTCCCGTCAGGTACACGCCCGACACATCGCGCACGCGCTCAACCAGATCGCGGAACTTCATCAGAAACGCGACCTGCTGGGCATGCAGGCCAAAGTCGTCGTCGAACACCGAGATGCCGGCCTTGGCCGAGCCGCGAAAACCGCGCTCGTCGAGCAGCGTGTCGCAGGCCTCGAGCAGCGACGGCACCGCCGCCTTGTCAAGCTGGCACTCGCCAAAGGAGCGGATGGCCTCAAACTTGGTCTTGGCCTCCCCCTCCGGCAGCGCATCGACGAGCGAATAGAAGACATCCACCGGCACCGACAGGCGCGGCTCAAAGCAATCGAGCACGCCGGTGTGGTGGCCCACGGCGAGCGTGTAGTACAGCACGTCGCAGGCCTCCTGGGGAACGTCTTCCTCGGTCTCCACAAACTTACGCGTGAGCTCATAGAAGACCACCTGGTCGGGCGCATGGCCCAGGCAGGGGTCGGCGACGCCCTCGGCGGCCTCGTCGCTTGCGCGCGAGGCATCGCCAAAGGAGCCGCCGAGCATACCGGGGCCCGCAAAGTAACCAGAGCGGTCCGTGAGCTCCATCTAGTGACCTCCGGCCAGCACCAGATCCTGCAGCGCCGAGTAGACCTCAACGCGGCGCGGATCGTCCTGCTTGTCGATGAGCAGCGCCATGGCACCTCGGATATCACCCTTGGGCGCGCCCTCGAGCGTATCCATAAACTCGTTGGCCAGGTCGCGGCCGTAACGGTAGCCGCTCATGGCGCGAGCCTCGCGCTCGATGGCAACGCGCAGCTTGTACGGCACGCCGGGGTGCAGGATATCGGCCTGCTCGCCGGCGGCCTCCACCGTGGTCTCGGCATGGAGCTTTTGGTCCAGCAGACCGAGCGCCATGGCAAAGCCGTAGACGGTCTGCGCGGGGCTGGGCGGGCAGCCGGGGATGTAGACATCGACCGGCAAAATCTTATCCGTGCCGCCCCAGACGCAGTAGTTGTCGTAGAAGATGCCACCGGTGCAGCCGCACGCGCCATAGGACACCACGATCTTGGGATCGGGTGCGGCCTCAAAGGCGCGCAGGGCCGGCATGCGCATGGCACGCGTCACGGCACCGGTGTACAGCAGCACATCGGCGTGACGGGGCGAAGGCACGACCTTGATGCCAAAGCGCTCGACGTCGAAGACGGGCGTGATGGAACCGAAGATCTCGATCTCGCAGCCGTTGCAGCCGCCGCAGTCAACGCGGTAGACGTACACCGAGCGCTTGATCTTCTTAAGAAGGGTCGCCTTGGCCTTCTCGATGCTCTCGTCGAGCTCGATCTTGGTCGGGCGGTACTGAAGCCGCTCGGGCAAAAGCGTGGGTTCGGCCATGGTTACTCCTCCTTCGTTTCAAAATCCATGATGATGCCCTCGACCGGCGCCGGACCGGCGGGAATCTCGGGCGCATCGGGGTTAAGCTCGCGGTCGATATACTCCGGGTTCACACCGTGGCCGCCCAGATACTCCATGCCGGGGCCCTGAGGCTCACCGGACGCAAGCGTCTCGTTGGCAGCCATGCCGTGCGCGTTGCCGGTCTTTACGGCCGAGGCGGCGCGCAGGGCGTCGAGCTCGCGCTTGCACTCCTGGCACATACCGACGGTACGGGCGGCCTGCTTGGCCTCCATGCCGCCGGCCTCTTGCAGCAGGCGCTTGGCGTAGTCGATCTCCTTGTGCGGGGCGAACGGCTTGCCGCAGCGCGAGCAGTGCTCGAGCGTATAGACGCTCTTGCTGGTGAGGTCGTCCTTGCTCATGACGGCCAGCTCAAACTCCTCGGTGAGCTTGATGGCCTCCATGGGGCAGGCTTCCTCACAGCGGCCGCAAAAGATGCAGCGACCGTAGTCGATCGACCAGGTGATGGTATCGGCCGCAAGGTCGGTGTCCATGCGAATGGCATCGGCCGGGCACGCCACGCCGCAGGCACCGCAGGCGATGCAGAGCTCGGCATTGTGCTCGGGCTTGCCGCGCATGTCCTTGTTGGTGGGGAACGGCGCAAACGGGTACTTGACCGTCGCGTCGCCGGCCTTGGCGTTAACCTTCCAAAGCTTCAGCATATTAGAGCGCCTCCTCATCGAGCGGAGCGGCCATGGTGCCCTCGCCCGCAAGCGGCGACTTGTCGCGCCAGACGTTCTCGAACTGCTCCTTGTCGAGCACGTGGTCGCGCTTGGCGGCGACATCGGTCACCGTCACGCGGTCGGTGCAGGAGTAGCACGGGTCGAGCGAGCCGACGATCAACGCAGCGTCACCCACGGTGTTGCCGCGGAACATGTAGCGCAGGACCGGCCAGTTGCTGTACGTGGCGGCCTTGGCGCGCCAGCGGTAGCACTTCTGGTTGTTGCCGAGCATGGCCCAGTGCACGTCCTCGCCGCGCGGCGCCTCGGTGGCGCCGATGGCGTACTTATGCGGGGTGTACTCCCAATCCGTGGTGAGGATGGGGCCCGACGGGCAGTTCTCGAGCATGGTCTCGATCATGTCGATCGAATCATAGACCTCCTGGATGCGAACGGCGGTACGGCCGAAGGCATCGCAGGTGTCGGCCGTGGCGGCGTGCATCTTTTGGACGTCCGGATCGGCGTAGCCGTCGAAGGGATGGTCAAAGCGCACGTCGCGGGCATAGCCCGAGCCACGCATGAGCGGGCCGACCGGCGAGAAGTCGCGTGCGATCTTGCGATCCAAGATGCCGATGCCACTCGTACGCTCAATAAAGTTGGGCGTGGAGAGCAAGACGTCGACGAGTTCCTGAACCTCGGAGCGCAGCTGGTGGATGGTCGTGAGCGTGGAGAGCTTCTGCTCGGCCAAAATGTCGCGACGCACGCCGCCGATCACGTTGAGGCCGTAGGTCTTGCGGTGACCGGAGAGCTTCTCGGCCAGATCCATGGACTTCTCGCGGACGCGGAAGAACTGCTGGAAGCCGGAGTCGAAGCCCGTGTAGTGCGACGCCAGGCCAATGTTGAGCAGATGCGAGTGCAGACGCTCGACCTCGAGCATGATGGCGCGGATGTACTGGGCGCGCGGCGGGACATGGATGCCCTGGGCGCGCTCGACGGCCTCGGCATAGGCCACCGAGTGGGCGCAGCCGCAGATGCCGCAGATGCGGTCGGCGAGGAACGTCACGGCGTCATAGTTCAGGCGCGTCTCGGCGACCTTCTCCATGCCGCGGTGCACGTAGAACAGACGGTAGTCGGCGTCGACGATCGTCTCGCCCTCAACGAACAGGCGGAAGTGGCCGGGCTCGTCGGAGGTAATGTGCAACGGGCCCATGGGGACAAGCGTCGTCTCCTTGCCCTTGGTATCGGCCAAGAACTCGTAGTTTTCCATATCACTCGCGGGAGCGGGACGGAAGCGGTAGTCCATGGAGTCCTTGCGCAGCGGGTACAGGCCGCTGGGCCAATCGTCGGGCAGCACCAGGCGACGGCGGTCGGGCAGACCCTCGGGGATCAGGCCGAACATGTCGCGAAGCTCGCGCTCGCCCCACACACAGGCGGGGACGAACGGTGTCACGGACGGGAACGTCATCTTGGCGGGATCGACCTCGGTGCGCACGGTCACCCAACCGGGATCCTCCCCCTCCATGGAGATGACATAGTACACGGCGTAACGGCCGCACAGGCTGCGCTCATCGTTGCCGATGATCACGGGAATCCAGCCGTAGCGCTCGTAGTACAGGTAGTGGACGGCCTCGGGCAGCTTGTCCTGCTTGACGGTGATCGTCAGCTGGTCCTCGCACTGCCACTCGACCTTCTCGATGCAGCCCGGAACAGCGCGGCGCAGGGCCTCGACATGGCTCTCGCAGCGACGGGCGTAGACCTTCTTTTCAGGTTCTGCCATGGCGCTAATTCACCTCGCTTGTCTTGGTCTGGGAGCTAAACACCATGCGGTAGAGAGGAACCTCGTGGAGCTCTTCGACGCTCTGGTTCAAAACGACGGACGTGGCATCCTCGACGCCGCTCGTGATGGCGACCGGCGTGGCGATACCGAACCACATGACCACGATCGCAAGGGCAATCTCGGGGATGATCATGAGGGCGGGCACCTCGTGGCGCTTCATACCCTCGGGCGCCTTGCCGAAGATGGACTTCAGCGCGATGCCGGTAAGGGCAAAGTACACGCCGGTGAGACCGATGGCCACGAGCACGACCACCCAGATGGGACCGGACTGGACGCCGGCCACGAAGGTGAGGAACTCGGAGATGAACAGGGCGAACGGCGGGAAAGCAGCGAGCGCGAGCAGAGCGACGATGGTGAGCGCGGCCGTGATGGGCGCGATCTCGACGACGCCCTTGATCTTGTTCAGGTCGCGGGTGTGGTAGAGGTGCTGGATGTTACCGGCCATGCAGAAGGCGAGCGCCTTGGTGAAGCCATGGAAGATGCAGTGCAGCAGACAGGCGGCGATACCGAGCGGACCACCGATACCCAGGCACAGCGCGACCACGCCGACGTTATCGACGGAGGAGTACGCGAAGCGGCGCTTGATATCGTCCTGCTTGAAGATGCACAGGGCGGCCACCAGGATGGACAGCGTGCCCAGGATGAGCAGGAGCGTTCGCGGATAGGTGTCGCCCACCGTGATGATGGACAGGGAGTAGAAGCGGATGATCACCAGCATGGCGCACTTGAGCAGCACGCCCGAGAGCAGCGCGGAGACCGGGCTCGGAGCCTGGGAGTGTGCGTCGGGCAGCCAGGTGTGCATGGGGAACAGGCCCGCCTTGGTGCCGAAGCCGATGACGATGAACGCGAACGCGAGGCGCACGAGCATCGGGTCGAACTGGTCGGCGTAGGGCATGATGGAGGTAAGGAACGCGGCCTCATGCGCGTTGGGCATGATATCGGCGGCGTTCGCATAGATGAGCAGTGTGCCGAACAGGCCGAAGGCCACGCCGGCGGTGCAGACCATCGCGTACTTCCAAGACGCCTCGAGCGCCTGCTTATTCTTGTAGATGCCCACGAGGAACACGGTCGACAGCGTGGTGGCCTCGACCGCCGCCCAGGTGAGGATGATGTTGTTGGACAGGCAGGCGAGCAGCATCGTAAAGACGAACAGGCTGAACAGCGCGTAGTACTGCTTGGCGCGCTCGGCCGGCATGGTTTTCTCCTCGATATCGATCTTGATATAGGAGATGGAGTACACGCCGGTGATGAACCCGATGATGCCTACCAGAAGGACGAAGATCGACGAGAGCGAATCGAGATGGAGCCACAGGCCCAAAGCGTCGATATTCTGCCCGCTCGAGAGCATGGTTCCCGCGGTGACGACCGAAAGGACGAGGGTCGCCGCGACGGAGATGGTGTTGAGCCCCGCGAAGACGTTGTAGGACGTCATCTTGGGGAGCGCAGCCATGACCAGGGAGAACACGAGGGGACAAGCGAGCAGGGCGACCGTCAGCATTGAAACATCCATGGCCTACCCCTTCAATTCGGTCAGGTCGTGCGAGTCGAGCGACTTGGTGTCGTTCCAGATCCTCACGACGACGGCGGACATGATGATGACGGCGAAGATGGCGTCGGTGGCGATACCAATCTCGATGATCTCGGGGGCCGTGGGCGCGAGCAGGGCGAGCGTCACGTGGCTACCGTTCTCCATAAGGCAGTACCCGAAGATCTGCTTGAGGATGTTGCGCTGCGAGATGATGCACGTGAGGCCGACGAAGAAGTGCGCGAAGCTGATGGCCAGGGCCGGAGTAGCCACCTCGGCGGTGGGCAGGCTCAGGCGCGTGACCACCGCGAAGCAGATGGCCACCTCCAGACCGGTGAGGATGATGGTCCAAGCCGGCTTGATGGAGGAGGTCAGCGTGCTATCGGCAGGCGAACCCATCTTCTTGTAGGCACGGTTGAGAATGAACGGAACGAGGATCACCTTGGTGACGAAGGCCGACGCGGCCCACATGAGAAGCTCGGTGGCACCGGTGGTGAGGCCCAGGGTGAGCAGCACGCCCACCAGGACAACCGACTGGATCGCGTACCACTTGATGGCGGACGGGATGGTCTTTGAGACGACCACCATGGTGGAGGTCACGATCAGAAGACCGCCCAGGATATTGACTAACGAATAACCCATGTCCTACCTCCTAACCCATCCAACTAGAGGACAGAGGACCGGCGACGACGACCATGATCATGAGGACGACGAACACGAACGCCATGGCACGCGGAAGGGGCTGGCCGGCGGCCACGGTCTCGCTCGGCTCACCGGGCAGGACCTTACCCATCCAACGCAGGAACCATGCGAAGGTGGCGACGGTCTCGACGACCATGACGCACACGAGGACGAAAATGACCGTGTTGGTAGCACCAACCGCGAAGCCACCGGAAATGATCTGGAACTTGGAGAAGAACGTGCTCATGGGGGGCACGCCGGCGATAGCGGTCGCGGCGACCGCGAAGCCCACGCCCGTGACCGGGTACTTCTTCATGAGGCCCTGGATCTTGGGCAGCATACGGGTTCCCAGCGTGAAGCTGAGGGAGCCGGCGATGAGGAAGAACAGGGTCTTGGTGAACGCGTGGTTGAAGATGTGCTCGACGGCGCCGTTGAACGCCATCTGGCTTCCGAACACGGAGAGGCCCAGGCCGAAGAACACGTAGGCGAGCTGCGCGATCGTCGAGAAGGCAAGCAGGCGCTTCATATCCTTCTGGGGCAGGTACATGAGGAAGCCGAAGAGCATGGTCACAACGGCGTCGATGATGGCGACCCAGCCGACGATCTCGGGAATATCGCCGGCGCTCGCAAGAGCGCGGGCGAACACGCACACGCCGACCTTAACCATGGACGCGCCATGGAGGTAGGCGGAAACGGGCGTGGGGGCCTCCATTGCGGAGGGCAGCCACATGTAAAGCGGGAACTGGGCGGACTTGGCCCAAGCGGCGAACAGGATGAGCAGCAGCACGACGGTCTTCATACCGGCGTCGAGCTGAGAGATCGCGCTCAGCGCGAACGTGCCGGTTCCGGCGAACAGGAAGGCCGCGCCGATGTAGAGTCCCAAAGCGCCGATGTGGGTGATGATGAGCGCCTTCATACCGGCCTTCTTGGCCGTGGGCGTCATGTAGTAGCTGATGAGGCCCCAGGAGCACACGCCGGTGATCTCGAAGAAAACGAGCTGGCCGACGATGGTGGAGCTGTAGGCGAGACCGGCCATGGCGCCGATAAACGTGGAGAAGTACACGTAGAAGCGGCGACGGGGCGCGTCGGGATGCTCCTTGTTCTTATCGCTCATGTACGGGAACGAATAGATGACGACGAGCAGACCGATAGTGACGAACGCGGGTGCGAGCAGCGTGCTCATCCGGTCGAAAATGAAGCCCATGACCAAGGTCTGGCCCATACTCGCCCAGGTTACATCGACCGCGTTCATGCCGTTTCCGGCAAACGTCGCAGCCAAGCCAACGGAAGCGACCGTGGCGATGCCGCCGGCGAAGGCGCAGATCCATTTAGCGTAGGGACGCGGCAGCATGACGATGAGCAGGGAGCCCAGCATGGGGACGGCGATCGCCACCATGGCAAAGAGGGACAAGCTCAATTCGATTGACATAGTTTCTCCCTTCTCCCTACACGCCTACGACAACGAAGACGAACGCGAGGACCGCGATGCCGACGACGGCCCAGGTCTGGTTACCGAGCACCTTGAAGCGCGAACGGGAAACGGAATTCTCGAGCACGCCGCAGACGACGAAATCGACCAGGCACTTGACGAGGAAGACGACGGCGCCCACGAGAGCGGTGACGCCGATGGTCGCGGGCTCTCCCCAGGGGATGAAGATGGAGGTGAACCAAGCGACGACCACGACCTGCTTCATGCCCATGGCGAGCTTCATCATGGCCAGGGACGGGCCGGAGAGCTCGGCGAGCGGGCCCTCCTGGAGCTCCTGCTCGGCTTCGGCCTGATCGAACGGAAGCTTGCCGAGCTCCATGTAACAGGCGGCCGCAAAGGCGACGCCGGCGAGGATGACGGCAACGACGCTCGAGACGTTGCCCGTAACGATGTGCTGACCCATGGTCGCAATGTCCGTGGAGCCGCACACGATGGCGACGGTAAACAGCGCGATGAGCATGGACGGCTCGATGAGCACGCTCATGAGGAGCTCGCGGATACCGCCGAAGCCCGCGTAGGCGTTGGAGGAATCCACGCCGGACAGCGCGAAGAAGAAGCGGGACAGCGCGAGCGCGTACATGATGGTGATGGCGTCACCGAAGACGGGCATGGGGCTCTCGAGCGTGAACATGGGCAGGCCCATGGCGAGCATGAACGACACCGCGAGGAACAGCGGCGGCATGATGCGCAGCACGAAACTCGAGTCGGAACTCACGGACTCGGGACGCGCCATGAGCTTCGCGAGGTCCCGGTAATCCTGAAGGATGGACGGACCGCGGCGATTGTGCATCTTCGCGCGAATCACACGGGCGAGGCCGGAGAAGAAGGGCGCGACCAGCATGACCACGAGGCCCTGCGCTATCGCAAGAACGATGTTCATAATATCCTCTCCCCTCTCTAGACCATGACCACGGCGAGCACGAAGAAGACCACGAGCGCCGCGACGATGTAGCAGATGTATACGGAGTAGTTGCCGCCCTCGATCTTGGAGGCGAGGCCGGCCAGCTTGTCGGCACCCTCGCTCGGTGCATCGACCAGGAAGCGATCGGGCAGGGGCTCGACGCCCTGGGCGACACCGGTGAGCTTCTGGAACACGTGCGCGATGGACCAGCAGATCTTGGTGCATACCTCGCGCAGGGTATAGAGCGGGCCCATGAAGAGCTCGACGTCGGACGCGAAGCTCGTGGCGACGACGGGCATGTGCTCGTTGGGTTCATAGCCACACGCCCAAGGGTCGGTCTTCTTAGCGGGGGCCTTGGTGCCGAGGCAGGACCTCAACGCGAACGCGAGGCCGGTGAGGACCACGAGCGCGATGGCGATCGCGGGGGTGGAAGTAGCGGCACCGGAAATCTCATTCACGAGAGAGACGCCCGAGGTGGCTGTGACGGCGGAGCCGGAAAGCACGCTCTGGGCGACGTCGCCCAGAACCGGGGCGATGACGGGAGAGCCGATTCCCAGCACCACGCAGATGGCCGCGAGGAGCATCTGCGAGAACAACATCGGAGCCGGGGACTCCTTGGCGTTCGCAGCCTCCTGGGAACGAGGGCTGCTCGCGAACGAGACGCCGTAGGCCTTCACGAAGCACGTGACGGCCAGGGCACCGGTGATGGCGAGGGCGGCCGCGGAGGCGACGGCGAACACCATGACGACCGGGTCGGAGAGCGTCGAGATGTTGAACAGGGACTGGTAGGTAAACCACTCGGAAACGAAGCCGTTGAGCGGCGGGATGGCCGAGATGGCAAGGGCACCGATGAGGAAGCAGACGGCCGTGACCGGCATGCGGCGGAACAGACCGCCCATCTTCTCCATGTTGCGCGTACCCGTGGCATAGAGCAGGGAGCCCGCGCCGAGGAACAGTTCGCCCTTGAACATGGCGTGGTTGAGCGTGTGGTAGAGGGCGGCCATGAGCGCGATCGTCGCGATGACGTCGTTGCCCAGGGCGTGCGCCGTCATGGACGCGCCGACACCGAGCAAGATGATGCCAATGTTTTCGACGGAGTGGTAGGCCAGCAGGCGCTTGATGTCGTGCTCGTGGAGAGCGTAGACGACGCCCAGGACCGACGAGATGGATCCGAACACCAGGACCATGAGGCCCCACCAGAGCTGGACGCCCGAACCCGCGAGCAGGTCGAGACCGACCTTGAGGATTCCCAGGATGCCGATCTTAATCATGCCGCCGGACATGAGGGCGGACACGTTGGACGGCGCCTCGGGGTGCGCCTGGGGCAGCCAGGAGTGCAGCGGGATGATACCGGCCTTTGCACCGAATCCGAAGAACGCGAGGACGAAGCACACGGAGGAGACGGCGGGTCCAAAGTCATGCGTACGGAAACCACTGAAGCTGAAGGAACCGCCCACGCCGTTGGTCATGAGCAGGAAGCTCGCCATGATGAGGACGAAGCCCACGTGCGCGATGACGAAGTAGAGCCAACCGCCCCTAATGGAGTTCTTGTTCTCCTCGATGACGACAAGGAAGTAGCTCGTAAGCGACATGAGCTCAAAGGCGACCAAGAACCAGAACACGTTGTCGGCCGTGATGACGAGCATCATGGAGGCGACGAAGGTGTTCATGAAGAAGCCGGCGCGCCCGACCTTGCCCGGGTACTCGTCGAAGTAGGACAGACCGTAGATGAAGCCCGCAAAGGCGAGGATCGAGATGAGGACCACGATCAGGCCCGCAAGGCCGTTGAGCAAGAGCTCGAGACGGGCGAACGGAAAGAAGAAGACCGTGTTGAGGGACGTAACGTCGCCAAGCACGGCCTCGAGGCCCGCGATGAACGACAGCGCGGCCGCGACGGCGCCGATCAGGCAGCCGGCGGTCTTGGCGGCGTTATCGGCGCGAATCAGCAGAACCGAGGCGAGCGCACCGATGCACGAGACGGCAAGCGATGCGATAAACAGCGTCATGCTATCCATTGTTTACGTTCCCTTCTGCTTTCTCGGACAGACCCTGGGCCACAGCCGACACGTCGACGGCAGGGCCGTTCTGAATCGAACGCAGGCGCTTGGCCTCGTCGAGTTCGCGATCCGCCGCGCCGCCCATGACGGTGAGCGCCTTGGTGGGGCAAGCCGCCACGCAGTGCGGACCCTCGGGGTCGAAGGCGCACAGGTCGCACTTGACGGCACAGGTGTACTGGCCGGGCGCCCACGTAAGCAGACTGCTCAGGGACTTAGGGTACGAAGGCGTCGGGTCGCACATGCCTGCGACACCGGCAATAGACGTGCCGTCCGGATGGATGGCGCCGAAGGGGCACGCGATGGCGCACAGCCTGCACCCGATGCACTCCTGCTCCTTAACGTGGATGCGGTCGCCATCGTGCTCGATGGCGTTCACCGGGCAGACCTCGGCGCAAGGGGCACCCTCGCAATGGTGGCAGGCCAGGGCGGCCGAGATGCCGCCGGTCTTCACGAGCGCCAGACGCGGCGTGTCCTGAAGACCCTGCATCCGGTGGGCATCTGCACAGGCGGACTGGCATGTTCCGCAGCCGATGCACCTCTCCGGGTTGATATCGATGAAGCGGTTCATCCCCACTTCCTTTCAAAATAACGGGCCGGGCATCCGATGCGCTTGGACGCCCGGCCCAAAAAGCCAACGAGAACGGGACTACACGATTTGGTTCACGTGCGTCTCGTCGTCGAACTTGGCGGCGCCGGGCTCAACATCCTGGGGAGCGGCAGCGTCCACCAGAGCCTGCTTAAGCTCGGTGTACTGACGCTCCACCTCGCCCTCGGCCCACACCTGGTCGGCGATGGCGTCGACCTGGCAGGCAGAGAACTTGTCCTCGGGCGTGTGCGAGACCGGGTCGACCTTGTGCATGGTCAGCTCGTTGCACTTGCCGATCCACCACTGGTAGGTCATATAGACCGTGCCCTTGTTGATACGGTCGCTCACGTCGGCGCGGCTGTAAACCTGGCCGCGACGGCTGTGAATCGAGACGATGTCGCCATTCTTGATGCCGCGCGCCTCGGCGTCCGCGGGATTCATGCGGACAAAGCCGGGCTCGTCGGCAAGCAGTGCCAGCGTCTTGCAGTTGCCGGTCATCGAACGGCAGCTGTAGTGGCCGACCTCGCGGACGGTGCAAAGGATGAGCGGGTACTCATCGTCGGGAAGCTCGGAGGGCGCCTCCCAATCGTGCGCCATCAGGTTGGCACGGCCGTCCTTGGTCGTGAACTTGCCGCCCGCGAACATGTCGGGGGTGCCATGGTCGTTCACATCGGTGCTCTTGACAGGCCACTGTGCAAAGCCGCCCTCGGGAGCCATCTTCTCGTAGGTCGCGCCCACAAAGTTGGGGCACAGGCTAATGCACTCGTTCCAGATCTGCTCGGTGTTGTCGTAGTGCATGGGGTAGCCCATGCGCGTGGACAGGTCCGCGAAGATCTCCCAGTCGTGACGGCACTCGCCCTTGGGCGGAACAGCCGCATCAAAGTGCTGGAAGCTACGGTCGGATGCGGTAAAGACACCCTCGTGCTCGCCCCAAGAGGTAGCGGGCAGGATAACGTCGGCGAGCATGGTCGTCTGCGTCATAAAGATGTCCTGGCAAATGAACAGATCCAGCTCGGAGAGCGTCTTGCGCATACCGGCCGAATCGGGCTCGGTCTGCACCGGGTCCTCGCCGTAGTTGTAGAAGCAGTGCACCTTGCCCTCGTCGACCAGGTGGCCCAGGTCGGTGAGCTTGTAGCCCTCCTCGAGAGGCAGCTTCTCCTCGGGCACGCCCCAGGCCTTGGCGAACTTGGCGCGCGCGGCCGGGTCGGTGACCTTTTGATAGCCAGGGTACAGGTTGGGCAGCATGCCCATATCGCAGGAGCCCTGGACGTTGTTCTGGCCACGCACGGGCGCGAGGCCGGAGTTGGGTTTGCCGATCTGGCCGGCAACGCAGGCGATGGAGGCGATGGTGTGCACCGTCTTCAGGTTCTGCTTCTGCTGGCATACGCCCATGCCCCAGCCAATGATGGCAGAAGGCTTCGCCGTGGCGTACATCTCGGCAGCTTGGTGGATCAGCGCGGGTTCGACACCCGTGATGTCCTGTACGGATTCGGGAGTGTAGTTCTTGATGGTCTCCCACCACTCGTCAAAGCCGTTCGTGTGCTCGGCGACGAATTCCTTGTCGTAGAGGCCATCGTTGACCAAGCAGTTGGCAAAGGCGTTGAGGAACGCGACATTGCAACCGTTCTTGATCGGAAGGTAGATATCGGCGATACGCGCGGTTTCGATATGGCGCGGGTCGGCGACAATGATCTTGCAACCCTTTTCTTTGGCTCGCACGATACGCCTTGCGACGATGGGGTGCGAATCGGCAGGGTTATAGCCGAAGAGGAAAATGCAGCCCGCATCCTCCATACCGGGGATGGAGCATGACATGCAACCTGAACCAACCGTGTCCATCAGACCGAGGACAGTAGGGCCGTGTCAAGTACGAGCGCAGTTGTCTACGCTGTGGGTGCCGATGCACGCACGCGTAAACTTCTGCATGACGTAGTTCGCCTCATTGCCGCCGCCTCGCGAAGAGCCGGTGGTCATGACAGCGTTAGGACCATATTCGTCAATTATGGCCTGCATCTTAGATGCGGTGAAATCCAGTGCCTCGTCCCAGCTTACGCGCTCAAGATCCGCGCCCTTGGTGCGGCGGATCATCGGGCGCAGCACGCGAGGAGTCAAGATCTTGGTGTCGTTGATGAAGTCGTAGCCGCTCATGCCTTTAAGGCACAGCTCGCCCTGATTGGTGATGCCGTTGAGCGGTTCGGTACCCACGACCTGGCCGTTTTGGACCAGGAGGTTAAACTGGCAACCGGCGCCGCAATACGGGCAGATCACTTTATGTTTCTCCATGACACCCTCCTTCCTTTCTCTGCTACCGATTATTCGGTACGTATTTGGCAATCGTTGGGTTTGTCGCCTTAACGCTTACGCCTCGTTTTCGATCGTGGCGCGGGCACGCTCGGCGGTGAGTTCCGCCAGACGTTCGTCGTCCACCAAGGTGAGGCCCTTGGTCGGGCATGCCTCGGCACACGCCGGACCGCCGGGACGGTCGACGCACAGGTCGCACTTAAGCACAAAGCTCTTGGTCTGCGAACCCACGCAAATATCGCCCATCAAGACGGGGACCTGCGTGGTCGCTACGCTCACGGCACCAAAGGGGCATGCCATGACGCAGCTCTTGCAACCGATGCAGTTGTCTTCGTTGACGCCGATGCGATGGTTCTTTGGATCAAAGAACAAGGCGCCCGTGGGGCAAGCCTTGGCGCACGGAGCATCCTCGCAGTGATGGCAGGCCACCGGTGCGGAGATCTCGTACGTACGCGTCACACGCAAGCGCGGCGCCGCGATGTTGCCGGGGATGTCATGCGCCTCGATGCAGGCCGCCATACAGGTTTGGCACCCGATGCACCGTGAAGAATCGGCGACGACTCGTTTATTGCCCATATTGTTCACTCCCTCCTGAATCCCTAGCCGAAGGGATCCTGCCGACGTTGTCCCAGATCGCCCGTGATCTGGCATCGACGTATCGCTTGCTCGCGGCGAAACGGGCAATCGATAGAATTCCTCCAACGGTATACAGGTTGAATATACGCAGTTGCTGGGGGCATACTTATGTGTAAGCCTTGCAATACGGGTGTAATGCAGAGGTTTGAGCAGCTCAGGATTATTCTTTGTTGCGCATAAAGCTATGTGTATTACACATGTAACAGATAGGGTTTTGTCGCACTCCTATTATTTTTTTGTATTACGATTGTGATAATTTTGCACGGATTAACTTGAGCGAAATAAAGTGTTGCCCATGCAGTTGGCGCAGGTAAGGTTCAGACACCAAAACCAAGCGCGAGATTGCTAAACATCCGATCGTCTGCCTAGACGGCTCGCTGTTTCGAAGATTGTTTCTCCGTGTTTTGTCATCATATGGGGGAGGCCAACGATGGCATCGACTCAAAAACGAGCCATCCTACAAGTTCGCATTCGCGAAGAGGATAAACAGCACGCCGAGCGCCTCTATGATGCCATGGGGACGTCGCTTGCCGAGGCCGTGCGCCTCTTTGTCTCGCAGAGCATTTTGATGCGCAAGCTCCCCTTTCAGCCAGTTGCCGTGCGATCGAAGGATGGCGCCGCGGCATATGGCCTACTCAAAAAATATGGAAACCCCAATCGTCGTTCCGAAGAGCGCAACGCCTGGATTGAATACCTCGCGGCAGAGAGTGACGGCTTAATCTTGGACCCCGAGGAAGTTGACATCCATGAGTAGCACCATCATCGACGAGACCGTCATCCTGCGCTACCTGCTTGACGACGACGAGGTCCTGTCACCGCGCGCCGCCAAGGTCATCGCCACGCGCACCGCACGTGTCTACCCCGAAATCATCACGCGCGTCGTGGTCACGCTGCGCGACGTCTATAAGGTTCCCCGCGTTGAAATTGCTGCGGCCATGAAAAGGCTGCTCGATGACGTCATGGTCGACGAGCCCACCGTTGTCGCCCTTGCCGTCAAACTCTTTGGCAAAACGCATATGGACTTTAGCGACTGCCTCCTCGCAGCCCGAACCGCCATCTACAACGATGATGTCGTGAGCTTTGGCAAGCCGGTTATCCAAGGCATGATCGACTACCGCAATCAGCGCCAAAAAGTCGCCGACGCCCGCAATCACGCCACCGACAGAACCATCGACAAACTCCGCCACCGCCCCCGCAGCTAATCGACAAACAGCGGCACCGCCCCGCCCCTCAACCCCATCCCCTCCTAAGTTGCGGTGAAATAGTTCCTATTTTTTGCCTTCTGACGGCCATTTAGGAACTATTTCACCGCAACTTTTTGTAAGGGCAGATTTCAACACCGCTGAAAGGCCCCTGACAACCGTTTACCGATATCTTTTGGTCGGGTCTAACCTTCTGAGCTGCGGCGTCAAGCTTTTGGTCAGCTCATGGCAAGGTTCAGCGAAATCAATATGCGATAGCGTGGTATCGTTCGCTCATCCTCGAGACATGGGGTCGCTAATGGGTAAGGCCGATCACTGTTCCAAATCTCAGACAAGGCTTTTCTTCTCGGTATTCGAGGCCCATCATGACGGACGCTTGTTTATTGCCACCGAAAAATGGGACGAACGTTGTGCCTACTCGCTCATGCAAAAGCAAATGATCGTTCGACTCTATAACCACGTCTATGCCGACCCTGCATACTGGAATGACCTTGGTATAGAAGACCGCATTTTTCAGCTGGCATCCGCCATTGCGGTCGTTGAACCCGAAGCGGTATTTTGTGGGGCGACCGCGGCTCTGCTCTATGGTATCGGTTCGGCACACACACTTCTCAATAAGGTACAAGTTCTGTTGCCGCGAGCCACCAGGCGCGATACGTACGAATTCGTTGAGTATCGTCGCTGGCGGGCGGGCGAAGTGTGGCAGCTCGGTCCGTTTACGTTGACAGATCCGTACCGCACGGTGGTCGATATCGCCCGAACGAGCGCTTTTCGATATGCGCTGGGCTATGTCGATGGCCTGGCTCGTGAGTATGATGTCGAGCGCGAAGAGTTGCGCGCGTATGCACAGGCCAATTGCCGTGGGCTGCACGGCATCGCACGTGCGTTTGACGTTTTTGAGCACATGGACGGCAGGTCAGACAACGGCGGTGAATCTGAGGCAAGGGCAGCGATGATCCTCGCTGGAGTAGCCACTCCCGAACTTCAGGTTGAAATCACTCGGCCGGGAAATGCAGGATACTACCTTGCAGATTACGGTTGGCAGATGCCGGACGGATCTTGGAAGCTGGCTGAACTCCATGGCCTGGGTAAATTTGAAGACAATCACCAAGACGATTCCGAACACGCCGCGGCAAAAACTTATCGAGCCGCCCTTATACGCGATGCAAACTTACGCGCTATGGGCCACAACATCATCCATTTCAAACTTTCTGACACCTACAATGTCGAAGCGTTCGGCACCATGATACGCGGCTTCGGCATTCCAACAACAAAGCCATATGCCGACTCTTGACCCACGCATATCCGAGCGGCCTTATCCACCCAGCCTCAAATAAGTTGCGGTGGAATAGTTCCTGAATAGCCGAGAAAAGCCCAAAAACAGGAACTATTTCACCGCAACTTAGGAGGGGATGCGGGTTTCCGGCATGCATATGAAAACGGCTCTGGTCCCAAAAGGAATCAGAGCCGTTAAGCTATCTTTTGGAGCGGGCGACGGGAATCGAACCCGCGTCACCGCCTTGGGAAGGCGGTATGCGCACCATCGCACCGCAGGCGCATTGTGGCCGGAGCCGGGCGGCTCCGTGGCCTTCGGCGTCAGACCTCGATGCCGTAATCCTCGAACAACTGGTCGTCGTTCAGCATGTCGACAACCTCCTTTCCTTGATGTCTTCGAAGTGGTCGGCGTTTTCCGCGGGCGTGGACGCCAATACTCCACGTTGGCACCCGCCCGCATTGGATGGGCGCGGCCCGCTTGCCAAGGCGGCCGGAGCGGGTATGGTCCCAAGGCTCTCGGCCGCCTTTTCGTTCACACCGGGTGCATGCGTCCCAGAGGCTAGAACAACGCGCCCAACGGGCGGTTCCAGTCGGGCGCGGGCCGTCCGGCGTCGATCACCCTGATGGCGGCGGCGCCGTCGTCGGAGGGTGTGAAGCCTTGAACGCCGTCGCCGTCGACCCATCCGTGCGCCGCCATGCGTTCGGCGAGCAGGCGGTTGGCGCAGTTGCGCGGCCACCAGAGCAC
>UQLB01000014.1 GCA_900541725.1 uncultured Collinsella sp. | reverse complement strand
TCATGCCGAAATGGCGCGAAGCACGCGGTTGACAAAACTATAGAGACACGTCCCAGATCGACTGTCCAGGGAGTCGCATTCGAGCTTGGTTGTCCTTTCAGCCACTCGGCATCCTTCGAGCAGTAATAGTGAAAAAACTTGCTTAAGTGTTAATCAAGCCACACACAATCTTGCTCTCTAATTAATCAAGAATCAGTATAATTTTGATTAGCTAGAGAGCAAGATTGGAGAATCATGGCATTCAACGACTTGATCGCCCAGAAAATAAAGGACTTTGAACAGCAGGGGGTTCCGCAGGTCTTTGAGCGAGACCTTGATCTGGGAAACCCACAGGAGCCAAAGCGCGACAACATCGTAAATGTGGTTGTGGGAGCCCGCCGTTGTGGAAAGACGTATCGCCTGTATCAGGAGATGCAGCGGCTTCAGGGCCGGGGCGTCGAGCTTGACCGGATGCTTTACTTTAATTTTGAGGACGAGCGCTTGCGCCCGTATGAGTCATCGCTGCTGGCGGACGTGCTCGACACGTTCTATGCGCTGTATCCTGTTGCTCGAACCGAGGGCGCTTACATTTTCTTTGACGAGATCCAGGAAATTCCCGAATGGGGTGCGTTTCTGCGGCGTGTAGCCGATACGGAGAAAGCGACCGTCTATGTGACGGGATCTTCTTCTAAGATGCTGTCCTCAGAGCTTAAGAGCGAGTTCAGGGGTCGTTCTCTTATACGGGAGCTTTTTCCGTTGAGTTTTTCGGAATACGTTCGGTATAAGACGGGGAGCGTTTTCGAGCCAGATGCGACCTTTTCCCCAAGCGATGCGGCGCTGCTTCGACATCATCTGATCGGATATCTTGAACGAGGGGGATTCATCGCGACGCTTGAGCAGACGCCCGCAGACGCGATTCAGCTGCTACAGGAATATGCTTCGCGAACGGTCGCTATGGACGTCATTGAGCGTTACGACGTCAAGAACCCTCGCCTGGCATCGCTGTTCTTGACGCGGTGTATGGCATCTTCGGGACGAGAGCTGTCGGTGAACAAAGTGTACAACGAGTTCAAGAGCAGGCAGATACCCGTCAGTCGTAATTCGCTCAGCGACTTACTTGAGTATTATGAGGATGCCTACCTGCTGTTCTCCGTGCCGGAGTTCACGCGTTCACTGGCAAATAACATGCGGTCTGCTTCTAAGGTCTACGCTGTCGATCCTGCGATGTTTGGAGCATTCTCTCCCGCATCGGCATTGGACCAGGGTCAGAGGCTCGAGACCGCAGTGTTCAACGCGCTAAGAAGAAGGACTCCCGCGGTGAGGGTCGGATCGGTCTGCCGCCTGCTGATCAAAGAGAAGAGCAAAAGCCATGAGGTGGACTTTGTGGCTGGGGACGCACTTCTCATGCGGGCTTATAGCCTGATTCAGGTGAGTGTGGATATGGCAAGTGAGAAAACGCGCGAGCGCGAAATTGCCGCGCTTGATGCCTCGATGGCCCAGTTCGATCTTGGCGAGTCGGCAATCGTTACCATGGATGAGCAGGCCGATATTCCATGCGAGCACGGTGCGGTACACGTTGTGCCCGCATGGAAGTGGCTCCTTGCCTAATCATCTACGGATCTGTGGGGCCAGGACCTCCTGGCCCCTTCATTACGGTTGGGGAGCACCGTGATGCGCCCGGCTAGTCCTGGGCCTTGATGCTCGGCATCAGAATCTGGGCGAGGTAGTCGGTCTCGAGTTTGGTCGCGGAGTCTGCGTTGCCGTCTTTGCCGACCAGCACGTTCTTGATCTGGCTATAGGTATAGCGGTTGCCGGTCGTTAGCTCGACAAGCTCAACTGCAGTGTCCATGGGGTAGGTCGACACGGGGTCTTGCGTGCGTCCGTTGATGGTCTGGGGCACCACATACGGATAAACGGGGCCGCTGGCGTAGACGGTGTAGCCGTTGCCGAGGTTTGCCGCACCCAAAACTGCGTCGCCCTCATCGGGCGTAAAGCTCTCGCCGTCGCGCACCGTGACAAGCGTCACAAGCGGCGTGTTCGTGTCGCCGGCAAGATAGATGCACAGCGTGCTGCCGTTTTGCCAAGTCGCGACTTTGCCGTACCACTCAACGGGAATATCGAGCTGATACAGGTCCGTTGCCTTATGTCGAGCATCGGCGTCGCGGGCGGACTGTGCCTCGCTTGCGCTTACGGCGTTGGCGGCGGCATCGCGGCGCGTAATTGCCGCCTGCTGGAGTATCTTTGCCGCGGCGGCAGAGCTCGCGCCGCCTTCTTCGGCATACTTGGCGGCGGCATCGATCTGGTCGTCAGTCACCGTGTCGGCCGAAGGCACCTTGAGCTTAAAGGTGGCCTGGGAACTCAAATCCTGCCCATCGCTCTTGACCGTAACTTGGGCCTTGGTGGTCGGGACGGTGTAGATGGTGCCGTCCGCCGCGATGGGGGAGGCGGCGATGGAGAACGTGTAATCGCCGGGCAGCAGCTTGATGCCGCGACCGTGCTCGTCAACGTAGAGCGTTTCGCTCACAGAAGAGCCGTCGGAGTCCTGGCCACTCACCTGCACGGGAATCTTGGAGCCAGTTGAGCAGTCGAGGCCCGCGGCATGCACGCCAATTTGCACCGACATCATCGTGTGGGCATTGGCGGCGGCGATGGCAGCCTGCTCTTGCTGATATCCGTTCCAGGCAGCATAGCCTGCGCCGCCGGCGACGAGCGCGACGGCCACAACGCCAGCGACCATCAGATTGCGGCGCTTGGGCGACATCTTGCGATGACGAACCTCGGCCTCGCGTGCCGAGGGAACGGACGGCAGGGGAATATCGCCCATGGCGATGGTCTCGTCGACAGCCGGCGCAGAACCCAGGCCGGGAAGCTCGCGGGTCAGTGAATCTTCGGCCGGCAAGCTGTCGAGCAAGATGGTTTCCTCGCTCGTGTCGGATTCGGGCTGGTCGTCGGCCTCGCATTCGGATTCCTCGTGCCCCGCCTCGTCCTCGGTGGGCGCGGCGCCATCGTCTTTTGCATCCTGATCATCGGGCTGCGCCTCGATTTCCGGCTCATCCCGCACATCAACGCTCGAATCGTCAAACGCAATCTCGGCCAGTGCGATCTGGTCTAGGCTCTCCAGGGCCTCGGCACACGCTTCTGCATCTTGGGCCGCATCCTCTTGGCCCATCGTCTCATCTTTCATATATCCCCCAAGCTCAATATCGGCTCAACACTGTACCCAAAAATGGAGCCATATAAAGCGCGTATGAAATATAAGATTTGATTTAACCCGAGCGCATCGTTCGGCCGCATCCTCGCGGCAGCAAAAGGCCCCCGGAACGCGAACGAATCACATTCCGGGGGCTCTGCAATGCGTTGAGTTGCGCGGAGCCGGCTATGCTGCTTCGCGCTCAAGCGATGTCTGCGCCAGGCACGTTACTCGGCGTGCGCGTAATCAACCTTGGCGCGGCGGGCAGTGGCCTTCTCCCAATCGCTGGTGCCCTCAAAGACATCCTGCTTGTAGGGATTGCGGCCGAGCTTCTTGGCACGGTAGGCGACGTAGATGATCGCGGCGATGTTGGCGACCAGCGCGGCGACCGAGACCGCGGTGGCGGCGCCGGGATCGAGCGTGGAGTGCGTCACAAAGATGGACTCCTCCTGGAAGTACGGGAACACCTGGGCAAACATGCACCAAATGGCCAGCGTAAAGGCGCGGTTCTGAATCCAGCCGCCCTTGTTCCAGATAAAGGCGGCGACGGTGGGCGCCAGCAGCAGCGCAAAGCCGCAGAACCAGGAGTGGGTGGGCAGGCAGTTGTAGGTGTAGCAGAAGTTCCAGATATCGTAGGCGATGATGTAGACCCAGGTCATGTCGGGCCACAGCATATCGGTCTGATCCTCGGAGGCGTAGACGCTCCACCAACCGGTCATGCAGAAGATGTTGATGATACCGGCGATGCCGTTGAACACGTTGTTCCAGCCGGCCAGCTGCGTAGCACCTTCGGAGGTGACCCAGGTGGACTCGCCCAGGACAAAGAAGTGATAGGCGCTCTCGAAGTCGGACACGACGGCGATCATGATGTTGATGGCGACGATCACAAACGGCCATGCGCGGAACCAATGCGCCTTGCCGATCTTGCCCCACTGATACTTAATGGCAATGAAGCCCCAGCAGCCGGCCAGCGCCGCGTATACCTTGGCGTAGTGGAACCAGCTGTTCTGGTACACATGGGTGGGGTTGATGAGCGCCCACTCGGCGCCCTGCGAGACGCCGATGGCGATGGCGACGCAGTAGATGGTCATGGCCAGCGGAGCCACGCCAAAGATGATGGCCGCGCCCAGCTTGGTGCGGCGGCCGACCTCGTTGAGCACGATCAGGCCAATAAAGACCATGGCCCAGCCGGCCCAGTGGATAAGGGTATCGCTACCCCAAACATCGAACAGCATGCTGCTCTCCTTTCACACGCCCGCGGCCCCTCTTCCGATCGCGGGCAGTTTGGCCAAATGTCGTCAGTTCTGGGGCTTGCGCTCCGGATACTTGGCGGTATAGCCCTCGATGTGGAGTGTCGAGGCGATGATTTCCTTGACCGTCTCGTCGGGCACATCGGGGTGCGTGCGGATATACATCAAAAGACCCATGATGAGGGTATAGAACGTTTCGTAGACATGGTCGATGCGCAGCTCGTGATGGGCGACAAAATCAACCACGGTGGTGTCGCAGATGTACTGAGCCACGCGCTGAACCACGTTGTGCAGAAAGCCGCCGTAGAGCGCGCCGCTGCTTGAGGTGAGTGTACTCGGCAGCTCGTGACCGCTGGCGACCAGACGCTTAAAGAGCGGGGCGACGGTGTCGAGCGCGCCCTCGATATCGCCGACGGTGCGGTTGGCATTCCACTGCTCGAGCTCGGAGATGAAACCGTCGATCGCCTCGTCCATGACGGCGGTGACAGCGGCGTCCATGTCGGCGAAGTAGTGGTAGAAGAGCGAGCGCGTGCAGCCGGCTCGTTTGGTCACGGCCGATACCGATAGATGCGACACGCCCAGCTCGGAGCTTACGGTGCGCACGGCGGCGAGGATCTCGCGACGGCGTTCGTCGCCCGTCAAGCGCTTTGCCGCGCTATCGGATGCGGGGACGGCATCGACTACAGAGGTATCTGCTGTGTTGTTGCCCATGCGTTTGCCGCCTTTCATCCTCTTTTGCCTGATCGTTCGCCTAACAGTCTTGAATATTGTTGACGGTTCGTCAATACTGTTTTTGACACAATGTCAACAATAACGGGTGAACGGCGTGGGGGCATGTCGAGCCCGTAAAAAGAGGGGCGCTGCGTGCCTGCCAGGTTGCGGCAAGAGAAGGGACGACTATGATTCTCAACGGACCGGGGATTAGCTACACCGAGCCCGATATCGGTGCGGAGTTTGTGCCGCCGCTGCCGGAGCATCCGCGCGAGGCCATCGTCAAACTGTGCGAGCACTGCACTAACCGCCTGCTGCATCGCGACGAGCTGCTGGGCTACGAGTACTGGTCGTTTGCCGAGGCCGCGACTGACGAGCAGGCCGAGGTACTCTGCAAGATGAAGATGCGCCGTCCCTACACGCTGCCCGAGATGGTCAAGCTCACCGGCATGCCCGAGGCCCAGATCGAGAAGATGCTCGACGATATGAGCTACACGGGCCTGCTCGAGTACAACTGGGAAAATCCCGAGCGCGCCAAGCAATGGGTGTTGCCCATGCTGGTGCCGGGTTCCGCCGAGTTTCTCAACATGCGCGTGAGCCAGCTCGAGGAGCACCCGGTCTACGCCAAGTTCTTTGAACAGGCATCCAAGGGCCCGCTGTCCAAGGCCACGCCGATGGTGCCGCCCGGAGGTGCCGGTATCGGCATGCACGTCATTCCGGTCGAGAAGGCCATCGATGCCGCAAGCACCTCGGTGCCGATTGAGCATATTGAGCACTGGCTCGACAAATACGAGGGTAAGTATGCCGCCAGCACCTGCAGCTGTCGCGCGAGCCGTCGCGTGATGGGTGAGGGCTGCGCCGACGACCCGGCCGATTGGTGCATCGCCGTGGGCGATATGGCCGACTACGTGGTCGAGACCGATCGTGGCCATTACGTGACCCGCGACGAGGTTTACGACATCCTGCGCCAGGCCGAGGACAACGGCTTTGTGCACCAGATCACCAACATCGACGGCGAGAACAAGATCTTCGCCATCTGCAACTGTAACGTCAACGTGTGCTACGCCCTGCGTACCTCGCAGCTATTCAACACGCCCAACCTGTCGCGCTCGGCCTATGTCGCCAAGGTCGAGAAGGACAAGTGCGTTGCCTGCGGTCGCTGCGTTGAGGTGTGTCCGGCCGGCGCCGCCAAGCTGGGCCAGAAGCTCTGCAGCAAAAAGGCGGGCGGACGGGTCCCCGAGTATCCGCGCCAGGAGCTGCCCGATGCCACCAAGTGGGACCACACCAAGTGGTCGCCCAACTACCGCAACGACAACCGCATCGAGACGCATGAGTCCGGCACCGCTCCCTGCAAGACGGCCTGCCCCGCGCATGTCGCCGTTCAGGGCTATTTGAAGCTCGCGGCTCAGGGTCGCTATGACGAGGCCCTAGCACTCATTAAGCGCGAGAACCCGCTCCCCGCTATCTGCGGCCGTGTGTGCAACCGCCGCTGTGAGGACGCCTGCACCCGCGGCCGTGTGGACGAGGCCGTGGCCATCGACGAGGTCAAGAAGTTCATCGCCCAGCGCGATCTGGACGCCGCGACCCGTTATGTCCCGCCCGTGGTGACGCCGACGCGCGCTGGCGGCTTCGACCAGAAGATCGCCATCATCGGTGCCGGTCCGGCCGGCCTGTCCTGCGCCTTCTATCTGGCCGAGAAGGGCTACAAGCCCGTCGTGTTTGAGAAAAACGAGCGCCCGGGCGGCATGCTCACCTACGGTATTCCTAGCTTTAAGCTGCAGAAGGATGTTATCGAGGCCGAGGTCGAGGTCATTCGCCTGATGGGTGCCGAGTTCCGCTATGGCGTGGAAGTCGGTCGCGACGTGACGCTCGACGAGCTGCGCGCGCAGGGCTTTAAGGCCTTCTACGTGGCCATTGGCTGCCAGGGCGGCCGCCTTGCCGGCATTCCGGGCGAGGATGCCGAGGACGTGACCGTGGCCGTCGACTTTTTGCGCGAGGTCAACAGCGGCAAGATCGACGCGCTGCCCGGCCGCACCATCGTGGTGGGCGGCGGCAACGTGGCTATCGATGTCGCGCGCAACGCCTGCCGTTTGGGTTCCGAGCACGTTGAGATGTTCTGCCTGGAGAGCGAGGCCCAGATGCCTGCCAGCGAGGAGGAGCGTCGCGAGGCCGTTGAGGACGGCGCCCACATCAGCTGCGGCTGGGGCCCCAAGGAGGTTCACCTGGACGAGGCCGGTCGTGTGTGCGGTATCACCTTCAAGCGCTGCACGCGTGTCTTTGACGACGAGGGCCGTTTTGCGCCCGAGTACGACGAGAACGACCTGCGTCGTGTCGACGCCGACCGTGTCGTCATGTCGATCGGTCAGTCCATTGTGTGGGGCGACCTGCTGGCTGGCTCCAAGGTGGAGCTTGGCCGTGGTCAGGGCGCCCTTGCCGATCCCCAGACCTACCAGACCGCCGAACCCGACATCTTTGTGGGCGGCGACGTCTATACCGGTCCGAGCTTTGCCATCGATGCCATCGCCGCCGGTCACGAGGCCGCCGTGTCCATCCATCGCTTTGTGCAGCCGGGCTCCACGCTCACCATCGGCCGCAACCAGCGCCGCTACACCGCGCTCGACCGCAACGACGTTGTGCTCGAGAGCTACGACAACGCGAGCCGCGAGGTTGCGCATGTGGACCGCGAACGCGAGAAGGCTGCGCCGTTTAGCGAGTACGTCGAGACCTTTACCGAGGAGCAGGTGCGCGCCGAGACCGCCCGCTGCCTGGGCTGCGGCGCCTCGATCGTCGACCCCAACAAGTGTATCGGCTGCGGCCTGTGCACCACCAAGTGCGCGTTTGACGCTATCCATCTGGATCGCGACCGCCCCGAGTGCTCCACGATGGTCAAATACGAGCAAAAGCTTCCGAGCCTGGGCAAGTACGCGCTCAAGCGCGCCATCAAGATTAAATTTGGCCGCAAGTAATGAGGTTCCGCCGTTCTAACGAACGGCGGCACTGCCGACGCTGCGCGGCGCCCAAGCACCCCATCTTGCCCCTCAACTTCGGCGCCGCGGGCAAAAGCCCAGCGGACGCCTTGTTTCGGGGCAACCTGGGGCACCTGGATCGCCGCTCGCTGACGTTTGGCTGACATCGCATCAACCGTTGTTGAAAGGTTTCTACCTTGCATGAATTGGGAATCGTTTACCACATCATTCGCGATGTCGAGAATGTGGCGCGCGCTCATGGCGTGCGTCGCGTTTCGAGCGTGACGTTGCTACTGGGCGAGGTCTCGGGCGTCGTTCCCGACTTGCTGCTCGACGCTTGGCGCTGGGTAGCAGATAAAAAGCCTATCGCGCAGGGCGCGGAGCTTATCGTGGAGCCCGTCGAGGCCGTGACACATTGCGAGGCGTGCGGCTGCGACTACGCGACGGTCGAGCACGGCAAGACCTGTCCCCAGTGCGGTAGCGGCGAGACCTATTTGCTGCAGGGTCAAGAGGTAATGATCAAACAGATCGAGACCCCCGACGAGGACCCGGCAGACGCTGCTCCTGACGGCCTCTCCGACGCCCCCGATGCCGTCGACGCCGCCAACCCCCTCCACATCGCCTAACATCCAATGACTGCATGGGCTAGAGTTCTAAACATATTTGCTTCGGTTAGTCAAGTCATGTCTGTTTAAACAAAATGGCGGCACGCAGGCGCATTGGGATCCACCTAAAAGCGGTTTTAACGAACAGTGCGCCTGTATATGTCTTTGGAAACAATCGGCAAATCACGTTTTATCAGGCAATGAGCTGTAAACCAGCAATGTAATCAATTTGTAACAAACTTAGACGTTTAAACAAATAATCCAACCTTTTGCGAATTTAGCTATAATTCCACAATCCAAACAGGTATACTCCTTTCATGTCGTGTAGGAAATACGTAGACAAAAAGGAGGTTATGTGATGGTAAGTATTGTTCTTGCTAGCCACGGGGACTTGGCAGCTGGAATCAAGCAGACGGGCTCGATGGTCTTTGGCGATCAGCCGTCTGTTGCCGTGGTCTCGCTCGAGCCGAGCATGGGCCCCGACGATTTCCGCGCCAAGGTCGAGGAAGCAGTCGCTTCCTTCGAGGACCAGGAGCAGGTGCTCTTCCTCGTTGATCTGTGGGGCGGCACGCCGTTCAACCAGATCAGCGGGCTCATCGAGGGCCACGATTCCTGGGCTATCGTCACCGGTGTCAACCTGCCTATGCTCATCGAGGCATATTCGCAGCGCTTTGACGCAAAGAACACTGCACATGCGATCGCAAAACATCTCGTGACTGAGGCTAAGGCTGGCGTGCGCGTCAAGCCCGAGTCTCTGGAGCCCGAGGAGAAGAAGCCGGCTGCAGCCGCCGCTGCTCCTGCAGGCGCCATCCCTCCGGGAACGGTCATCGGCGATGGGCACATCAAGATCGCCCACGTCCGTATCGACACCCGTCTGCTTCATGGCCAGGTGGCCACCACGTGGACCAAGCAGATCAACCCCAACCGCATCATCGTGGTTTCCGACGGCGTTGCTCACGACGAGCTCCGCAAGACCATGATCGAGCAGGCTGCCCCTCCGGGAGTCCATGCCAACGTCGTTCCCATCAAGAAGATGGCCGAGGTCGTCAAGGACACGCGCTTTGGTGACACCAAGGCCATGCTGCTCTTCGAGAACCCGCAGGATCTGCTCAAGGCCATCGAGGCCGGCGTCGACATCAAAGAAGTCAACATCGGTTCCATGGCTCACTCCAAGGGCAAGGTCGTCGTCACCAACGCCGTCGCTATGGGCGATGATGACGTTAAGACTCTCGAGGCCCTCAAGGCCAAGGGCGTCAAGTTCGAGGTCCGCAAGGTTCCTTCGGATTCCTCCGAGGATCTCGACGCCATGTTGAAGAAAGCTAAGGCCGAACTGGCCGCTCAAGCATAGTAAAGGAGGGTCCGATACATGTCTGCAATCACTATTCTGCTTGTTGCGATTGTCGCGTTGCTTGCCGGTATGGAAGGCATTCTGGATGAGTTCCAGTTCCATCAGCCGCTCGTGGCATGCACGCTTATCGGTCTCGTAACCGGTCACCTTCAGGAGGGCATCCTCCTGGGCGGTTCGCTCCAGATGATGGCCCTTGGCTGGGCTAATGTCGGCGCCGCCGTCGCGCCTGATGCCGCTCTGGCTTCGGTCGCTTCTTCGATCATCATGGTGCTCGCCCTCAACGGCGGCGCCACCGATTCGGCCAAGGCCGTTACCGCCGCCATCGCCGTCGCCGTCCCGCTGTCGGTCGCTGGCCTGTTCCTGACCATGATCTGCCGTACCCTGGCCACCGCTATCGCTCACGCCATGGACGGTTGCGCCGAGAAGGGCGACTTCTCCGGCATCGAGCGCTGGCAGTACGCTGCCATCCTCATGCAGGGTCTTCGTATCGCCATCCCGGCAGTACTTCTGTGCATCATCCCGGCCGAGGCTGTTACCAACGCGCTTAACGCTATGCCCGACTGGCTGTCCGGCGGCATGGCTGTCGGCGGCGGCATGGTCGCTTCCGTCGGTTACGCCATGGTCATCAACATGATGGCCACCAAGGAGACCTGGCCGTTCTTCATCCTCGGCTTTGTCCTTGCTGCCATCCCTCAGCTCACGCTGATCGCCCTTGGCCTCATCGGCATCTCCCTTGCCCTCATCTACCTTGGCCTCAAGGATCTGGCCAAGCAGGGTGGCGGCATGGGCGGTGGCTCCGGTGATCCGCTCGGCGACATTCTGAACGATTACGAGTAGGAGGGGAGTGATACATATGGCAGAGAACAAGATTCAGCTCACCAAGGCTGACCGCAAGAAGGTTTGCTTCCGTCATCAGTTCCTTCAGGGCTCGTGGAACTACGAGCGTATGCAGAACGGCGGCTGGTGCTTCGCAATGATCCCTGCGATCAAGAAGCTCTACACCAACAAGGATGATCAGATTGCCGCTCTTAAGCGCCACCTGGAGTTCTATAACACCCACCCTTATGTTTCCGCCCCCGTCATTGGCGTCACCCTCGCTCTCGAGGAGGAGCGCGCCAACGGTGCTCCGATCGACGACGTCGCCATTCAGGGCGTCAAGGTCGGTATGATGGGCCCGCTCGCCGGCGTCGGCGACCCCGCCTTCTGGTTCACCCTTCGCCCGATTCTGGGCGCTCTGGGCGCTTCCCTGGCCCTGTCCGGCAGCATCGCCGGTCCGCTGCTGTTCTTCTTCGCGTGGAACATCATCCGTTACGCCTTCCTGTGGTACACGCAGGAGTTTGGCTACAAGGTCGGCTCCTCCATCGCCAAGGACCTCTCCGGCGGTCTGATGGGCAAGGTCACCGAGGGTGCTTCCATCCTGGGTATGTTCATCATCGGCGCCCTGGTCGAGCGCTGGGTGTCCATCTCCTTCACCCCGGTCGTCTCCAAGGTCACGCAGTCTGCTGGCGCCTTTATCGACTGGGCTAACCTGCCCTCCGGTTCTGAGGGTGTCAAGGAAGCACTGACGATGTATAACTCCATCGGTGCTAACGCCCTTGATCAGGTGAAGGTCACCACGCTTCAGGCTAACCTCGATCAGCTCATCCCCGGCCTTGCCGCTGTGTGCCTGACCCTGCTGGTCTGCAAGCTCCTCAAGAAGAAGGTCAGCCCGATTGTCATCATCCTGGCTCTCTTCGCCATCGGCATCATCGGTCGCGTCTGCGGCTTCATGTAAGCACGTTTCGGCTTAAGACCGAGAATTGCTAGGCAAGGGCTTTTGAGCCATTGAAACGGACCGCACCCGGTGGGTACACTGGATGCGGTCCGATTGTTTTATTTGGAGGGCGAGGCGCGCATGGCGCAATCTCAGAACAGCACGGTCGATCTGGCAACGCCGGCAACCTGCCTGATGGGGCTTACCAGCCACGGTAACGTGATGGTGGGCAATAAGGCGTTCGAGTATTACAACGAGCGCAATCCCGAGGATTATATTCAAATCCCGTGGGACGAGGTCGACTATATTGCCGCCGAGGTTTTACGCGGCACCAAGAAGATCACGCGTTTTGCCATCTTCACCAAGGACAACGGTCACTTTACGTTTTCGACGCGCGACGACAAAGAGACGCTTCGTGCTGTCCGCAAGTACGTCGACGAGGATAAGCTCGTGCGTTCGCCCGACTTTATCGATGTGACTGCCAAGGGCGCCAAGAGCATCCCCGCTGCCATCAAGAGCCTTTTCCACAGAGACAGCTAATCGTTGGCGATAGATGGCGGAAAATGCATCCCGGAATTTGTTCTCATTCCGGGATGCATTTTCCTTTTGAGGGCCAGTTGGGAAAGCTTGTCCCATTATTTCGCGTTATTCCGGGTTATTCTTTCCGATATTGAGGATTGCCCTCGGAAACTATTCGCTATAGAGCCTTCTCGATGAGTGGCCATGCGCTACATGGCAAAGGGGTAAATCTGCTACACTAGTACAACATGCCTCCGTAGCTCAGGGGATAGAGCACCGCTCTCCTAAAGCGGGTGTCGACGGTTCGAATCCGCCCGGGGGCACCAGGGAATATGACGGCGTCGCGGGAGCGGCGCCGTTTCTGGTTTGCGGGGGCCGCCGTGCTGCTCGCCCGTGGGGGACTGGCATCTGTTTCCTAGAGTGCGCTGCGGTAAATCTTTCTCGCGTTGTCCAGCGTGAGCTTCCTGAAGCTGCCGAAGAGCTCTCCGCGGTTGATCTTGAGGCCCGGAATCATCTTTTCGATATCGTCCTCGGTGACTCCGAACTCCGATAGCGCGCGCGGCATTCCCAGCGAGACGAAGAAATCCTGCAGCTCGTCGATGGTCGCTTCGACCGCGTACTCGATTGCCTGCTCGGGGGTTACCTCCACATCGAGCTCGTCCGCGTCCGAATCGATGGGTTCGATGCCAAGGGCCTGGGCGCTGAACTCCAGGAAGCGCTCAGGGTGCTCTCGCCATACGTAGCGCATCCAGGCGGGGAAGATGACGGCGAGGCCGGCGCCGTGCGTGATCTTGGTGTCCAGTGCGGATAGCTCGTGCTCAAGGCCGCGGCAGGTCCAATCGCCGTCGCGCAGGGCGTTATGGGCGAGCGTACCCACCCACATGATCTCGGCGCGGGCGTCGTAGTCATCGGGGTTCTCCATCACCTTGGGCGCCGCCTCCCTCGCGGCGCGCACTAGCCCGCAGGCGATGTTGTCGGTTACGCCCACGGCGGGCTCGCCGGAGAAGAGTCGCTCCATGATATGGGCGATCATGTCGGTCACTCCCGCGGCGGTCTGGCAGGCGGGCAGGCTGAAGGTCAGCTCCGGGTCGAGGAAGGCGATGGCCGGGCGGTTGAGGTCCGTGTTAATGCTGCATTTGAGGTGCTCCTCGTCGTTGCTGATAACGCAGGAGTTAGAGGCCTCGGAACCGGATGCGGGGATGGTCACCACGCAGGCGACGTCGATGCGGTCGGCGGGAACGGCGCGCTTGCGGAAGAAGTCCCATACGTCGCCGTCGTATACCGCCCCAGTGCGATGGCCTTCGCGCAGTCCATGACGGAGCCGCCGCCCACGGGCAGGATGATGTCGGCGTCGTTTGCCCGTGCGAGCTCGACGCCTTCTCGTGCCAAGCCTATTTCGGGGTTTGGACGCACCCCTCCAAGCCCGATGTGCTCCACGTCCGCGGCATCGAGCGATGCCCTCACGCGGACGAGCGTTCCGCAGCGAACTGCGGAACCCCTGCCGTAGACAATGAGCGCTCAGCGGTAGCCGGAGGCGGACAGAGTCCCCCAACCTTGTCGGTCGCTTTTCGCCCAAAGACAAAGCGGGTGGGGGAGTAGAAGGAGAAATCGTTCATGGAGCTCCAATCTGGCGTTTCGCCCTACATGCGCGGAGGAGTTTTTCGGGCGCATCGCCTGCGTTCGCGTCGCAATCTCGGCGGCGCGGTGCGGTCCGTGGATTCCATCGTATCGCCCGCGGCACCCCTTACCGACGATTGAGGCGAGTCTGCATTTCGCGGCGCGACGTCCACCTGGCGGACGATATCCGTTCGCGACACGTGGCCGTCCCGGTCGCAATAGCGTATGCGCACCGGGTTGCCGAGATGGGCCTGCGACCCCTTCTCCTGATGCGAGCGCGCGAGACGGGCGAGCAGCGGCGCGAGCACCTGCTCGACCGTCTCCTCCCGATACCACGCCGCCACGGGCAACCCGTTCACGTCAAACCCGTACGTTCGCCATGCCATTCGCCTCGCCGCCTTCGCCGAACGAAACCGCGTATCCAGACCGCCGGTCCCCCACCCAGCACTTCGACGAGCCTTCGCGCTCACTTCTGCGGTCGGGATGCGCCCGCGAGGCGCTCGGCAGGCAGCGCCATTTCCGCTCGCTGTGTCGAGCGCGAGTGTCGAGAAGTCGCCATATGCCACTCAGATGTAGCATGGAGTGCCGAAGTGCACGCGCCCGTGACGAAACACTGGCGCCAACCCGTTCCGCGCACCACCCCGCCCGTAAGGTGTGTGGCGAAAGGAGGACCAGCCGCATGAACATCCCCGAGACACAGAGCCTACCTCGATCGCATTCCGCACGAGCTTCTCTGACATTTCCGCCCATTACCACGTGGAGGTCCCCGTCACGGAGATCGCCTACGCATACGACTACATCAATTCCCGGCATGCCCCGCGCAGGCAGGCCACGCTGAACGACGGGTCCGCGGCCCGGCAGGACGAATGACGCGCTTCGGCACAGGCCATGCCGAAACGCGTCACGCAAGCAAAGGAAGGAAGCCAACATCACATGAGCATCATCGCAGCACGCATCGACAACCGCCTGCTACACGGCATAGTGGCAACCCAGTGGGTACCCGAGTTCCGTCCGCAGCGTCTCATGGTCATCGATGACATCGTCGCCAACGACCCGACCAAGAAGGCCGCCATGCGGATGGCAAAGCCCTCGGGAGTCGCCCTCTCCATTATCAACAAGGAGACGGCTCTCACGAACTATCGGGCGGGCAAGTACGACGACCACACGGTCTTCATCGTGGCGCGAGACCCCCAGACCATCCTCGACGTCATACAGACGGGCCAGGTTGTTCCCACACTCGTGGTCGGAGGCACAGTCTTTCCCGAAGAGGGGTCAGACGCCGTCCAGGTGAGCAGTCGCGCCTACGTCACCAAAGACGAGCTGCCCGCATATCGAGCGATTGCTGGCACCGGCTGCGACATCACCGTTCGCTATGTGCCGGCCGACAAGCCCGTAGAGCTCTCCAGCATCATCACGCTTTAGCAAGGGAGTGAACTTATGACACCATCCATCATCCAGATAGCCGTCGTTACACTCATCGCCTTCATCTACGGAGCCGAGAAGAACGCGGGACAAATTCTCACGAACATGTCCGTCACGCCAGCATGGTTCGTCGGACTTGCGCTCGGCGACCCCGTAACCGGCCTCGCCGTCGGCGCCATCGTCCAACTCATGAGCCTGGGCGTGGCGGCCATGGGAGGAGCCTCCGTCCCCGACTATCCCACTGCCGCCATCATTGGCGCCGTCGTTGCCATCACCTCGGGTCAGGAGGCGAGCGTCGGCGTTGCCGCCGGAATCGCAGTCGGCATGCTCGGCCTTCAGCTCGACGTCATCGCCAAGACGGCAAACGGCTTCCTCGGGCGTACCTCGCAGCGCTTTGCCGAAGAGGGCAAGTACTCGCAGATGAAGAGCGTACTTTTCCTCGGTCCGGTCTTCTATGGCCTTACGGCGGCCATCCCCACGTTTGCCGTACTGCTCTTTGGCGCCGATGCCGTCAACGCTTTCCTCTCCGTCATGCCCTCCTGGTTCACGACCGGCCTCTCCATCGCCGCCGGTATCCTCCCCGTCGTCGGCCTTGCGATGCTTCTGTCCTTCATGCCAATGAAGAAATTCATCGCCTACGCCATCGTTGGCTTCGTTCTGGCCGCCTACCTGCAGATAAGCATTCTCCCCATTGCCCTGCTCGGTGCCGCCGCGGCCATCGAGTACTACAAGTCGCACAGCAATCCGTCCGTAAACGCCCTCGACGCTGGAGGTCTGGAAGATGAGTAACGAAGTTAACGCCACCAAGGCAAACGAAGCGCCAACCCGCCTGGCAGACGGAACGTACCAGCCAGTCCTCACCGTTTCCGATCTCGACCGTTGCGGCCGCCGCTGGATGCTCGGCGCGTCCATCTATAACTATGAGTCCCAGTGTGCCCCGGCGGTCATGTTCGCAACCGAACCCGCCCTGCGCAAGATCTATGCAGGAGACGAGGAGGGCTACCGCAGGTCACTTCTGAGCACCTATCGCTATTACAATGCGACTCCCCAGGTAAGCGGCCTGCTCCTCGGCGCCGGCCTAGCCTTGGAGGACAAGGGGCACAATGACGCCATCGACGCGGTCCAAGACCTTAAGATTGGCCTCATGGGCTCCCTCTCAGGAGTCGGCGATACGATCTTCGCCATCCTCATTCCCACCATCTTCGGCTCCATCGCCGCCTACATGGGACAGGCGGGAAACCCCGTCGGCGTGCTTCTCTGGCTCGCCGTCGCCATCGCCATCTTCGTATGGAAGCTCTTTGACTGGCGCATAGGCTATAAGTTCGGCGACAAGCTCTTCACGACCCTTGCCGAGAAGATGTCCGTTTTCACCGAGTCGACGTCGGCACTTGGCATGATGGTCGTCGGTGCGCTCATCCCCACCGTCATCAAGGTCTCGTGTGGTCTCACGTTCACCATGGGTGACGTCACGCTCGACGTCCAGACGGGCATCCTCGACCAAATCATGGTCGGCATGCTGCCCGTAATAGCCACAGCCATCGTCTACGCCCTCGTCAAGCGCAAGGTCAGCATCAACAAGATTGTCCTCGGCATCCTCATCATCTCGTGGGTGTGCGCGGCTTTCGGCATTCTTGCTGCCTAGCCTAGGGCTAGACCAACCCACAAAGGACGCATTATGAGGCACATCATCATTGCATCGCACTACGGCCTGGCAGCCGGACTCGGAGACACGCTCAAGGCCATCATAGGACCGGGGCACGACATCAGGGTTGTCTGCGCGTTTACAGACGAAACCCCGCTCGAGGAGAAGCTCGCCAGCGCATTCGAGGGCATCGCCGAAGATGACGAGACCCTCGTTCTCACCGACATCCTTCAGGGCAGCGTAAACCAGCTCGTAGCCTGCTCGGCTCCGCGAGGCGCGTTCATAGTGACCGGCGTAAACCTTCCCGTGGCCCTCGAGCTCTCGCTCCACGCCGGACAGCTTACTCCCGATGTGGTGAGGCATGTCGTCACCCAAGCCAAAGAGCAGCTCGTCTACCTCGGAGATCTTACTCCGGACGTTGACGAAGAAGACGAATAGGAAAGACGCGACAGTAAGGAGGACGAGACATGCGCAAAGTCCCGACCAATAACCAGCACCTGTTCTACCAACCGAAGGACGTGTGGGTGGGAGACGTCATGCCCTTCGGCAAGGACGGCACGTTCTATCTATACCACCAGCGTGACACGCGCGACCCCGCTCCGCTTGCCGAAGGACAGCCCTTTGGGTGGTCGCTCGCGACCACCCAGGACTTCGTGACGTACCAGGAACACGGAACGGCGATCCCCCACGGCGGAGAAGACGACCAAGACCAGTTCATCTACGCCGGAACCGTTTACGAGGCAAAAGGGGAGGTACGCGCTTTCTATACCGGGTTCAACCGCAACTACCTGCGAGAAGGCAAAACGTCCCAGGTGCTCATGCAGGCGAAGGCCTGCTCGGATGATTATGCGACGTGGAAAAAGACGGGCGTTGCAGTAGAGCTCACGCCTCAGCCAGGATACGATGGGCGCAACTGGCGCGACCCTTTCGTAATATGGGATGACGACCGGAAGGAATACCTCCTCGTACTGGGCACGCGTAAGGGAGACGACCCCTCCAAAACCCTCCAAACTGGCAGGCTCGTTCACTTTACGTCGAAGGACCTCGAGCACTGGCAGTTCAAGGGCGACTTCTGGGCCCCCGGCCTCTACACCATGTTCGAAATGCCAGACATTTTTAAAATTGGCGATTGGTGGTACCTGGTCTACTCTGAGTACAGCGACGAGAACAAGATCGTCTACCGCATGAGCCGCGATCTCTACGGTCCGTGGGAGAAGCCGAGAGATGACGCCTTCGACGGGAGGGCGTATTACGCCGGACGGACCGCCTTCGACGGATCGCGCAGGATTCTGTCCGGCTGGGTCCCCACGCGCGAGAACGACGATGACCGGGCCAACTGGCTTTGGGGTGGCTCGTTTATGCCCCATGAGGTGTACCAGCGCCCCAATGGCACCCTCGGCGTTCGCCCTCCCCAAAGCATAAAGGATGCGTTCGAGTGCCCTGATGCCGTCCCGGATATCGAGCTTCGCGGAGACCACGAACGAACGGAGTGCGTAATCACCGAAAACGCAGGCGAGATCTTCTGCTTCGAGGCAGACGTGACGTTCAGGGACGCTTGCGACTTCTCAATTCGAGCCTACAAGAATCTCGAGACCGACGAGTCGTACGAATACCGCTTCGACCTCGACGCGAATCGGCTCTCGTTCGACAAGAGCCCCTGTTACAAGTGGTTCCGCGTAATGGATAAGGGGCTTTGGAGGCCAGTCTGGCTCGAGTCCGGGCGTTCTTACCACCTGCAGCTCATCGTTGACGACAACATCCTCGTCCTCTACCTCGACGGTACCGCACTCACGACACGCGTCTGCGAGAAGTTCGGCCACTCGCTTGCTGTTACGGTAACGAATGGCGAACTCAAACTGTCCAACATAGCCTTGGCGAAGGGGCTGCGCGAACAGGAAAAGTAAGCCAGTGAACCTCGTCGCCACAGCGACTCCCCCAGCAAAACACGCGAACAACGGGTCCGGCCGCATTCCGGCGACCGGACTCATCCTGTGCCCTGATGGCACATGGCCCCGGGCTGCCGACAGCGAGGCGGCCTTAGGGGCCTCGCCTACAGATTCCTGAGTGCGTCGACGAGGGAGACCTTGCCCGCGGTGACCTCGTCGGCCTGCTTGATGACCTTTGCGGGCACGACGGCCACCACAGCGCCGGCGGCAGAGTCGATTCGAGCGATGTGGTCAGAGACGGAGCGAACGGCGAGCCGCTTGCCGACAGGGAGGCAGTCAAAGGTGGCAAAGCGCACTCCTACGGTTGGGATACGCCCGTGAGGCGCTCGGCGGACAGCGCTGTTGCCGCTCGCTGTGTCGAGCGCAGGTGTCGAGAAGTCGCCATATGCCACTACAGATGTATCATGGAGTGCCGAAGTTCACGTGCCCGTGACAAAACGCGGGCGCCAACCCGTCCCGAGCACCACCCCGCCCGTAAGGTGTGGGACGAAAGGAGGACCAGCCGCATGAACATCCCCGAGACACAGAAAGACCTGCTTGCCTACCTCGATCGCATCACGCGCGAGCTTGGCAGCACGCGGGGCGGGCGCATCCAGAACCGTCTCGACCACTTCACCACGGCATCTATAACCGACTCGCTCGCCATCTCGCGCAGCCTGGCAAGTCAGTATCTCAACGAGCTCGTGCGCGCTGGCCTCGTGGTGAAAGCAGGGGCACGACCGGTGTGCTACTTCCACCGCCGCTCCCTCGAACGCTTCTTCCAGTCTCGCATTGAGCGTAGCACCTACCCTTCGGTCGAGCAGCTCTTCGCCACGCTCGGAAACGGCGAGCGACTCGACTTCGACCGCGCAATCGGTCACGAGCTGAGCCTTGCGCCCTGCATCAGCCAGCTCTGCGCCGCGCTCAAGTACCCGCCAGCTGGCCTGCCCATCCTGCTCTGTGGCGCCTCGGGAACCGGCAAGGGTCTACTCGCCGAACTTGCCCTCGAATACGGCAAGAACGTCGGCGTCCTGCAGCAGGAAGCCAAGCTTGTGAGCATCGACTGCTCGCATTACGCAGACGATGCCCGCGCGCTCACTCACGACCTGTGCGCAGATGGCGGGCCTGCAGATCGGGCGAGCGGCGGCATCGTTTATCTCAAGGACGTCGACGCCCTCTCACCCGCTGCCCAGGACGCGCTCTTGGAGTGGGCCTCCGCACAGGCGGGCGCCATTGTGCCAGCCCCTGCTGTGCGCCTTATCTTTGCCACCTCAAACGAGGCAGACAGTACCGAGTGCCGCAGCCTCACGCGTCGCATCCCCATGTCCGCCCAGGTGCCGTCTCTGCGCGAGCGCACCCAGGAGGAGCGTGAGGAACTGACTCTCCACTTCCTCAAGGAGGAGGGCCGACGCATAGGACGCGACATCCTCATAAGTCGCGGAGCCTTCCGAGCCCTCGCCGGCACCAACTTCGAGGAGAACGTACGCGGCCTGCGCGACTGCATCACCAACTGTTGCGCCGAGGCCTATCTAGACACGAAGGGTGACAGCCTGGAGATTCGCACCTACCAGCTTCCCTCCGCAATCCTTGCCGGCTCCGCACTCGAGCGCAGCGAGAACGACATGCAGCTCATCGACACCACCCGGAGCATCCAAAGCCAGGCGGACGACCGCGCACGGCATGTACTCGACGCCATGCTGGAGCCATACGAGAGCTATCGCGAAGGCACGCTTGATGGGGGCGCGTGCAGCGCTCAGCTGGTGGAGCGAGCCCGCGACCTCGAGGACTACCTGGCGTTCGGGCAAAACCCGGGCCGCTCGAAGTCCGACGCATACGAGCAGATCGCCGACAGCGTCGTCACTTCCGTGAACGAACTCTACTCGATCGATTTGTCCCGAAAGAGCTCGCATCTAATCGCCCAGGGCATCTGCCTCCAGCTGTGGCCGCCCGCAAGCCTCTCGCGTTGGAAGAGCTCCCATGCAAGCGAGCTTTCCGGCATGCGCGGCGTCGTGGCCCAGCGCAACCGCTTTGCCGTTACTGTCTGCGCCTGCATCGCTGATGAACTCAAGGCCACGCTCGGCATCGCACTCGACGATCTCACGTGTCTGCTCGTCCTTGCGCATGCGGCACTCGCACTCGACCCGTCTAAGCGTCGTCGGAGCGTCGGTATCGTCCTCAGTCATGGCTACTCGACCGCCACGAGCATCGCCGACGCCGCCAATCGGATTCTTGACACGAGGGTCTTCGAGGCCATCGACATGCCCTACGACCAGAAGGTTACGGACGTCGCTGTTCCTCTTCAGCAAATCATCGACCGCTTCTCCTACGCAGACGAGGTCGTCATCCTCGTGGACATGGGATCGCTCCAGGATATTTATAAGAGTCTGGAATCCACCTCCGGCATGACGCTCGGCATCATAAACAACGCCTCTACCGGCCTTGCGGTGGAGGTTGGCGCCGGACTTATCGCGGGTCGCTCCGTGCGAGAGGTTCTCGACGATGCTGCGGCAGCTTGCACCTGTAATTATCACATCGTGGCGCGCAACGCCCGACCGGACGCGATTGTCTTCTGCTCCGAAGGCGGACTTGACGCAGCTGCGCGGATCCGCGATCTCGTGGCGCAGAGCCTGCCTGGCGAGTCCCCCGCGCGGCTTGTCGCCGTTGACTGGCGGCAGCTCGCCAATAACGGATCTGAGGATGCCGCCTTCTCCCAGTACAACGTGCGCTCGGTCATCGGCACGGACAATCCGCACGCCGACGGAGTCCCGTTCATTTCGCTCGAGGAACTCATCGCCGGCGAAGGAACGGCCCAGATAGACCGCGCCTTCGCACGCTTGCTCGACGCTGACAGCTTGCGCACGTTCCACCAGAATCTCGTCAAGAACATGACCCTCAGGAACGTGGTCGAGTCCATCACAATCCTTAACCCCAACAAGCTCTTCGGCGAAATCGAGAGTGCCGCAGAGCGGCTCCAGCAGCTCACCGGAGACGTGATTGGCGCTCGTGTGAGCATGGGGCTCTACGTGCACCTGTGTTGTCTCGTGGAGCGCCTCGTGACCAGAAGCCCCATCGAGAACTACGCAGACGAGCAGCGCTTCGCCAATGAACACAACGATTTCGTCGAGGCATTCCGCACGAGCTTCTCTGACATTTCCGCCCATTACCACGTGGAGGTCCCCGTCACGGAGATCGCCTACGCATACGACTACATCAATTCCCGGCATGCCCCGCGCAGGCAGGCCACGCCGAACGATGGGCCCGCGGCTCAGCAGGACGAGTGACGCGCCTCGCAAGCAAAGGAAGGAAGCCAACATCACACGAGCATCATCGATCGCTGCGTGCAAGGCGGCGGGCCTCACCGTGTTCGCCAAGCGCGAGGAGCGTTTTGGTTTTTCGCAAGCAAATGCGGACGAAATCAGCGACCAGATTCCCGATACGCTCAAACATGCAGGGCCCCTATGTGTTTAACCTCATTTTTCCGTGTGCGGTAGAATGGAGTCGTTGAGATCGCGAACGCCTTAAAGGGAGAGTTTTTGTGGATGCGCATCTGGATGGGGGCTCTTCCGCCCCGCTGTATCAACAGGTGCTCGATTTGCTTAAGAGCGATATCGAACAGGGGACATATCCCGTTGACTCGCAGATTCCAACGGAACTTGAGCTTTCTAAGATGTACGGCGTGGGAAGGGTCACGGTTCGCCGCGCAATAGAGGAGCTTGTGGGCGAGGGGTATCTCACCAAGCGGCAGGGGCGTGGTACGTTTGTGACCGCGACAAAGATAATTCGCAAGGTGCATCAGAAGGACGATGTTCAGAGTTTTACCCAAGCATGCGCTGAAAACGGCATGAAGGCGGGCGCTCGCGTCGTTGCCCGCAAGACCGTTGCCGCCGATCGCGACCTCGCTTCTTTCTTTGGCTTGGATGAAGGCTCTGACCTCATCTTGGTCTCACGCGTGCGTACCGCAGACGGCGTGCCGGTCCTGTTCGAGAACAACTACTATCCTGTCGATGGATTCGAATTTCTCAAAGATATCGGTCTCTCCAATTGTTCGATATTCGAGGCCGTGGGGGAGCGTACGGGTAGGTATCCCTGCTCGTCCGATCCCTGCAGGCTGGAGATCGCCCGTGCGGGAATTGATGCCGCCCGCGAGCTCAAGGTCCCAGTAGGGGAGCCGCTGTTCTTCATGAACGCGGGCTTTCTCGATTCCAACGGAGAGCGCTTCTGCTATGGCAGACAGTACTACGTGGGTTCGCGCTACAGCTTCGATATCTAGCGGCTCTGTCTCACACAGCGCTGTTCTCGTATTGCCGCGGCAGGTCCGTTTAGCGCGTAAAAGTTACCACTTATAGAACAACCTAATATGTTTCTTGACCGACGCCTTCATGCAGGTTATACATAGAACAACCTAAGATGTTTGCCTATACGTGAAGGATTTTTGGCAAGCATCGTTGCTCTGGCAGGAGGTTAAGAATGCCGGATGCCAAACAGGAGAAGCCCAAGCGCAGATTCCATCTCCAGCTTCCCCATGTGTACACCATCGCGTTCATGCTGATCGTGTTCTTCGCGGTGCTCACATGGATCGTCCCATCGGGTCAGTTCGACCGCCAGACCATTCAGACGGCCGCGGGCGAGCGAGAAGTCGCCGTAGCCGGAACGTACCAAGAGGTCGACAAGGTCTACACCGATTCGGAGACGGGGGAGACCGTCGATCTGCGACAGGGCATCGATGCCGTCCTGCAGGCTCCCGCCAAGGGCATTCAGGCTGCGGCCGATGTCGTCGCGTTCGTCCTGCTGATCGGCGGATCGTTCGCCATCGTCACCAAGACCAACGCCCTAAACGCCGGCATGAGCCGCGTGATCAAGAAGCTGAAGAACAAGGACATCTTGATCATCCCCATCTCCATGATCCTGCTCTCGATCTGCGGCACCACGTTCGGCATGTCCGAGGAGGCGCTGCCGTTCTACGCGATCTTCATCCCCATCATGCTGAGCATCGGGTATGACTCCATGACCGCGTTCATCATCTGCTTCCTCGACCCCAACCTTGGTTACTGCGCATCCACTATTGATCCTTTCAACGTGCTGATCGCCCAGGGCGTTATCGGCATCGAGGGAAATCCCCAGCTTTGGCTCCGCGCCATCCTGTGGGTCATCTTCACCGCCGCGGGCATTTTCTGGGCCATGCGCTACGCGCGCCGCGTCAAGCTCGATCCCAAGTCCTCCATCACCTATGAGGACGATAAGCAGAAGCGCATCGAGTTCTCTGTCACCGATGCCTCTATCGAAGAGGAGTTCACGCTTCGCCACAAGCTCGTCCTCATTGATTTCGCGGTCGGCATGGGCGTTATCGTGTGGGGCCTCGTTACCCAGGGCTGGTATATGGACGAGATCTCCATGGTGTTCCTGGCCATGGGCCTTCTTGCCGGCATACTCGGCGGCCTGGACGAGAAGACCATTGCGGAGGAGTTCGTCCGCGGAATCGCCGACTTCGCCTACGCAGCCTGCATCATCGGCATCGCCCGCGGCATCCTGGTCGTCGCAGAGGGCGGAATGATCATCGACTCTATTCTTAACCGGCTCGTCGGACTCCTTGCGGGCGCTCCGTCCTTCATCTATACCACCTTCATGTACATCGTCCTCGGCCTGCTTTCGCTGCTGGTTCCTTCCAGCTCCGGCCTCGCTGCACTCACCATGCCCGTCATGGGCCCGCTGACCGAGCTTATGGGCCTCAATCCCGGGGCTGCCGTCACCGCTCTGCAGTTCGCGAACCAGACCGTCAACACCATCAGCCCCGTTGCGGGCATGACCGTCGCGGGTCTTGCCGTGGCGAAGATCTCCTTCGGGCAATGGTGGAAGACCATCTGGAAGTTCTTTATCTTCATGGTTCTGTTCGGATTGGTCGCGACTGTGATCTCCGGCCTACTGCCGATGTAGGAGGTGCCCAGCATGGATTTAAGCGCTTCCACACCCCGTCTGCGTCGCGAGCAGGTCGCCGGCATGAACATTCACTACATCATGTGGTCGCTCGATTACTTCCTTGATGCTCAGCAGCGCCTTGGCTTCAAAACCATCGAGCTTTGGGCGGCCGAGCCGCACGTGACGCTGGACCACACGGGGTATTTCGAGGCCGACGAGCTTCGCCGCAAGATCGAGTCCCGCGGACTCTCCGTGAGCTCCCTGTGTCCGGAGAACGTGGTGTATCCGTGGCAGTACGCTGCCAGAAAGCCCCTCCACGCGCAGCGGAGCCTCGCTTACTTTAAGCACGGCATCGAGCTCGCCGAGGTGCTCGGCGCCCCGTATATGTCCATCAACTCCGGTTGGGGCGATTGGGACGAGGACCGCGAGGAGGCTTGGAAGCGCTCTGCCGAGCACTTGGCGATTCTTGCGGACTATGCCGGCGAGCACGGCGTGACCCTCTGCATGGAGAGCCTGAGGCCGGAAGAGAGCAACTTGGTGGTTACACTCGCGGACGCCAGGCGCATGCTTGACCAAGTAGCCAGCCCGCACCTTACTCCAATGGTGGACACTACCGCTATGGGAGTCGCCGGCGAGAGCCTTGAAGAGTGGTTTGCCGAGTTTGGCGATGGTGCCATAAGGAACATGCGCTTCATTGATGGCGACCCATATGGCCATCTGGTTTGGGGCGATGGAAAGCACAGTATGGACGATTTCGTACGCGTCCTCAACGCGCATGGGTTCGAGGGCTATCTTGGTCAGGAGATCACCGATGGAAGGTATTTCGATGATCCCGCAGCAGCGGACCGGCACAACATGGACGCCTTCGAGAGGTATTTTGTCGACTAGCGCGTAGCTCCCATTCGCGTGGGGAAGTCAACACGCTTGACGAGAAGACTCGCAGTAAACGTTGGCGGATTCGTCCGCCGTATCGAAAGGAAGAATAACAATGAACGCACATGATCTTATCGCCGACGCAATCGCTGAAAAGGGCGGTTTCGATAGCGTCTTCTGGGTTGCCTGCGGCGGCTCCCTCATCGACCTGCTGCCCGCCCACGAGCTGCTCAAGCGCGAGGCGACTACGTTTGCCAGCGAGGCGTATACCGCCCGCGAGTTCGATATCATGCGTCCCAAGCGCCTGGGCGAAAAGTCCCTTGTCATCGCTTGCAGCCACTCCGGCAACACCCCCGAGGTAATCGATGCGTGCTCGATCGCCAAGGCGGCGGGCGCGACCGTTATCGTGCAGACGGACAACGCGGGTTCCGGCATCGATAACGGTGAGTGGACGTGCTGGGTATATCCGTGGGGCGAGGGAGTTCCGCAGGCGGAGGTGCCCGCCGGCATCTCTTTGGCTCTCGCTTCCGAGCTCCTGGATCAGCAGGAAGGTTATGCCGACCTTGCCGACATGTACGAAGGCATCGCCAAGATGGACCAGATCCTGCCTGCAGCTCGCGAGAAGGTCAACGCCGAACTCTGCGACCGTTTTGCCGCCCTGTGCCAGGACCACAAGTTCCTGTATATCTTGGGGTCCGGTCCCGTGTTTAGCCAGGCCTATGGCTTCGCTATCTGCTCGCTTATGGAGATGCAGTGGCAGAGCTGCGCCTATATCCACTCCGGCGAGTACTTCCACGGCCCCTTCGAGGTGACCGAGCCCGGAGTCTTCTACTTCCTGCAGATGTCTTCTAGTGAGTGCCGAGCCATGGATGAGCGCGCCCTCGCATTCCTCGAGACCCATACCGACACTCTTATGGTGCTCGACGCCATGGAGTACGGCATGGACCAAGTACCGGCGAGCGTTCGCGCGTTCCTTGATCCAATCCTGTTCTACGCGATGAACTGTGAGCTGCGCTCCGCTCGCGGCAAGGTGTTCGACCATCACCCGGACGTGCGTCGTTACATGGGCATCGAGAAGTACTAGCGATTTTAAAACGGGGCGCGAGGCGCGTTGAGACGTGCGAATCCCTCGCGCCCCGTCTGCTCGCCGTAACCACGGCGGTTTACCTGAATGGAGATAACCATGGCAGCCTATCCTATAAGCGTGCTTGGCTTTGGAGACAACGTTGTCGATAAGTACGAGCACATCAAGACCATGTATCCCGGCGGCAATGCAGTTAACTTCGCCGTCTTCGCCAAGAAGCTCGGCGTCGATCGCAGCGCCTACATGGGAATCTTCGGATCAGATGAGGAGGCCGAGCACGTTATAGCATCGCTCGAGGACGAGGGCGTCGAGCTTCTTCGCTGCCAGCAGGTCCTGGGCGTCAACGGCGCCGCTCGCGTGACCGTTGACGAGACCGGGGACCGTATCTTCCTGGGCTCCAATGAAGGCGGCATACGTGGCGACATGCGCTACGTGATAGACCGCTTCGCCGCCGAGTACGTCAGCGGCTTCGATTTGGTGCACAGCGGCAACTACTGCTTCACCGAGCGCGAGCTCCCCAAGATCAAGGCTGCCGGCGTGCCTATCAGCTTCGACTTCTCCGATGACTCCACCGACGAGTACTTCGGGCAGATTGCGCCATTTGTGACGTACGCCTTTATGTCCATGGGCGACGCTTCCCTGGAGGATATCAAGGCGAAGCTCGAGTGGGTGAAGGCCCTTGGCCCTCAAATCGTATGCGCATCGCGCGGGAGCAAGGGCTCCGTCGCCTATGACGGCGAAAACTTCTACGAGCAGGGCATCAAGCCCGTGGCGCCCGAGGAGCTCAAAGACGCTATGGCGGCCGGCGATTCACTGCTGACGGCGTTTTTGGTCACCTATCTTTCCAAGAAGAAGGCCGGCGAGTGCGGCGAGGCCGCGATTCGCGAGAGCTTGGACTTCGCTGCCGGTTTTGCGGCGGAGACCTGCAAGATCGAGGGCAGTTGGGGCCACCCGCTGGTCTACGAGAACTAGTTTTTTGTCGTGGCGGGGTGTCTTGGGGCGCCCCGCATTGCGTTAGGAGTCAAGATGTCCGTTCGTGCCTGCGCGGCAGGATTTTGCTGCGCCGATGTCTACCAGAATCTGGATCCCCTGGGTTGCATCCAAGGGGGCCTCTCAGGAGCGCTTCGAGGGGTGCTTCTTGAGTATATGAAGGCAAAAGGGATATGCAATCTTCATATACGGCCTTCTTTTAGAGGGCGTTGTCCTTACTCTTTCATCTCCTTGCCTATGGACATTTTGTCCATAGGCAAGAGTCCATGGTCGAGATCATGGTGAAGTTCTGCGGCCAGTAATTACTGCATTACATATTCTGTTGTCACCTGGGAGGCTCGCTTTTGCGGGCCTCTTTGCGTTGCTAAGGGGCCATGGTCTGTCGATAAATAAAGCGCCCGCTTGCGGGGGAGCAAGCGGGCGCCGTTGAGCGAATATGTTTGCGGCCCTAGCCGCTGCGGGTGATGGGTCCTCGACTAGTTAGTCGTGCCGGAATCGTCGCCCGAATCGGAGCCAGAAAGCGAAACCGTCAACGTGATCGTGCTGTCGGTGGACTGCTTGCCGGTGGGGGAGACGCCCGTAACGGTGGCGTTTTCGTTGCCGCTCACAGGGTTGCCGTTCTGATCGCAGAATGCGATGTTGTAGAAACCGGCGTTGTTGAGCGCGGTGACGGCGGCGGAGATGCTCTTGCCGTACAGGTTGCCCGGGACGCTGGCCTTGCCGGACTTCTTGGCGATGACGACGGTGATCGTGGCACCGGGCTTCTGCTTGCCGCTGGGGTTCCAGCTAATTACGGTGCCCTCGGTAACCGAGTCGTTTTCCTGGTAACTCACGTCGACGCCAAAGCCAGCCATGTCGAGAGCGTTGCGCGCCTGGGCCTCGGTCATGTCGGTCAGATCGGGCACCGAGGTGGTGTCCGGGCCGCCAGAGACCTTGTACGAGATGGTCGTGCCCTTCTCGACCTCCTTGCCGGCAGCAGTGCTCTGCTCAAAGACCTGGCCCTCTTCGGCCTCATTGGCTTCCTCCGAAGCGCTGCCCTTCAGGCCCACGCTTGCCAGTGCGGCCTCGGCCTGGTCCTTGGTCAGGCCGAGGAGCTGCGGAACCTCAACCTTCTCGGAGGGCTTGGGGCCCTTGGAGATTACCAGGTTCACCCTTGTGCCCTTGGCCTTCTTGGTGTTGCCGTTGGGGGTCTGCTCGGCGACCTTTCCCTCGTCGACATCGTCGTTGTAGCTCTGGTCGACGGTGCCAACCTCAAGGCCTGCTTCCTTGATCAGCTCAATAGCGGTTTCCTGGTCCTTGCCCAGCACGTCGGGCACCGTGACCTGTTCGCTACTGAACATGCCCGTGGCAAAGGCCACTACAACGCCAATTACGGCGACGGCGGCAATCACGGCGGCGATGATCTTGTTCTTGTTGGACTTAGGCTTCTCGACCTCGTAGGAGCCCGTGGAGCCCGAGACAGCGCTACGGGCGGTATTCTGACCGCTCACGCCCGAGACGGGACGAACCATAGCGCGCGTTGAGTCGGAAAGCTCACGGGTCTTGGTGGCACCCAGGTCGCCGGCGGCACCGATGATGCGCGTGGGCTCCGAGACGTTGACGGCACGGCCGGACAGGTAGCTGTTGAGCACCTGGCGCAGCTCGTCGGCCGTCTGGAAGCGGTTTGCCGGGTCCTTCTCCATGCACTTGAGGATGATGCGCTCAAGGTCGGCGTCGACACCGGAGTTGATCTGGCTCGGCGGAATAGGCAACTCGTTGACCTGCTTGAGTGCGACCGAGATGGCGTCGTCACCGTCAAAGGGAACGCGGCCGGTGGCGCACTCGTACATCACGACGCCCAGCGAGTAGATATCCGAGGTGGGGCCGAGGTCCTGACCGCGGGTCTGCTCGGGGCTGACGTAGTGGGCGGTTCCCAGCACGTTGTTATCTTGCGTGAGGTGGCTGTTCTTGGCACGCGCGATGCCAAAGTCCATCACCTTGATGTTGCCGTCGGGCAGCACCATGATGTTCTGCGGCTTAATGTCGCGGTGGATGATCTCGTGCTTGTGGGCGACCGAAAGCGCGGAGCTGATCTGCGAGCCGATCTGGGCGACCTTCTTGGGGTCGAGGGCGCCGTGGCTCTTGATGCCGCTCTTAAGGTCGGTGCCGCGCAGGTACTCCATGACGATGTAATAGGTGTCGCCGTCCTTGCCCCAATCGTAGACGCCCACGATATAGGGGGAGGACAGGCCGGCTGCTGCCTGGGCCTCCTGCTTAAAGCGTGCGGCGAAGGTTGCGTCGCCAGCATACTGCGGCAGCATGATCTTGACGGCTACCGTGCGGTCGAGGACCTGGTCCTGTGCACGGTAGACGGTCGCCATGCCGCCTGTCCCCACCTTATCCTTGAGGAGGTATCTTCCCCCGAGGACCCTCTGTTCCATTCCTGCTCCTAACATAACTATTCGCTCAACGATGTGTGTAGTACCTACGATGTGGCCGCTGGGGCCGTGTGGCGTGTTGCCGCTAACTCTTCGGTCGCGGCGCGCCTCTGGTGTCCGATTCGATCATGGGCATCACGCTCCCTGTGCGGCAAGCGCCGCGGTCAGGACGATACCGGCAATCTTGGCGGCCTCGACGTCATGCTTGTCGAAATCCTCCAAGGCCACCGAGATGGCGACCGTGGGTGAATCGTAAGGTGCAAAGCCAACGAACATCGAGTTGACGTTGGTGCCGCCGGTCTCGGCCGAGCCAGTCTTGCCGGCGACCTTGACGCCGGGGATTTGGGCATCGGTGCCGGTGCCGGACTGGACGACGGCAAGCATGGCCTGCTTGACCTGGTCGGCCGTGGCGGAGCTGACGGCCTGACCCAGCGAGCGGGACTGCGTGGTCTTGACCACGGTTCCGTCCGGGGCGAGTACCTGGGCTACAAAGTACGGGTCCATGACCACACCACTGTTAGCGATGGCGGCGGCAATCACGGCGTTTTGCATGACGGTGGTCTGCGGGCCGGGCGTGTGGTCCATGCCGACAGGCTGGCCGGCACCGGCCCAGGCGATCTCCCACTCGGTCATGAGCGACGGGTCGGCCATGATGGAGGCCGCGGAGGTCAGGTCCTGGCCGAGCTTTTGGCCGTAGCCAAAGGCGTTGGCAAACTGCACGAGCGTGTTTGCGCCAACTTCGTTTGCCACCTGGCCAAAGACGACGTTGGAGGACACGGCAAAGGCCTGCTGCAGGCTGATGGTGCCGTAGCTCTCGTTGGCAGCGTTGGTGACCGGTGCGTTGCCGATGTCCATGGAGCCGGGCGCCTGGTAGGTGCTGGTCAGGCTGGCGGTGCCGGTCTCGAGTGCCGCGGAAAGCGTAACGACCTTAAACGTGGAGCCCGGCGTGTACAGCGCGTCCATGGCGCGATTGTACATGGAGCCGTCCTCGCCGCCGCCCGTCTGCAGCAGGGCATCGATGTTGGTGTTGTCGTAGGTGGGCGAGCTGGCACATGCGAGCACCGCGCCGGTACGCGGGTCGATGACCACTACAGCGCCCTTAAAGCCCTTGAGCGCCTGCTCGGCCGCCGTCTGGATGCGCGAGTCGATGGTGAGCTTGGCGGTGTTGCCCGGCTGGGTCTGGCCCGCGAGCGACGCGATGGCGTTGTTCCAGCTGGAGTAATCCTTAGAGCCGGTGAGTGTGTCGTTCATGACACTCTCGATGGCGGTGGTGCCATACTGCTGGCTCACGTAGCCCACCACGTGCGCGGCCATGTTGCCGTTGGGGTAGGAACGGGCGTAGGTGCCGTCCTCCTGTTGCAGCGACTCGGCTAGTGTCACGCCGTCGGACGTGATGATGGAGCCACGCTGGATGTACTTGGAGCGGGCGATGGTGTGGTTGTTGGTCGGCATGTCCTGATAGTCCTTCGCCTTGATGACCTGGACATAGGTGAGGTTGCCGATAAGGATGGCGAACAGCGCCGTGAAAGCAAACACGGCACGAGTCAGACGGTTGGCAAGTGCCACGCGGCCGAGCACGCCGGACTCTGGCGTGTCGAGCAGGCGACGACGCATGCGAGAACCCGCGGAGTGGTTGCCGTGGCTGTAGGAAGGTACGTTGGCAAAACGCGTACCGGTCGGGGCAGCGGCGGATGCGACCTGGTCATCGGTGATGGCGGCCATGGTGCCGGTGCCGGTGAGCTCGGCTTCGCGTCCGGTTGCCTCGTCGCCGGCGCGCAGCAGCAGCGCGACGATGATAAAGCTCGCCAACAGCGAGGAGCCGCCCTGGCTCATAAAGGGCAGGGTGACGCCGGTCAGCGGGATCAGGCGGGTTACGCCGCCAACGATTAAGAACGCCTGGAAGCTGATGGCCGCCGTAAGGCCGGTCGCGCTAAAGGCGGCAAGGTCGGACTTGGCGCGGGCTGCCGTGGTGAGGCCACGCACGGCAAAAAGCATAAACAGGATGAGCACGGCGCCGCCGCCCAAAAGGCCCATTTCCTCGCCGATAGCCGAGAAGATAAAGTCGGACTCGACGACGGGGATGTTGTTTGCCATGCCGTTGCCAATGCCGACGCCAACCAGGCCGCCGTCAGCCAGCGAGTAAAGTGACTGTACGATCTGGTAGCCCTGACCCTGGGCGTCCTTAAACGGATCGACCCAGACCTGAAAGCGCACCTGCACGTGCGACAGGAACTTGTAGGCGCCCACGGCTCCAACGGCCAGCAGCGCAAGGCCGATGATGACGTACGAAAAGCGTCCCGTGGCAACATAGAGCATCAGCAAAAAGATGGTGTAGAACAGGACGGCCGAGCCCAGGTCGCGTTCGAAGACGACGATGAGCAGGCACACGCCCCACACGGCAAACAGCGGCAGCAGCAGGCGGAAGCGCGGAATCTTGAGGCCCAGGATCTTGCGGTTGGAGATGGAGAGCAGCTCGCGGTTCTCGGCCAGATAGCCTGCCAGGAACAAGACGATGAAGACCTTGGCGAACTCGCCGGGCTGGATGGTGAAGCCCGCGATGCGAATCCACAGCTTGGAGCCCGAGATCGTGGTGCCGATAAAGATCGGCAGCATCAGCAAGATGATGCCGATAATGCCAAAGGTGTACTTGTAGCGCATGACCACGTCGAGGTTCTTGACCAGTGCGAGCGTTCCCACCATGAGCGCCACCGAGACAAACAAGATGATGAGCTGCGAGATGGCGAGGTCGGGGGCCAGGCGCGTCACGAATGTGATGCCGATGCCCGAGAGCACAAAGACGATGGGCAGGATGGCGGGGTCGGCGCCGGGCGCCAGGATGCGCACGGCGATATGCGCCGCGGCGAAGGCGGCGAACAGGCCAATCGGCACGGCGAGCGTCTCAAAGGAAATCGTGGCGCCCGCGGTGAGCACGTACATCGCATAGAGCAGGATGACGGGGAACGCCGAGGCGATGAGCAAGAGCAGTTCGGTGTTGCGGCGACTCATAAGCGGCACTCCCTTTCTAATTCTTATCGGAGGCTTCGGCCTCGGCTGACTGTTCGGCGGTTTTCTCGGAATCTGACTCGGAGGTGGATTCCTGATCGGTGTTGTCGCGAATCGTTTGCGCGTCAATCACCTGACGGGTCTGCTCCTCGTCAATCTGATGGCGGTACTTGGAAATGGTGTCCTGCGCATCGTCGACATTCGTTTGCGGAATGCCTGCCTTCAGGCGGTTTTGCGTGTCTTCGGGCAGGTCGGACAGCTTGATGCTGGTTTCGCTCTCGAGCCAGTGGAGCTCGACCCCGAGCGTCTTGCCGGGCAGGCCGCGCCAGACGGCGACATTGCCGTGGTAGGTTCCCAAGTAATAGGAGCCGGTGACGCCCGTGTATGCCCAGATGCCCGCTACCAGCACAAAGACAAGGGCCAAGACGGTGGCGATGGTGACATTGCGGCGTCGGACGCGTTTTGCCTCGCGCATGACGCCGTCGTCGACCAGGTCGACGACCACCACGGTCACATTGTCGTGGCCGCCGGCGGCGAGCGCCGCGTCCACCAAGTTGTCGACACAGATCTGTGCGCTCGAGGACTGCGTAGCGATGTTCTCGATATCGCTATCGGGAATCATGCTCGAAAGACCGTCGGAGCACAGAATCAGGCGGTCGCCTTCCTCGATGTGCAGGGTAAAGTGGTCGGCATACATGGCGGGATCCGAGCCCAGCGCGCGGGTGATGACCGAGCGGTTGGGGTGGACGCGGGCCTCGTCGGCCGTAATCTCGCCGGCATCCACGAGCTCCTCCACGTAGGAGTGGTCGCGGGTCACGCGGATGAGCGTGCCCTCGTGGAGCAGGTAGGCGCGCGAGTCGCCCACGTGGGCGATGGCGAGCGTGTCGTTTTCGATGTAGGCGCAGGTGGCCGTGCATCCCATGCCGGGTTTGCCCAAGCCGTTGAGGGCGGCCTCGATCACGGCGGCGTTGGCGGCCTCGACGGCTGCGGCCAGGCGCGCGGCGTCGGCGGACTGCGGCGCCGTCTTGGCGATGGTCTCGACGGCAATGGAAGATGCCACCTCGCCGGCGGCGTGTCCTCCCATGCCGTCGCACACGCAAAAGAGCGGCGACTGCACCAGATAGGAGTCCTCATTGTGCGGGCGTACGCATCCGACGTCGGAACGGGCGCCCCACATAAGCTGCGTGGTGGTGCCCGCGTCGTAGGTCGAGTCGGTCTCGATGCGCTCGTCGGTCAGCGGCTCAAAGCTCATGGTCGAGCCGGGATCTTTGAGCTTTGCCTCCACGGCGGCGACATCGATCTCGGCGGTGTCGCCGGGGGAGACGGTGTCGGTATCGTCTCCCGACTCGGCGTCGGAGACGTCCGGAAGGTTGAGATCTTCGGTTACGCGGTCGGCGGGATCGCCGTCCTGCTGCGGCTCGACAGCCGTCGGCTCGGGCGTCGCAAAGTGCGACGGCGCGGGCGAGCTCTGGGGTTGAGCGGAGGGCTCGGGGGCTGCGGCGGGCGCGGCGGCGGGCTGCTCGACTTCGGCAGGCGTTGCGGATGCGGGTGCCGCCTCGCTTGCCGGGGCGACGGGGAATACCGGCGCGGCAGGCTCGGGGGCTGCAAACACGGCAGCGCTCTCGTTAATCGCCTCGGCGACGGGCTCGGCAAAGTGAGCCGGTACGGGCGTTGCCTCCGGTTCCGCGGACTGCTCGGCAGCGTGCGCGCCGATGGGGGCGTCGAGCTGCTCGGTGTCGGCGTCCTCGTCATCGACGAGTGCCGGATATTCTTGAGTTACATGCGAAAGAGGCAGGGAGAACACCGTGTCCTCGGGCTCCACGGTCGCAGGGCGCGCCGGAGCGGCATGAGCCGGCGCAGCTGCGGGGGCAGTCGGCGTCTCGGGCATGGTTGCGGACTTGTTCTCCTCGTCGATCATCGACGGTTCACCTTCATGACCACGTCGCCAATCTGGACCTCGTCACCCTCGCGCAGCGTTGCGGGCTCCACCAGCTGACGGCCGTTAACGAGCGTGCCGTTCAGCGAGTTGAGGTCTTCGATGATGAGTGCCGGGCCCTGCAGCGAAAAGCGTGCGTGCGAGGCCGAGACAAACGGCTCGTTGATGCAGATGTCCGAGGACGGCGAGCGGCCCACGATGACGGGGCCGAGCATGTCTACATGGATGCCACGGATGCCGCGCGGACCTTTGTCCACATCGATCGTCCAGATAGCGGAGTCGCGGCGCTGGCCGCGTACGAGTCCCACGCCGGTTTTCATGACGGCGAACAGGAAGATGTAGAGCAGGGCGACCAGGACGATGCGGCCTGCAAAAAGGACGATATCGATGTTCATAAGCGACTATCCCCTAAATTCAAAGGTGCTCAGGCCAAACGTCAGCAGGTCGCCGTTGCGCAGCGGGCAGCGCGTGATGCGGCGGTTGTTGACGAGCGTGCCGTTGGTGGAATTGAGGTCCTCGATCGACCAGTCCGAACCGGTAAAGGTGAGCTGGGCGTGACGGCGCGACACGTTGGGGTCGCGCAGGGCGATGTCCGAAACCGAACGCTCGCGACCGATGGTCACCTGCGCGGAAGTGATGCTGTGGCTCTCGCCGCTCACGACGTCGACGAGTTGGGCGAGCGGGCGCTGCGGGGCGCGGGTGCTCGCCATGTTGGAGGCAATACCGGCCGCGGCGCCAAGGCCCACGGCGGCGCCGGTCGCGGCGGCTCCGCCCATACCGGCGAGGGCGTCACGAGAGACGGTCTGCGGCACGGGGATGGGCGCGGCGGCGGGGTCGGGGGCGTTGGGCGCAAAGGGGTCGGCAACGGCGAGCGGGTCGGGAGCGGCGGCACGGGGCGCCGGCTGCTGGGGCATGGCGGCGGGGTGCTGTTGCTGCGGAGCGGCGAATTGCTGCTTGCCGGCGCGGGGGGCGCTGGCGGCGCGGCTTGCGGCCGAGTTGTTCTGACCCAGGCCATTCTGGTAAGCGCGCTCTTCCTCGTACAGACGACCGAGCGTGGGGGCGTCGACGTTCTCGGCAAAGACCGAGAACTTACCGGCACGCAGCTGCGGGTCGATCATAAAGCGAACGAGGGGCTCGCCGACAAACACATAGCGGCGCTTTTCGGCCTGTGCCTTCACAAACTCGCGGACTTCGCGCGAAAGCTCGGGGTAGAACGGGGCGAGCATGGGATCGTCGTCGGCGGCGATCAGGATGGTATAGAGTGCCGGCGCGGTGTTGACGCCGTTGATCACCAGAGTCTGATCCTCCATGTCGCGAGCGGCCTGCTTGGCAAGCTTCTTAAAGGAGAACGGGGCACGGGTGGCACCGAAGATGCCGGCCACGTGGTCCTCGAAGATGTTCAGGAAGTTCACGAAAGATCACTCTCCGTATAGGTTCTTTGGTATCCGAGCAAATATAGGCATATCCCAACGATTATAGAGGATAGGGTTCCCGCAACCGCCGCCTTGACGACGACCGCGGCCGCAAGGCTGGCAATTTCCATATGGTGTGCAAGACAGAGCGACGCCGCGGAGCCCATACCGGCGACGGCAATTGCGACGATGGCAGCAAGGTTCGACCCTTGTTCGGCGCGCTTGGCATGGGCATTGAGCAGCAGTGATGTTACTGCCGCCGTTGCCGCGACCAGTGTGATGGCGGCCCAGAGGAACACGTCCCCCAGCGCTGCGGCGACATTGCCAAGCCCCAGTACGCCTCCCGCAGAGAGAGCCGCTGCGGCAAGGCGGGCAAAGAGCACGCCCATGCTCGTGGCCGCCGCGGCACTTGCCGGGCCGAGCCAAAATGCCGCGATACTCGCGGCGGCTCCAGCGGCAAGAAGGGCGTCGCCGGTCAGGCAGCCGAGCGCAAGTGCGCAGGTGAGCGCTGCACTCGTGGCAGCCTCGGTGCGCCCCCAGGCGATCCACCAGCCGGACATGGCGGCGGCAAAGGCAACCGCGACAGGCAGCATCGACAGAATGCCCTGCGACTGCATGGTGGCATTGGTCATAAGCACTAAAAAGCCCACGGCCGAGATGGCCGATCCGATCTGCGGGGCCAGGCCGGCCGCCGCACCGATCGCGATGGCCGCGACGAGCAAGCCGGGAAGCGCGGCGACGCCGGCTGTCTGCATAAGCAAGAAGCTAAAGGCTCCACACGAGAGAGCCGAGATGGCGCGCATGGTGTAGTTGCGCGCGTGGCTCCAGCGCGTGCCCGCCCAGCCAAGTGCGGGGTCGACCTCGACCGCGTCGTCCTCGTAGGGCAGCGATTCGATATCGTCCGCCGTCTGCTCGTCATCCGAAAGCTCGCCCACCATTTGCTCTAGGCTGCGACGGCCCTCGCGCACACTGCCCAAGCTGGCAAGGAGCTGATCGCAAAACGCCTCGATGCTGTTGGGGCGGTCTTGCGGCATGGGGGAGAGGGCGCTCATGAGCGCAGCTTCGGCTCCCGGGGGAAAGTGCGGGATGAGCTCGCTGGGGTAGGTGGCACCGCCGATGATGCGGCCGAGCGAGTCGCCGGGCGTGGCGGCCATAAAGGGAGCGCTGCCGCACAGGCCCTCGTAGATCACACAGGCGAGGGCAAAGACATCGGCGCGCTCGTCGACTGTGCCGGTCTCGATATCGAGCTGTTCGGGCGGCATGTAGCCGATGGTGCCGCCGCGCGAGCCGCCAAAGCCGCCGGCAGACGACAGTCGCGCCATGCCAAAGTCGGTGAGCTTTACGTTGCCCGAGTGGTCGATGAGCACGTTGGCGGGCTTAATATCCAGGTGGAGCACGCCGTTGCTATGGGCGAAGGTGAGCGCCTGGCCCAGCGCGTCGGCAATTGCCGCGGCCTCGTCAAAGGTGAGCGAATGACCGTCCACGCGATGCAAAAACTCGGCTAGGGACATGCCGTCGACATATTCCATGACGAGGTAGGCATAGGCGGTATCGTGCGTAAAGTCGATAACCTGCACGATATTGGGATGTTGAAGCATGGCGGCAGTGTGCGCCTCGCGCAGGACATCCATGATGTCGCTGGCGGGCATGCCGGCACCGTCTGTGAGGGGGATGCGCTTAATGGCGACGCGACGGCGCAGGTGCGTGTCGCGGCAGATCTCGATGGAGCCAAAACCGCCGGTCGCAAGCGTCTCGAGCGGCTGGTACCGCTTGAGCAGCTCGCGAGAGCTGGTGCCCTCCAAGGGAACGTCCGGCGAGAACCGGGCGGTATGTTGCGAGAAAAGCGGCATGGCCAACCCTCGTGCGTTTAAAGTTCGTTTGCGAGCGGCGGGCCGGGGTCAAGCCGTTCGCGGTGGCATAGATGCTGCTAGTTTAGCACGCTCGGGCGCATGATGAAGGTAGCGGGGCGAGGTGGCCTGTCTGACTTGGCCTTAGCGCTTCTTCTTGTTCTTCTTCTGCTTACGCTGCTTGGGAGCGTCCTTTTTGGGCTGGTCGCCCTGCTTGGCCTTGGCAGCGGCCTTTTCGGCCTTCATCTTCTTGCGTTTGGTCTCGATGCGCAGCTTTTTGTTGATGCGCGCCTTGAGGAAGGAGCCAAACTGCTCGGCATCACCACGTACAAAGGTGTCCTTAGGGATCGTCACGCCCTGGTCGGCGAACATGGCCACAAAGATGCGCTCGCCGTCGAGTACGTGGTCGAGCTTCTCAAACGGGAAGAACTGCGACTTGCCGCTCTTGCCCCAGACCATCAGGCCGTTCTCGTTGGCGGCGACGCGGCGGTAGCGGCCGCCCATGGACTCGTCGGCCTCGACGGCTTCGATAAAGTCGCGTGCGAGCGTATGGTGTAGATTTTTGCTCCACCAGGCCAAAAAGGCGCCGAATACGATCAGGACGACGCCGAACTTGATCCAGTTGCCGCCGGCCACCAGCATGCCGATGCCGATGAGCGCGGCAATCCCAGCGGCGACGTACAGGGAGCCACGGCGCCTGGGCGAGGCGACCAGGCGCGCGAAGTCGGTGACGAGGTCGTTTTCGTACTGATACTCGTTGAGGTACAGGATGCCGTCACCGGCTGCTGCCTGCGTCTCGAGCGCGACCTCAACCTGGTCGGCTGCTTCGGAGGGAACGAGGTTGCTCTCTGCGTCTGCCATGCTCTTTGGACTCCTATCGCGGCGGGCTCGCCGTACGGGTTATTATGGATGCAGTATGCCGTGCGACCGCATGGCCGCCGCGGCAACAAGACTCAGTATACCCGGGGGAGCACCCATGGAATCGTTGTACCGAAAGTATCGCCCGCTCACCTTCGACTCCGTGGTGGGCCAGCAGCATATCGTCTCGACGCTCGAGCACGCCATTACCGAGGGACGCCTGTCCCACGCCTACCTGTTCTGCGGTCCGCGCGGCACGGGCAAGACCACCATGGCGCGCATCCTTGCCAAGGCGCTACTGTGTCGCAACGCCGAGGCGGCGCGCGCCGAGGGTGCGAGCGGCTGCATGCCCGACGGCACCTGTGAGGAATGCGAGCTCATCGCCGAGGGCAACCACCCCGATGTTTACGAGCTCGATGCCGCAAGCCGTACCGGCGTGGACAACGTGCGCGAGGAAATCATCAACTCCGTCAACTTTGCCCCGGTGCGCGGCAAGTACAAGATTTATATCATCGACGAGGTCCACATGCTCACGACGGCGGCGTTCAACGCGCTGCTCAAGACGCTTGAGGAGCCGCCGGCGCACGTGATCTTTGTGCTGTGCACCACCGACCCGCAAAAGATTCTGGAGACCATCCTCTCGCGCTGCCAGCGCTTCGATTTCCACCGCATCGGCAACGAGGATATCGAGCATCGCCTGTCCTACGTGTGCGAGCAGGAGGGCTTCGATTACGACGACGAGGCGCTCGCCATCGTGGCGCGCCATGCCAAGGGCGGCATGCGCGACGCGCTCTCCACGCTGGAGCAGCTGAGCGTCTTTGGCAACGGCGCCGTGCATGCGGACGATGCCCGCTCGCTTTTGGGCGAGGTTTCGGACCAGATTTTGGGCGAGTTTGCCCGCGCCATTGCCGATCGCGATGTTGCCGAGCTCTATGGACTGATCCGTGCGCAGGTCGAGGAAGGAAACGACCTGCTGGAGCTGACGCGCGACCTGGTGGCGCATGTGCGTGACGTGTACGTTGCCTGCGTTGCCGGTGCCCGTGCCGAGCTGTTTGAGGGCGGCTCCGAGCAGGCCGAGGCGCTTGCTGCCGAGGCCGCTGCCTTTGGCGAGCATCCTGCCGATCGTTTGGCTCGCGTGCTGACGGTGCTCGACGATGCCGCCTTGGAGATGAGGGGTGCGAGCGACGTGCGCCTGGTGCTCGAGATCGCCTGCACCCGCCTGGCGCGTCCCGAGGCCGATTTTACGATTGAGGCTTTGGCCGAGCGCGTGGCTCGCTTGGAGGCCATGGTTGCCAACGCCGCCGTTCCGGCGAGCGTGGCTGCTGCTCAAGCGAGTGCGCCTGCGGCTGTCGCGGCTGCGCCTGCGACGACACAACAACCGACGCTGATCTCGGGTGCCCGAGCCGCTACTCCTGCGGCGACCGCCGCCCCCGCCGCTGCGCCCGCGCATCAGGGTGGCATGCCTTGGGACCGCGGCGCTGCTGTTCCGGCTGCCCAGCCTGCGCCCAAGTCCGCGGCTCCGGCTCCCGCGCCTAAACCTGTAACGCCTGCACCTCAACCCGTTGCGGCTCCGGCTCCCGCGCCTGCTGCATCGACCGTGCCGGTGTCCAAGCCCAACAACGCCGCCCAGGTTGCCGCCGCCGGTGCTGCCGAGACCCCCGCGGTCGAGGACGCCGGCGAGCTCCAGCGCAAATGGGCCGAGGTCGTCGAGCGCGTCAAAGCTCAGCAAGCCTCCTACGCGGCTCTTCTGCTTAACGCCCGCGCCATGGCCGACGACGGCTCCAAGCTCACGGTCTCGTTCCCCGCGGGTTCGACCTTTGCCATCAAGATGCTCGGTCGCGCCGACACGCAATCGGTGGTCCTGCCGACGGTCTGCGCGGTCTTCGGTCGTCGCACCGTCGACTACGTCCTGGATGGAGGTGGCACGCCGGCTCCTCAACATGAGGAGCATTCTCCATCTGCACGGGCTGCGGTATCTGCGGACCCGCAACCCGTGTCCTCGGCGGTCCCTGCATCCTCGAGCGCCAGCGCTCCGCAGCAGCAAGCGACGCCGGTGATGGCACCGACCCCGTCGGCGCCTAAGCCCGCCACGCCCAAACCGGCCGCTCCGGCTCCCGCGCCCAAGCCCGCTGCCGCGCCTGCGCCCAAGTCATCCGACCTGGCTAAGGCCCCCTGGCTGCGCTCCGACAACCCTGCCGGCGCTCCCGCTACGGGCAAGCTCCCGACCGAGCCCGCGCCCCGTGCGCCCGAGCGCTCTGCCGCCCCCAAATCTCAGCCTGCCGCGTCGTCTGCGCCGTGGGAATCCGAGCAGGTTCCCTACGACGATGCCATGGTCGGCGGTTTTGCTGCCGATGCCGGCGGGGACGATCTGCCGCCGTTCGACGTGCCGGGTGCGGCGTCCGCGCCCAAGCCCGCTGCAGCTGCCCCCAAAGAGGAGGACGCCCCCGCTGCCCCTTGGGAGTCCAACCCAGGCGCGGGCAGCCCCTTCGGCCATCAGGGCGCAGCCCCGAGCATCCCGCAGACCGAGGACGAGGCCAAGGCCCTCATCCGCAGCGTCTTTGGCCAGGCCACCATCTTCAAGCCGGTGGAGTAGCTGCGCAGGCGGGTATACTGCTCAAGAAGAGGACCCCTTGTCCGGGCGCATCTGTATTTCGGACATGTGTAGTGTGGTGCCGCGTATCTCGCATTCGAGCAGACAGGTGCGTGACGGTCGGCCTAGGATGCTGAGGTCGATGCGATACGTCGCATGGCTGTCCGTGTACTCGACTTGCTCGGCGTTAATGGTTGCTCCGATTGCCAAATAAACGCCTAGCTCGGCATCGACAATCTTGAAGTCCTTTATCTTGACCTTGAACTCTTGATAGAGGGACGGGCTGTTGTAGTAGACGGTTCGGGTTCCGTCGGTGCACTCATCGGTCGTCTCCCATTTGACGACGGGCTGGTCCGAGCTGGCTATCAGCAGTTCTGCTCCAAAAGCTATGGCATGGGTGATGACAACCAGCAATGCCCAGCCGACAAAGAGATAGAGAACCACATATGCAACGGGGTGTTTTGAGCGGATGTTTTGGAGCGCGTTGGGGGCATTCATGGGGCACCTCCAAATTACTATCTATGGCAATCAAATTATACCCTGCCGCCATGTGCGCCGCCTCGAGCAGCGGTTCGGCATTTAGCTATTTAGTGGCGCACATGAAATGCCGGATTCGGCTCTACTAGATTGAGTGTGCGATATTATGCAACCTTGCATAATTCGACCTTGCATAATCTTTGAGTGCGGTTTGTATTGGAGGACATGTATATCGACTGAGGTAACACGTCCGCCCCGCTCTCTCGCCGCGCGCCGTGGTACGATTTTTGAGTTTGAAAGTCCCGCCGTGCTCCGGCTGCCCTTGCAGCTCGGCGTGCGGCCGCACGTAAAGGAGCCATCATGGCCGGTATGAACATGCAGCAGATGATGAAGCAGGCTCGCAAGATGCAGGAGCAGCTTGCCGCCGCGCAGGAGAACCTCAAGTCCCAGACCGTCGACGCCTCTGCCGGCGGCGGCATGGTCAAGGTGACCGTTAACGGCGAGATGGAGCTCGTCAACCTCACCATCGATCCCGATGCGCTCGATCCCGAGGACGTCGATATGCTGCAGGATATGATCATGGCTGCCGTCAACGAGGCCGTCCGCGGCGTCAACGAGCTCGCCAACAAGCAGATGGGCGCCATCACCGGCGGCCTCAACATCCCGGGCATGCCGTTCTAAGACACACATATATATGAGCGCGAATCACAGTCTGCAAAAACTGCTCGATGAGCTGGGTCGTCTGCCGGGCATTGGTCCCAAGTCGGCCCAGCGCATCGCCTATTACCTGCTCGAGGCCGATGCCGAGGAGGCCCGCCGCCTGGCCGAGGCCATCCTGGAGGTCAAGCAGGAGGTCCACTTTTGCAGCCGTTGCTTTAATTACGCCACGGCCGACGAGTGCTCCATCTGCCAGGACCCGATGCGCGATACCACTCGCATTTGCGTGGTGGGCGAGCCGCGCGACGTCCAGGCAATCGAGCGCACGGGCAGCTACCATGGCCTCTACCATGTGCTGGGCGGCGTGATCAGCCCCATGGACAAGATCGGTCCCGAGCAGCTGCATATCCGCGAGCTGCTGGCGCGCCTGGGCCACGAGGACATCCACGAGGTCATTATCGCCACCAACCCCAACATTGAGGGCGAGACCACGGCGAGCTACCTTGCTCGCACCATTAAGCCATTGGGCGTTGAGGTATCGCGTCTTGCGAGCGGCCTTCCCGTGGGCGGCGACTTGGAGTATGCCGACGAGCTTACGCTTGGCCGCGCTATCGAGGCCCGCCGCGCGATCTAGACGGCGTCAGCTCCATGGCATGTCCCGTAGACCTGCCGCACGGGGCACTCATAATTGGGCGCACGTTCATGCATTTGTTGTTCAACAAACCTGCTTTTCATCCGCTTATCGCGTGGATGGGTCCGTCTGCACCTCGTATTTGCCCATTCGTTGCGCAACCTTTTGGGTTCGCTGATACACTCAAATGTGAATATGAAAGAATGCGCCGCTTTTAAGCGGCGTGTTTTTGTTGGAGGAGAACGCATGCGGCCCGGGGGTACTCAGACAAAGCATGGCGCCGCGGTGCGCATGCGACGCCGGCTGGGCCTGGCGCCTTGGGCGTATGTGCTGCTGTCTTGCTCGCTCGTGCTGGTCATAGCCGGTGTTTCGGCTTATGGCATGACGGTGCCGTCCATGGTGCAGGCGCATGCTGCGCGCGAGCTGCATATTGGGCGCAAGGCCAAAAGCGACTTGGGAACGACAACCGGATATGCGTGGGCGAGTGTGGTCGGGCGCACCGTGTTTGGCGTCGATCCCGCGGACGAGAGCGAGCAGGCATCCAACGAGATCACGCTGGCAAACGGCAAGACCATCGTGCTCACCAACGCCAAGGTCATTACGAAGCTTTCCAATAACAGCGTGGCTTCTGTCGTTAACAAGGCGGAACAGCAGAAGGAGCAGGATTCGCAGCAGACGGGCAAGCCCGGCGGCTCGGACGGGTCCGGTTCTGGCGGCGGTTCGGCGGGCTCGGACGGCGGTTCCGGTTCGGGCTCCGCCTCTGGCGGTGGATCTAGTGGTGGCTCGACGGACGGCGGCACCGGCGGCGAGACGGGTTCGGGTGGTCTCTCGGTTGCCGAGGAAGAGAGTATCCACAGCTGGCTCGTGACCAAGTGCAATATGCTCGATGGCTATGTCGCCCGCGCCAATAGCGTGGTTTCGACCTATAACGCCACGGGCGATACCGGACCGTGCGACACCCTGGCGAATGACATGTTTGTTATCCGTGCCGAGTTCGGTCGACAAAGGTTCTCGACCAAATCTAAGTGGTATCGGCAGTATGCCAATCTGTGGGGCTGCTATACCAACCTGTGCCAATGGGTGGGACATTACGGCGATGACGACGTCGCGCTCAACAACTTCAACACCAATGTGGCGGCGATCGCCCTATGACGAACGACCTCGCTTCTACGGCAGCCCAGTCGCTCAACCGTGATTCCATGGTGGGCCTGCGCCTGGCGCGCGTCGACGGGTTTGAGCCGGCCGTCGCCCTGGGCACGGACGAGCTTCCCGCCTACCTGCGCCGTTTTACGATGCTGTTTGCCGATGACGCCATCATGCGCCGCGGCGGTATCGGCCGTGTGACGCGTGCCGTCAACGCGCAGGGCGAGGCCGTGGCGCTCAAGCAGCTCATCTTGCCAACGCGCGACGAATTTGATGACGATGTCGCCCACGAGGCGCTGGTCACCAAGTTCAAGGCGGCGTTTCGCGAGGAATATGAATGCCATCGTGCCCTTTCGGGCCTTAAGGGCTTTCCCCGCTTATACGGGTGGGGCGAGGTTGACGGTGTGCCCGCGATTGTTATGGAGTGGGTCGAGGGCGAGACGCTCGCCCGCCTGCGCCCGCGCCTTGCCGTGGACGATGCCGGGCGTCTTTCGCCGCTCGTGGCGGCGCGCCTGGGTCGCGACCTGTTCGATCTGCTCTGCCGCATGAGCTTGGTAGGCGAGGGGTTCGTCCATCGCGATATCTCGCCCGCTAATATTATGGTGCGCACGGCGCGCCTGCCGCTCGACCGACAGCTTGCCGAAGGCACCTTCGACCTGTGCTTGATCGACTTTGGCTCGTCGCTGGCGCTCGAGCCCGCCTCCGCGGTGGCCGGCACCGGCGGCAAGACGTCGTTTACCGAGCGCTATGCCACGTTGCGCCGCGCGACGGTGGCCTACGCCCCGCCTGAGATGCTCACCGACGATATCCCCGACCTGCGCATACTTCGCATGTCGCCGGCGATCGATGTCTATGCAGCGGCGAGTACGGTCTACGAGCTCATCGCCGGTGTCGCGCCGTACGAAGTGGCGCCGGGTGCGTCGGGTACTTCGGGCTCGCGCAAAAAGACGCGCGATATCGCCAGCCCTTATCGTCTCAAGATGGATACGCTGCCCGATTATCCCGTCGGCGCCCACGCGCCCGGCTGCGACTTGACGCAACTGCTGCGACGCGAGCCCGATGTGGCACTTGCCGCGGCCGAACAGGCTCAGCAGTTGGGGCTCGATCCAAATTCCGAGGACCTGCGCGATGCGCTGGCGTTTGTCGACGCTCAGCTGTTCGATGTGGTGATGGCCTGCCTGTCCTGCCATCAGGAAGATCGTCCCGAGCCGGCTGCGGTGGAGGCGGCGCTCTCGGCATTTTGCGACCACTATGCGCAAAATGTCGCGCGCTCGCTTCGCGCCGAGCCGCTCATGCCGTGCCCGATGGAGGTATCGGGGCACACGGCCCGGCGTGCGTCGATGGTCGGTGCGACGGCGATATGCGGCGTGCTTTGGGCTGTGGTCGTGGTATCAGCGGCGCTGTTGGCGTCGGGCGCCCATGTGACGCTCGTCGTGGGACCGCTTATATGGTCCGGGAAGCTGCCGGCCATTATAGCCGCGCTGGCGTTGGCGCTGCCGGGCGTGGCGGGCATTGCCGTCGGAGCCTTGGCGCGCAATCGCCGTGCGGGATTCCTGCAGGGCGTGTTGGCCCTTTCCGCCTGTGAGGTTCCGGCTCTGGCCGCACTCGCATGTGCCGTGTTTTCCCAGCACGCCGTGGCGGGTGGTCTGGTGACCGCCATAATTGCAACCTATGCGCTCACGTGGTTTTTGCTGGCGATGGGGTTTGCCTTTGAGCTTTCCGTCGTGTCGGCACGACGTGCGAAAATTCCCATGGCGACGCCACTTGCCGGCGGAGCCGCGGCTGCCCGCGCCTTTGACGGGCCGGCCGAAGTATCCGACACCATCTCTGCGACCAAGGAGGGCTAAGCCATGGCTTCTCAAGCTGAGCTCACCCCGTGCGGGGCAATGTTTGACATCTTTAAGCGCGCCGCGCACCTGAGCCATATCGAACTGTGCGGCCTGGTGCTCTCGAGCCGCCCGCTCGCCGACGGCCGTAGTCCGCAGAGCCGTGCCGCCGATCGCTCCTGGGTTTCGCGCTTTATCGTGCGCGCGCCGGTCGGCACGCTGCAGGAACGTTATTTTGCCGATTACGGAACCTCGGCCGCGCGCATTATGTCGCAGCTGGCCCTGCGCCGTCGCAATCCCATGGACGCTGCGGCCGTGACCAATATGGTGTGCGGCCCCGCTGGCGAGCCCATGGTGCGGGCACTCGAGGAATGCCACCAGGACACGAATCTCTATCGCAATGCGCTCGAGCGCCTGTCGCAGGCGGCTGAGCTCATGCCCGCCGAGCGCGCCGAGGCCATCCTGGTGCTGTTTGTCGCCGTGGGTTGTTCGGCAGATGTCCGCTCGTCGGTGACCTATGCCATCGACTACGCTCATGCGACCTGTGGCGGCGCCACGTCGACGCCGCGCTCGCTGAGCACATCTTCGGTCGCGGGCGAGCGCGAGGTCGCGCCGGCGCATCCGCTGGGACTGCTGCGCGTGCAAAACGGCTACGTGGTGAGCGCCCCGCGCTGGATTCAGCCGAGTGAGGAAGGCGTCGAGATCGGCGCGCTGGCAACGGGGGAGGGCGACATCACCGACGTCGGCGACGACGTCTCGGCCCGCCATGCCCATATCTGGTGCGACGATTCTGGCACATGGTTTGTCGAGGACTTGTCGTCCACGAACGGCACCGTGGTGGTAAACGGGGCCACGAGTGTGTGTGTTCAAGTAGAACCTGGCCGCTCCGCCCAGCTCAACCCCGGCGACGAGCTCAAACTCGGCGAATCCACCACCTACGCCATCCTCCTCGGCGCCCTCTAGCTCATCCCCCCAATGAGTTGCGGTGAAATAGGGACTGATTAAGGCCGTTAACAGCAAAAACAGTCCCTATTTCACCGCAACTGCTGTGGGGTTCCAGGGGACTGTATCCGTCGGTGCCGGGCGCACAATAGTCACCCGAGGTAAACCTTTACCGGCCACCTATATTTGCCGAAATATGGCCTGACGGCGGGGTACAATAAACCCGCATGCGGATTTCCGTTGCGGGCGCCTCCCATCGCCGGGGCGTGCCCGGGAGCATCCGGCATGCGGCCTTTGCGGCGCTCGGTCATGTGCAAGACGGGTAGCTGGGCCTGTGGAGCGCGTGCAGCTCTCCTCGCCTCGGCATGCCTTCTCTCCACGCCATGTACCTGCTGCTGAGTCCGCCTGCCAGATGATTGGAAGCAACAACGAAAATCCCATCACGCCAACATCCCGGCGATCGCCGGGGCCTGTATACCTATATGAGAGGAGAGGGGTATATGGCGCGTAAGTTTAAGTCTATGGACGGCAACGAGGCGGCCGCATATGTCTCGTATGCGTACACCGAGGTAGCGGGAATTTATCCCATTACGCCGTCCAGCCCGATGGCCGACCATGTCGACCAGTGGGCGGCCCAGGGTCGCAAGAACATTTTCGGCACCCCGGTCAAGGTCGTCGAGATGGAGTCCGAGGCAGGTGCAGCCGGTACCGTTCACGGTTCGCTGGGCGCCGGTGCTCTGACCACCACCTACACGGCTTCTCAGGGCCTGCTCCTGATGATCCCGAACATGTACAAGATCGCGGGCGAGCAGCTCCCGGGCGTTTTCCACGTCTCCGCGCGTTGCGTCGCTTCGCACGCCCTGAACATTTTCGGTGATCACTCCGACGTCATGGCCTGCCGTCAGACCGGCTTCGCCATGCTCGCCGAGGGCAACGTCCAGGAGGTCATGGACCTCTCGCCGGTGGCTCACCTTGCCGCCATCGAGGGCAAGACCCCGTTCCTTAACTTCTTCGATGGCTTCCGCACCAGCCACGAGATCCAGAAGGTCGCCATGTGGGACTACAAGGATCTTGCCGAGATGTGCGACATGGACGCCGTCCAGGCTTTCCGCGATCACGCGCTCAACCCTGAGCACCCGCATACCCGCGGCAGCCACGAGAACGGCGACATCTTCTTCCAGAACCGCGAGGCCTGCAACAAGGTCTACGACGAGCTTCCCGCCGTCGTCGAGGGCTACATGAAGAAGATCAACGAGAAGCTCGGCACCGATTACGGCCTGTTCAACTACTACGGCGCTCCCGATGCCGATCGCGTCGTCGTGTGCATGGGCTCCTTCTGCGACGTGCTCGAGGAAGTCATCGACTACCTCAACGCTCACGGCGAGAAGGTCGGCCTGGTCAAGGTTCGCCTGTTCCGTCCGTTCTCCATCAAGCACTTTGTCGACGTTCTCCCCGAGACCGTCAAAAAGATCGCCGTCATGGACCGCACCAAGGAGCCGGGTTCCATCGGCGAGCCGCTCTACCAGGACGTCGTCTCCGCTCTCTACGAGGCCGGCAAGACGGGCATCAAGGTCGTCGGCGGCCGTTACGGCCTGGGCAGCAAGGACACGCCTCCCGCGTCCGCGTTCGCTGTCTTCGAGGAGCTTAAGAAGGACGAGCCCAAGCGCGAGTTCACCATCGGCATCGTCGATGACGTGACCAACCTGAGCCTGCCCGAGGCCGAGGATGCGCCCAACACCGCAGCCCCCGGCACCATCGAGTGCAAGTTCTGGGGTCTGGGTGGCGACGGTACCGTCGGCGCCAACAAGAACTCGATCAAGATCATCGGCGACCACACCGACAAGTACGTTCAGGCCTACTTCCAGTACGACTCCAAGAAGACCGGCGGCGTCACCGTCTCGCACCTGCGCTTTGGTGATTCCCCGATTCGCTCGCCGTACTACGTGACCAAGGCCGACTTTGTCGCCTGCCACAACCCCAGCTACATCGTCAAGGGCTTCAAGATGGTCCGCGACGTCAAGCCGGGCGGCACCTTCCTGGTCAACTGCCAGTGGAACGACGAGGAGTTCGCCGAGCACATGCCCGCCGTGGCCAAGCGCTACATCGCGAACAACAACGTCAACGTCTACCTGATCGACGCTATCGATCTGGCCGCCAAGGTCGGCATGGGCAAGCGCACCAACACGGTGCTCCAGTCCGCCTTCTTCGCGCTGGCCAAGGTCCTGCCCGCCGAGGACGCCCTGCAGTACATGAAGGACGCGGCCACCAAGTCCTACATGAAGAAGGGCCAGGCCATCGTCGACGCCAACCACAAGGCCATCGATGCCGGCGCTACCGCCTTCCGTAAGTTCGAGGTTCCGGCCGACTGGGCAACCGCCGAGGATGCCGCTCCCGTCGAGCTCTCCGAGGAGACCAAGTCCGCCATCGCCCAGCAGGTCAAGAACCTGCTCGAGCCCATCGATCGCATGGATGGCGACAGCCTGCCCGTTTCCGCCTTCGTCGGTTGCGCCGACGGCCAGTTTGAGCTGGGCGCCTCCGCATACGAGAAGCGCGGCGTCGCCGTGGTCGTTCCCCACTGGGACGAGACCAAGTGCATCCAGTGCAACCAGTGCGCCTATGTGTGCCCGCATGCCACCATCCGTCCGTTCGCGATGACCGAGGACGAGGCTGCCGCTGCGCCCGAGGCTACTCGCACGCTCGACGCTATGGGCCCCAAGGCCAAGGGCATGAAGTTCACCATGGCCGTGTCCCCGCTCGACTGCATGGGCTGCACCAACTGCGTCAAGGTCTGCCCCAAGGGCGCCCTCGAGATGGTTCCCACCGAGCAGGAGATGGACCAGCAGCCCGTTTGGGACTACATGGTCGAGAACGTCTCCGAGAAGAAGGAGCTCATCGCGGCCAACGTCAAGGGCAGCCAGTTTAAGCAGCCTTACCTGGAGTTCTCCGGCTCCTGCGCCGGCTGCGCCGAGACCGCCTATGCACGCCTGGTGACCCAGGTCGCCGGCGACCGCATGTTCATCTCCAACGCCACCGGCTGCTCCTCCATTTGGGGCAACCCCGCTGCCACCGCTCCTTACTGCAAGGACAAGGACGGTCACGGCCCGGCGTGGAACAACTCCCTGTTCGAGGACAATGCCGAGCACGGTCTGGGCATGGCCGTTGGCTATGAGGCCGTTCAGAAGAAGCTGATCGCCGCTACGCAGGGGATCATCGCCGCTGACGGTCCGTCCGACGAGCTCAAGGCCGCCGGTCAGGCTTGGATCGACTCCGTCAACGACGCCGAGGCCTCCAAGACCGCTGCCGCCGCCTACGTTGCCGAGCTCGAGAAGTGCGGCTGCGACGCTTCCAAGGCGATCCTCGCCGACAAGGCCTACCTCACCAAGAAGTCCTTCTGGGTCTTCGGTGGCGACGGTTGGGCCTACGACATCGGCTTCGGTGGCCTGGACCACGTCCTGGCTTCCGGCCACAATATCAACGTCTTCGTCTTCGACACCGAGGTCTACTCCAACACCGGTGGTCAGGCCTCCAAGGCCTCGAACCTGGGCCAGGTCGCTCAGTTCGCCGCTGCCGGTAAGGTGACCAAGAAGAAGTCTCTGGCCGAGATCGCTATGAGCTATGGCTACGTCTACGTGGCGCAGGTCGCCATGGGCGCCAACCCGGCTCAGACCCTCAAGGCCATCCACGAGGCCGAGGCCTACGACGGCCCGTCCCTCATCATCGGCTACAGCCCCTGCGAGATGCACTCCATCAAGAAGGGCGGCATGCAGAACTGCCAGGCCGAGATGAAGAAGGCTGTCGAGTGCGGTTATTGGAACCTCTTCCGCTTCAACCCCGAGGCTGCTGCCGGCAAGAAGTTCTCGCTCGATTCCAAGGAGCCCGCGGGCGGCTATCAGGAGTTCCTGATGAACGAGGCCCGTTACGCTTCGCTGACGCGTTCCTTCCCCGAGCGCGCCGAGGAGCTCTTCAAGGAGAACGAGCAGGCCGCTATGGACCGCTACGCTCACCTGCTGAAGCTCAAGACGGTGTACAACGAGGCCTAGGTCTCTCACCGCAGGATCTGAGGGCTGACCTTCGCGGACACTCCGCAGGACGAAAGAACCCCCGCCGCACGTAGTGCGCAGCGGGGGTTCTTTCATGTCCGAGGACGTCCGCGAAGGTCAGCCCTCAGATCCTGCTACGACTACGTCCTCGGATTGTGTGGCTGAATGGATGACGTGGCTGGTGGGGCCTTTTGTCCCCTTCGCTGTTTCGCGGCTTTGCCGCGAAACCTCGCGCCACTTTGGGGATGGATGGGGGCGTGGTTGTTGCGGCTTCTTATCCCTTTGCTTTTTCGCGCCTTTGGCGCGAAACGCGCAGCGCCTTGGGAAATGCATTGATGTGTGGACGGGGCTGGATTGCGGATTCAAATGGCTAGAGAGATATGGGTGCGAACGAGAAATCGTTATTGGGGTCATCCTTTTCCATAAACTCATCGAGACAAAACGTCATGTAGATTGGAACGTACAGAACCTTGCCCTCTTTGCTGAGATTCTCGTGGCTTAGTACAACGGCCTCGGGAATTTTGTACTCGCCCACACTCATCAGACGATCGAGGGCCGCGTGCGCTCGAACTTTCTTGCCCGATTTGACCTCGATTGGGACAACATGCCCGTGGGCGCCTTCGATCACAAAGTCAACTTCACCGACCTCACGCGTTTGGTAGTACCATGCATCCGCCCCAAGGGCAACGAGTTCCTGCGCGACCACGTTCTCATAGAGACCACCAAGGTTGAGAGTTTTCATATCAAGATAGACAGCGCGTGCAGTGCTGCCGGGGTATCGCGATGCGAGCATGCCTGTATCAGACTCGTATAGTTTGAAGGCTGTCGTTTTCTCCGTCCTCTTGAGAGGACTCCGTGGCTCCGTCACCCTGGCGACCATCAATCCAACACCTGCGTTAACAAGCCACAGGAAATCCTGTTCATATTTTTTAAGGCGAGCTCCCTCACCCAGAGACGAAACAACAAAGCGATGAGACTCCGCCTCAAGCTGAACGGGAATTTGCTCAAAAATCGACCGAACGTTAAACGCTCGAGTCGATGCATATTTTGAGATATCGCTTTTGTACTGATCGACCAGCTGGGTTTGAAGCTCACGTGTTCTCACGAGCGAATAACCCGAATCAATATAGTTCTGAACGACCTCCGGCATACCGCCGCAAACGATATAAGCTCTATAGTTCTTGAGCATCGCCTCATGAATATAGTTTTCGACAGGACGTTTCTCGACAAGGCAGCTGCGAATGCCTGCAAGCACATTCTCGCTGACGCTGTTTGCCCAACAAAACTCTTCAAAATCCATCGGGCGCATAACAATGTGCTCTACATACCCCACCGGAAAAGAAGAGATCCCCTTAAACTCAGTCCCAAGCATAGACCCCGAGAAGACATAGCTAAAGCGCCCATCCTCGACCAACGCCTTCATGAGTGTAACGATCTGCGGATACTCCTGAATCTCATCGACAAAGACAAGCGTATCGCCCTCAACAAGCGGCGCATCCGCAAGAAGGGCTACGCGGTTGATAAAGTCAACGGAGTTCTTTGCGCCAACAAGTGCATTCCTTGCTTCGACATCGAGTAGTAAATTGACCTCAAAATACGACGCGTAGTTGCTTTTTCCAAACGCGCGAATCGCATAGCTCTTGCCAATCTGACGCGCACCAGTAACGAGTAATGCCTTATTGGAGTTATTCTTCCAGCTCAAAAGCTTATCAGTGACCTTACGGCGTAGCATTAAACCTCCAAATGACAAAAATTGACAGATAGAATCGCCTAAAATCATACAAAAATTGGCAGATAATAATGTCGAAAATATACAAAAATTGGGAGATAGCAAAGGTTCGAATAGGCCTCAAAGCCACTGAAACAGTGCTCTACTTTGCGAAGGGGCTGGGGACGCTGTTGGGTGCGTCTCCAGCCCTCTGATTCTTACTTTGGATCTCGATGGTGGGGTGTTGTCGGTGCTGCTTGCTTGGTTACCTTGTCTCGCCGCTCTCTGTGCGTAGGCGGTAGCCGTGGACGAGGTCGCTAATAGCCGGCCAGGGAATCTGGCGGTCGACCCAAAATTGGAGCTGGACCAGATAGCGCTCGGTGGCGCGGGTGAGGGCCGCGAACTGTTCGTGAGTCTCAACCTGGGCGTAGAGGTCGCGGCTGTGGGCGAGGATTGCCGTGGTGTCATCCATTTTGCCGGTGACGTCGAAGGCGCCCGAGAACCAGTCGCACAGGCGTGCGGCACTGTTTTTGATCGTTGCGAGGTCGGCGGTGCCGTCGTTGGCGTTTTCGTTGGCCTGGGCTCGCAGGAGGGAGAGGGCGTCGGCGGCGTTCATGCAGTAACCGACGGTGAAGTTCCAGACGGCGAATTCGCGGCCGGTGTCGAGTTTGCGGCGGCGCATGTAGTCGATGTCACGCGGTTCCTCGAGCATCATTTGATCGGCGAGGGCCTCAAGTGCAGTGGTGTACTCGGCAAGGTCGAGCGTGAGCAGATTGTTGATATCCATCATCTTTAGGCCTCCGTTTCGATCTCGACGATTTCGTTTTTAATGTACATGCCCTGGTTGTCCCAGACATTGCGGCAGGCGGCGGCAAAACGCTCGCGGTCGGCTTCGCAGATGCGGGCGAACATGTTGCAGGTGCCAAAGGGCTCGCACACGTCAAAGAAGATGCAGATTGACGACCATCCGCCATACCAGCTCACGGCGCCCGCTGGCTCGTGAAAGACGGGGTTCTCGATGTGCTCGTAATTGGCGATGGGGCCCGAGACAGGATAGGTTACCTCGGCATCGCAGATCTTGGCCGAAAAGATACGTGACTCGACCGGACAGGACGATTCGAACAGCTTGCATGCCTCGGGAGCCTTGTCCCAGAGCATGTCGGCGAGAAACGTCTCGCCATTTAGCGTGATCTTGAGCATTTTTGTCATAGTAAGGACCTCCTCAATCCGTCGCTCAAGGGGTTCGCTGGCGGATAAGGAGAAGACAGCAGCGGGGTCGCCGAACCCAAACTTCACGACAGATCTCTGTCGCCCCAGCCCGCGCTGTTCTTCGCTAAAGTACCATGCAGCAATTGCGCGCGCAATATCAGTTTTTGATTTTCTGGAAGCGGCAATCGACGAGACGGCTCGCCGGCTGCCGGCCGACGCGCGGTATGGGCGCTCGTCTATTCCTTAAGTTGGATGAAAAACGCCATGTTATTGCAGGGCTGCATACTCGTCCAATAAGTGCATAGAATCTCGTATAGTGCGAGTAAGATTTTGCGCTGTCTGTTTTATGTTTAGCAAAGATAAAGTTTGCATAATCTGGTCTAATCCCTGCTCTATTAAAATAAAGTTGCACGTAAATGACGTAGATATGCTTGAGCTGGGTTTCTTTACGCTGAGCGGGTAAAAGCGACCGTTCACCGTTCAACTATTTTCAAAATGAATAAAATGAGCGATAAAGAGAATATAAACCTTAATAAACTCGCGTATCGCACGGGCGCGGGTTATTAATGGGTTGTAGGCCTTTTACAGAAAGGATTCCAGCAATGTCTAAGCCTCTTGGCAAGCCCGATCGTATCGTCGTCGCCCTTGGCGGCAACGCCCTCGGCAACAACCCCGTTGAGCAGATCGAGGCCGTGAGCAACACCGCTCACGCTCTCCTCGGCCTGATCGAGCAGGGCAACGAGATTATCATCACCCACGGCAACGGTCCGCAGGTCGGCATGATCCAGAACGCCTTCGCCGCCGCCCACGACGCCATCGGCACCCCCGAGATGCCGCTGCCCGAGTGCGGCGCCATGTCCCAGGGCTACATCGGCTATCACCTGCAGCAGGGCATTGGCCGCGAGATGCACAAGCGCTATAAGCGTTGGCACGCCGCAACCGTCGTCACCCAGATCGAGTGCGACCCGGACGATCCCGCGTTCAAGAACCCGACCAAGCCGATTGGCCCCTTCTACACCGAGGAGCAGGCCAAGGAGTTCATGGCCGAGGATCCTTCCAAGGTCTTCGTCGAGGATTCCGGCCGCGGCTGGCGTCGCGTTGTCGCTTCCCCCGATCCCAAGAAGATCGTCGAGGCTGACTCCATCCTCAACCTGCTTGACAACGAGTTCATCGTCATCGCCTGCGGTGGCGGCGGCATCCCCGTCGTCCGCGACTATGAGAACAAGGGCTGCTACAAGGGCGTCCCCGCCGTCATCGACAAGGACCTGGGCGGCGAGCTGCTGGCCGAGGACTGCGACGCCGACGTTCTGTTCCTGCTGACCGCCGTTGAGCATGTCGCCATCAACTTTGGCAAGCCCAACCAGGAGGAGCTCGAGGACATCACCGCCGACGAGGCCGAGCGCCTGGCCGACGAGGGCCAGTTCGGCAAGGGTTCCATGGAGCCCAAGGTCCGCGCCGCCATCAAGTTCGCCCGTTCCCGCAAGGGCCGCACCTGCATCATCGGCGCCCTGGACAAGGCCGCCGAGACCATGGCCGGCCTCTCCGGTACCCGCATCCACGAGTAGCCTCTGCTCCATTGCCTCTCTCGTGGGCGCCAGGCAAGGCGCCCACAAACTAGCCTCTCTTCATGAGCCCCGCAGTCCGCTCCGACTGCGGGGCTTTTGTTTCAACCCGGCACTTGGGGACGTTCCTTTCCTGCCGGCAGCTTGGGACAGTCCCTAAAGGCTAGTCATTGGAGACGTTCTTAAACGACTAGTCAAACAAGAACGTCCTCAATGACTACTAATTTAAATCTGTCCCCAATGACTGCGGAAAGCGCATCTCACACCGACGCATTGCTTTCGAGCCCTCTCTCCGTGCTCCCTATAAGTTCAGCTGGACTCCCCGCAACCTGTTCCGCGTTGGCGGAACGAGCGCGACGTGGAGTGTCATTCTTTACCGCGTTAGACTAGACGCAGGGAAAGGAGGAGGACATGGATGCTCGCGTTAAGCAGCTTGTAAATATGATCGAGGACGATCAGCCTGTCACTGTCGCGGTGCTTGCCAAGCGTCTCGAGGTAAGCGAGCGCGCCGTGAGAAACTATATCCATCGCGCAAACGACAAGCTTGCGGGGGTTGCACGCATCGTTGGCAGCAAAGGGCAATATCGTATCGATGTTGCACATGCAGATGAGCTTGCTCGCTTGCTAGACGGTGCGGCTCTGGCCCATCCGGGCATTCCTGATACGCGCGACGGCCGTGTGTCCTTCCTTCTTAACGACCTTCTCATGCGGTCCCAGTGGGTGACGATTGAGGAGTATGCGGATTTACTCTACGTTTCGGCGCGAACTCTGTCCAATGACATGCGTCTGGTAGAGCAGAAACTCGCCCAATTTGACTTGATGCTCGAAAAGCGCCCTCGCTACGGAATCCGCGTTGCGGGTGGGGAGTCGCAACGGCGCCTGTGTCTGGCCTCACTGGTGAGGCCCGTGTTGCCCGACACCGACGATGCAGAGCTCGCCGAGCGCCTGCGGGCCATCGCCGCATGTGTGGACGATGCCCTGACTGCCTCGCCCGTCACGGTGAGCTCGCTGGCATCCCGCAATCTCATCATGCATCTTTACATCGCTCTTGGCCGCATCGAGCAGGGCTGCTATGTCCCGGCTGCAGAATCGGACGTTTTAAAGCTGGAGGGAACGCGCGAATACGCCGCGGCTTTCCAGATTGCCGCAAACATCAAGGATGCCCTGGGCGTGAGCATGCCCCGAGAAGAGGTTGCCTTTATCGCAATCCATTTGCTCGGCAGGGGCACGGGCGTGCCCGAGAAGGGCTCTGCCGTTATCTCGGACGAGATGTGGGAGATTGCTTCCGAGATGGTACGTGCGGTCAACGATGAGTTTAGGTTTGACTTTAGCGGCGATCTTGAACTTCGCATGAACCTTGCTCGGCATATCGGCCCTCTGGGCTATCGCCTTGAATATCACATGCATATGGATAACCCCATGCTGCCCGATATCAAGACGAGGTTTCCGTTGGCCTATTCGATGGCAGCTGGCACCTCGCAGGTACTCGAGCGTCATTTTGGCAGCCAGCCCTCTGATGAAGAGCTCGGCTACATCGCCATGGCATTTGCCCTGGCCCTCGAGCAGCAAGCCGACCAGCCGCGTCGCAAACGCATCCTGATCGTGTGCGCCTCGGGAGCGGGAAGCGCCCGTATGCTCGAGCACCAGTACCGCAAGCAGTTTGGCATGTATATCGATTCGATTGAGACATGCGATGTCGCCCGCGTGGGAACGTTCGATTTTTCGCATATCGACTACGTGTTCACAACGGTGCCGCTCAACGTCAAGTTGCCCGTGCCCGTCCGCGAGGCCGATTTCTTCTTGGAGACGAGCGATGTCAACGCTATCCGCAAGGTGCTGAGCGACGACACTGCGCAATCGGACTCCGTGAGCTCTTTCTTTAGCCGTGCCCTGTTCTTCAACCGCGTTGAGGCGTCGTCGAAGCAGGCCGTTCTCCGATATCTCTCCGAGCGCGCCGTCGAGAGCGGCCGTGTCGATGCCCAGTTTGCCCAAGAGGTCGCCGAGCGCGAGAGCGCGAGCGCCACCTCGTTTGGCAATGGGGTAGCCATGCCCCATGGGATGCATCCCTTGAGCGCCGAGGCCTTTGTTACCGTGGGCCTGCTCGAACATCCCATTCTTTGGGACGAATACGGCCATGAGGTCGATATCGTCTTTATGGTGTCGTTTGCCCGGTCGGGCGGCGATGAGGCGCGGATCTTGAGCTCACTGCTCGCCGAGATCTTTATGGACCGCCAGGGGGTCGAGCGCCTACGCGAGCGCCGGTCCTGGCATGAGCTGATGACGCTTGTGCAAGCGCATACGGCTTAAGACTTCTTTTGTCGATGACCCTGTCAGTCTACCTGCAATAAACCTCGAGGATTGCGGGCGGGAGATAGGCGTTTCGAATATTCAAGTACAAACCAAACATCACGGGAGAGGAGACCGTTATGGACGATCAGGGAACCGAGATGGTTTCGTTTCAGCTGGTCGCTGCAGCGGGAGAGGCACGCAGCCTTGCCTTCGAAGCCCTTGAAAAGGCAAAGGCGGGGGATTTTGACGCCGCCGCCAAACTCATGAAGCAGTCAAAGGATGCGGGAATCAAGGCTCACCACATCCAAACGCAGCTGCTTTCGACTGAGGCAGCGGGCGAGCATCTGTCGGTGGATGTGTTGCTGGTCCATGCTCAGGACCACCTCATGTGCTCCATGCTTGCTCAGGAGCTCGTGCAGGAGCTGATCTGCCTGTATGAGCGCACTGCAACCAAGAACGCCTAGCGGCGTGCGGTGACTATCCAACCAATCAATGCGAAGGGAATCCCTTATGAAGATCCTTCTTGTTTGCGCAGCTGGTCTGTCTACAAGCATTCTGATGAAGAAACTCGAGAAATATGCGGAGCAAAACGGCATCGAGCTCGATATCGATGCGGTGGGTATCGGCGAGTATCAGGAGACGTGCGCCAATTATGACGTGCTGCTCTTGGGGCCGCAGGTGTCCTACCAGCTCAACACCGTCAAGCAGGGGAGCGGTAAGCCGACCGCGGTCATCCCCGCACAGGACTACGGCATGGGCAACGCCGCCAACGTGCTGGCACTCGCCCAGTCGCTGTTGGGTTAGGAGGCAACCATGGAGAAGTTCATGACCCTGCTTCAGGAAAAACTGACCCCTATCGCCAATTTCTGCGGCACCGAGCGCCACTTTGCCTCCATGCAAAAGGGCTTTATGAGCGCGATCAGCTTCATCTTGGTATCTGCCGTCTTTATGATCCTCGCCAACCCGCCGGTCACGGCCGACCTGGTGGCGCAGGGCGGGTTCTGGTCCGTCTTTGGCCCTTGGCTCGATTTTGCCACGGCCAATAAGCTCACGCTGCTCATTCCCTTCAACATGACGATGGGCATACTGTCGGTGATCGTGACGTTCGCAATCGCCTATAACCTGGCGGGCACCTACAAGATGCCCAAGCTTAACGCCGGCATGACCTCGCTGGTGATGTTCCTGATCGCCGCGGCGCCGTCGTCCTACTACCAGCTTGCTGACGAGTCCGTGCTCCAGGCGGTCCCCTGCACCTATCTGGGTGCGCAGGGCCTGTTTACCGCCATCATCGTTGCCTTGGTCTCCGTCGAGGTCACGCGCTTCTGCCAGACCAAGGGCATCACCATCAAGATGCCCGATGGCGTGCCGCCGTTTTTGTCCGAAACCTTTGGCGCCATCGTACCTATGCTCGCCAACATCCTCATCTTCTTTGGCGGCAACCTGCTGATCCAGATGATCGATCCCGCGCTGTCCATCCCCTCGGTTATCGAGAAGCTGCTCGCTGCCCCGCTTTCCGTCGCAGTTGACTCTGTGCCCGGCGCACTGCTTATCTGCTTCATGACGCTGCTGTTTTGGTGCTTTGGCGTCCACGGCAACATGATCGTAATGCCCATCACCGCCCCGGTCACGCTTGCCGCCTTTGCCGCCAACGCCTCGCTCTATGCTGCCGGGCAGCCGCTTGAGTTCCACCCGGCGCTCATGTCGTTGGCCATCAACCTCATCGGCGGCACGGGTAATACGTTCTCTTTTGTGGCGCTCTGCGCGTTTGTGGCAAAGTCGCAGCAGCTCAAGGCATTTGGCAGGGCATCGATCGTGCCGAGCTTCTTCCGTATCTCCGAGCCCGCGATCTTCGGCGCGCCCATCATCTTCAACCCGATCCTCATGATTCCGTTTGTGCTAGGCGGCATGATCTCGGCCCTGCTGTATTGGGGTGCGGTCTCACTGGGTCTTGTCTCTAACTTCTACATCTTGGTGAGCGGCACGTTCCCCATCTTCGTTCAGGGCTTTGTCCAGTGCCTCGACCCGCGCATCTGGGTGTTTACGATCGTTTTGATCGTGGTCATGGCTGTGGTCTGGTACCCGTTCTTTAAGGTGTACGATAACCAGCTCCTGGCTCAGGAGCAGGAGAACGCCGCGGCAGCTTCTGCCGAGGATGCTGAGTAGCATGAGTTACTTTGACAGAACGTCTGCCGCCGGTATGCCCGAGGGCTTTTTGTGGGGTGGTGCCCTCGCCGCCAACCAGGCCGAAGGGGGCTGGAACGAGGGCGGCCGCGGCATGTCGCACTCCGACCTGATCCCACAGGGTTCCGACCGCTGGGATGTAATGTTTGGCAGGCAAAAGCCCGTGGACGATCCGGACAGGCTGTATCCATGCCGCTGGGGCAACGACTTCTTCCATCATTGGCACGAGGATGTCGAGCTCTTTGCCGAAATGGGCTTTAAGTGCCTGCGTCTTTCAATTTGCTGGAGCCGTATTTTTCCCACAGGGATGGAGACCGAGCCCAACGGCGAGGGCTTGGAGTTTTACCGTCAGGTATTCGAGGCGCTGCGCGAGCATGGAATCGAGCCGCTTGTGACGCTGTCGCACTACGACTATCCGTTGGCTCTGGTCGAGCGCTATGGTGGCTGGCAAAGCCGAGAGATGATCGAGCGGTATGCGCACTACGTCGAGACCGTCGGACGCGCGTACCAGGGCCTCGTGCGTTATTGGCTTACGTTCAACGAGATCAACAGCGTGGCGCTGTCCTATCTCAACGCGGGTGTCACGCTCGAGGATGAGCGTGACCGTGCAGCCGTGACCGCGGCGTTCTCGCACCATATGTTTATGGCGAGCGCTCGCGCTGTCGAGATTCTGCACAAGATCGATCCCGCAAACAAGGTGGGTTGCATGGTCGCTGCCGGTGCGACCTATCCGTACCGTTGTGCGCCCGAGGACGTATGGCTTGCGTATGAGGAGGACCGCGGCCGCTGCTTCTACACAGACGTGATGGCTGCGGGCGCCTATCCTGCTTGGAAGCTGCGTGCACTCGAGAAAGAGGGTGTTCACGTGCCCTTTGAGCCGGGCGATACGGAGTATCTGGCAGAGCATACGGTCGACTTCATCTCGTTCTCGTACTATTGCTCGCGCTTGGTGTGCGCCGATGATCAGGTGATCGCCGAGAAGGCGGAGGGCAACGTGTTCCCGACGTTGCGCAATCCGTACCTCAAGGATAAAGAGACTGCCTGGAAGTGGCAGATCGATGCGCTGGGTTTGCGCGTGACGCTTGCCGGCTACCACGATCGTTACCATCTTCCGCTCTTTATCGCTGAGAACGGTGTGGGCGGACTCGATGCGCTGGAAGACGGCAAAGTCCACGATGCGTATCATATTGATTACCTGCGAAGGCATATTCTTGCGCTGCGCGATGCAATTGTCGAGGACGGTGTTGACCTGATGGGATACACGCCGTGGGGCTGTATCGATTTGGTGTCGGCCTCGACGGGGCAGATGAAGAAGCGCTATGGCTTTGTTTATGTTGATGCCGATGATATGGGCAAAGGCACGTTCGATCGCTACCGAAAGGACAGCTTCTGCTGGTATCAAAAGGTCATTGCATCAAATGGCGAGGACTTGAGTTAACCCTTGCAAGCCTGCTGCCCCCGCGGCCCGTTTCGGCCGCGGGGGCTTTTGCTATTTACCTAGTCCCCGATGAGACCCTCATTCTGTGGGTAGTCATTGGGGACGTTCTTAAACGACTAGTCATTTAAGTCTGTCCCCAATGACTGCGGAAACCCGGCACCTGGGGACGTTCCTTTTAATATGAGCAGGACATTGTCAAGAGGCAAAATCGGGCCTGG
>UQLB01000013.1 GCA_900541725.1 uncultured Collinsella sp. | reverse complement strand
GATCGCCACCGCGACCGCCACGGTCGTTACCGCGGTTGCCGCCGAAGCCGCCACGGTTGCCACCGCGATCGCCATAGCCACCACGGTTGCCACCAAAGCCGCCGCGACCGCCACGGTCGCCGCCACGGTCGCCAAAGCCGCCACGGCCACCGCGATCGCCACCGCGGCCGCCGCGGTCACCGCCACGGCCACCGCGATCGCCAAAGCCGCCGCGACCGCCACGGTCGCCGCCACGGCCACCGCGATCGTCACGACCGCCGCGAGGACCGCGGTCCTCGTCCAGGCCCATGGCGACGAGCGGGGCGATGACCTTATCGAGAGCGGCCATCAGCTCGGTGGCCTCCTCATAAGAAAGCTCAGGCAGGAGCTTCTCCTTCTTGTTGGCAAGCTCGACCAGGCCCTCAGCGGCATCCTCGGCAGCGAAGACAACGATCTTGCGCATATCGCCCTCGGCGTCGTCGATGCGGCCAACCAGATCGGCAGCCTCGGCCTCGGCCATCAGGCCATCGAGCTCACGAAGGCGCATGCCCAGCAGGTCGGACATTTCCTTCTGCTCCATCTTGGGCTTGAGGTCAAGGAGCTTGATGGCGCGCTCGATGTTCGCCATGCGCTCGGCCTTGGCCTCCTCCTCTTTGGAAATAGCAAAGCGACGGCTACGCAGCAGGCGGGCGGCCTTCTGCATCTTGTCCATCAGCTCTTCGTCATCGTAATCAACGGCGGCCTCGACAACCTCGGCCTCCTCCTCGGCGGAAACCTCGTCAGCGGCCTCAACCTCGGCAGCTTCGGTCTCCACGGTCTCGACTGCCTCGACCTCGGCAGCCATGGTCTCGTTCTCGGTCTCGTTCATGATCTCTTCGTTCTCGGACATGAGACTCCTTCTTGGCCCTCTCGGGCATCATCGCCCCATTCGCGGGGCCCGTCGCGCACTCTTTGCGCTTATTAATCATGCCTCTCGGCAAAACGTCCATTAGTTTATGGTGTCGTCCGCCAATCTAGCTGCAGAATCTATGTGCACACATTAATGCGACATGTGCGACTCGCGGCGAGCGTACGCAACCGACACCACAAATCCGACTACGGCAATAATGGCCGCCACGCGCACGGCGGCGGCAAAACCAATCGCCTGGGCAACACCGGCTGCCGTGCCCGCAGCGCCGGCAGCCGCCGCAGAACTCGAAAGCAGGCCGATAAACAGCGACGGACCAAACGACGCGGCAATCATGTTCCACGTATTGAGTAGCGCCGTTCCATGAGGATGCTCGGCGGCGGGCAGTGTCTCAAGGCCAGCCGTCTGCGAGGGGCTCAGCACCAGGCCAACTCCGGCATACACGACAACGGTCAGCGCCACGACAATACCGATGTTTATGCTTGCAGCTGTCATCGAGATGGCAATCTGGCCAACGGCGATCAGGGCAAATCCAATCGGCAGCAGCGGCCATGCACCATGGGCGTCCATCACGCGTCCGCCCGCAATCGAGGTCACCGCGTTAAAAGCAATTGCCGGCAAAATGAACAGGCCTGCGGCAAGCGCCGTCATGCCGTACGCGCCCTCAAAATACAGCGGTAGCAAAACGCTCATCGAAAACGTCGTCATCATCGACACGACCACGAGCAGACATGCCGGCCAAAAGCGAATGCTCGCCATAGGGCGCACGTTGAGTACCGGGTGCTCGAGCTTAAGCTGACGAACGGCGAACAAGCCAAGCAACACAAAGGCGACAGCAAGCGCCACGACACCAGTCGTCACATTGGCGGAGAACTCACCAACGGAGTACACGAACGCCGTGATGTCGGTAGCAAGCAAAATAACCGAGAGGATATCGAGCGAAACATCCAGGCGCTCGCCGACGTTTTGCACGAGTTTTGCACCCACGACGGCAACCACGATACCGCCCACCAGCGGGACGATAAACACAGCCCTCCAACCAAACAGGGTGCACATAAGGCCACTAATCACAGGACCAAACGCCGGTCCCAACGTGATGCAAGCACCGCCCAGGCTCAAATACAGGCCGAGCTTCTCGCGCGGGGCGCAAGACAGCACCACGTTCATCATAAGCGGGAACAAGATGCCCGAGCCCGCAGCCTGCAGGATACGGCTCGGCAGCAGCACGGCAAACGACGGCGCCAGCAGGCACAGGATCTCGCCGACAACCATGCAGCCGCATGCAAAGAACAGCAGCTTGCGGGTCGAGAAGCGGTCGGACAGGAAGGCCATGATGGCCGTGAAAATCGACGTCACGATCATGTAGCCCGAAACGAGCCATTGTGCCGTGGTCGCACTCACCGAAAACGCCGCCATAATATCGTGCAGCGCCACGTTAATGATGTTCTCGTTAAACGCGGCGACAAAGGCGGCGACATACATCACGGTAAGAAACGTCGAGGTCTTCGATGATGATTGAGTTTTCTTCTGGGATTTGGTCCCCATGAAATTCCTTCCTCTTAGAACGACAAACGCATCGCCCTAGAGGAACAGCCCAGGGCGAAAATGAGCCCTAGACTTACACCGGACAGCGCAAACAGCACATCCGGCAACATGGTTCAACGTCGAAAGATTGTAACGCGAGCGCACGGCTTTGTCTCCGCGCTATTATTGAAAGTCCACGAAAGCATGAGATACAAGGAGCCCGCCATGATTAAACCCATCATGAAGTCCGAGTTCTTTTTACGCCTGCCCTCCGAGGATGCCGGCCCTGAGGACGCCGCGACCGGGCAAGACCTTCTGGACACGCTGCACGAGCACGAGCACGAATGCGTGGGGCTTGCCGCCAATATGATTGGCGTACGCAAACGCATCATCTGCGTAAAGGACGGCAGCAAGTCGTTGCTCATGTACAACCCGCAAATTCTTGAGCAGGTCAATGCCTATCAGACAAGCGAAGGGTGCCTTTCGCTGGTCGGCGAGCGCCCTTGTACCCGCTATCGCCGTATTAAGGTGGAGTATCTGGACGAGAACTTCGTGCACCGCATCAAGAACTTCTCGGGCTACACCGCCGAGATCATCCAACACGAAATCGACCATTGCAACGGGATTGTTATTTAGTTCAAGAACGCCACGTGGGACAAAATAATCAGTAGTTCTTGTCCCAGGGTCGCCTGCGGCAACAAACTCGATACTTCTTTCGAACCTGGGACAAGAACTACTGATTATTTTGTCCCACGCCCCACGGGTCCACAAAAAAGCTCCCTGCAGCAAAACAACTGCAGGGAGCTTTTCATAGTGCGGAACTTCTATCCCACTAGCTCTGGCGGTAGTGATCGAAGAAGTCGGCGAGGTCTTCGAGGGACTCCTTGAGCACTTCCATGCGCGGCAGGTACACGATACGGAAGTGGTCGGGCTCAGCCCAGTTGAAGCCGCCGCCGCGCGTGATCAGGATCTTCTTCTCGTGCAGCAGGTCAAGGGCGAACTGCTCGTCATCGGTAATGTTGAACTTCTTTACATCCATCTTGGGGAAGATGTAGAACGCCGCACGAGGCTTAACCACCGAGATGCCGTCGATCTTGCTGAGCGCCTCATACACAAAGTTGCGCTGCTCGTAGACACGGCCGCCGGGACGGATGTAGTCGTTAACGGACTGATGACCACCGAGTGCCGTCTGAACGATTGACTGAGCCGGCACGTTGGAGCACAGGCGCATGTTGGAGAGCATGTTGATACCCATGATGAAGTCGCTCATGCAGCGCTGGTTGCCCGAAAGCACCATCCAGCCTATACGATAGCCCGCAATCATGTGCGACTTGGAAAGGCCACTAAAGGTAACGCAGGGCAGGTCGGGGGCGAGCGAGGCAATCGAGACGTGCTCGTAGCCGTCCATGCACAGGCGGTCGTAGATCTCATCGGCAAAAATCATCAGCTGATGCCTGCGTGCAACCTCGACGATGCCCTCGAGCACCTCGCGCGGATAGACGGAACCCGTGGGGTTGTTGGGGTTGATGATGACGAGGGCTTTGGTCGCGCTCGTGATCTTGGACTCCATATCCTCCAGGTCGGGATACCAATCCGCCTGCTCATCGCACAGATAGTGCACGGGATGACCACCGGCAAGGGTTGCGCACGCCGTCCAGAGCGGATAGTCGGGGCTGGGGATCAGAATCTCGTCGCCATTGTCGAGCAGCGCGTTCATCGAAAGCTGAATGAGCTCGGACACGCCGTTGCCCGTGTAGATATGCTCCATCTGAACGTTGGGCAGGCCCTTGATCTGCGAATACTGCATGATCGCCTTGCGCGCGGAGAACAGGCCGCGCGAGTTGGAATAGCCTTCGCAGTCGGGCAGCTGCTGGCGCATGTCCTTGATGACCTCATCGGGCGTGCGGAAACCGAAGGGCGCCGGGTTACCGATATTGAGCTTGAGGATGCGCTCGCCCTCGTCCTCCATACGGGCGGCCTCGTCGACGACGGGGCCGCGAACGTCATACAGGACGTTATCGAGCTTGGTGGATTTAGAAAAAGTGCGCATGGTGGTGCTCCTTGCAATTTGAGCTGAGGGATGGGGTTCGGGCTTGGAATCGTTGCGGGGTGATGATGCCTCGCCTTGATCGGCGTCGCCGGCAAGCAGCCAGGTAACATCGACCTCCAAAATACGGGCGAGCAGCTCAGCCACATCGCGCCGCGGAATCGTCTTGCCGCTCACATATTGGCTCATCTGACTCTTGCCGAGTTTTTTGCCGAGCATCTCTGATGCGCGGATCACGTCCGACTGGCGAACGTCGCGATCGGACATAGCCTGTCGCAGGCGATCGCTAAACGTCTCTTGGGCCACTAGAACCTCCTTGCTGGCAAAGTTCAATTTATAGAACACGAATTGAACCAGGGTTCAATTTAGCAAGCAGTATAGCGCCGTACCTCATTCGAAAGTTCAATTTCATAAGAAAATGTATCGGACTCCGAGATTTGCCCAAAGCGAACAATGGCGTGTACACGTTTAGAGGTATTCGAGGAAACGGGCGGCGGCAAGCGAAACATCGGCCGTTCGATATATGGCGTTGATCTGCCGATGGGGATGTCCCTCGAGCGAACGCACGGCAACATCGAACTGACAACGGCGCAAGATGAGCGCGGGAAGAATGCTCACACCCAGGCCGTCCTCAACCATGGCCATAATCGCATAGTCATCCCAGGTCGACAGCTTGGAGCACACCGTCAGTCCTGCCCGACGGAACAGCGGCGTAATCTCGTCATCGGTGCCGCGTTCTAGCAGAATAAACTGCTCGTTGGCTAAATCCGCAAGAGAAACGACCTCCGCCGCGGCAAGCAAAGAGTCTGCCGGCACTACCGCCATCAACTCGTCGCGCACCAAAGACCGCGATGCCATGCCGTTTTCTCGGGGCTCACGCGGGATAAAGCCCAGGTCACAACGACCCTCAGCCACCCATTGTTCAATCTCTGAGTAATCGCCCATCAGCAGCTCGTAATCGACATCCGGATGATCGGCGCGAAAGCGCGCAATCACCGGCGGCAGCACGTGGGTCGCCACACTCGAAAACGTACCGATGCAGATTTTGCCGCGCATGAGTCCACGCATCTCATCCACCCGTCGCTGCAAACGAACAAATTCCTCGCATAACGCCTCGATCGCCGGCATAACTTGCCGCCCATCGGCAGAAAGCACTACGCCCTCGCGGCTTCTATCGAGCACCTTAAAACCCCAGTCGGCCTCAAGATCGGCCACCATACGGCTCACGCCCGACTGCGAATAGCTCAACCGCTCGGCAGCACGCGTAAAGCTTCCGGCGCGCACCGTCTCCAGCAGCACCTGCATCTTTTGAATATTCGTTTCCACGACACGCCTCCACCTTTACATGAATTTTTGTCATGTTAGCCATGCATTATATTCGCTTTTCTTCTATTGCCAGTTCACCCATAGTGAACATGCTCGAATATAGAGGGGACGGAAGCGCATGGACAACGGACTGTTTACGTACTTAGCAGCATTGCTATTGTTTGGCTCCAACGGCATCATCGCCGCTGCCATCGCGCTGCCGAGCTCCGATATCGTGCTGCTACGCACGTTTTTGGGCGCTCTCTCGCTTGTCACTATCCTCGCCATCACCCAACACCATAAACTGCAGGCGCCATCTCGTCCCCGCGAAGCCGCGGCCCTCCTCCTCTCGGGAGCTGCGCTGGGCGCCAGCTGGATTTTTCTGTTCCGCGCCTACCAGACGATCGGCGTCGGCGTATCCTCGCTGCTGTACTACTGCGGCCCCATCATTGTCATGGCGCTCTCCCCGCTCATCTTTGGCGAAAAGCTGACCGGCGGCAAAATCGCCGGCTTTGTCGCCGTCGCCTGCGGTGCTTTTCTCATTGCAGCGCAAGGTCTAGGCGGCAATATGCCCATTGCGGGCATCGTCTGTGGAATCGCCTCGGCCTTCTGCTATGCATTGATGGTCATCGCCAGCAAGGGTGCGCCGCACATCGAGGGCCTCGAGAACTCCGCGCTCCAGGTGAGCGCCGCCTTTGTGACCGCACTGGTCCTCACGCTCATCACGCAGGGCGCTCCCTCGTTCCTGTCCGCCGGCGTCGCCGCCAGTATTGATTGGCGCGCCGTCGCTATGCTCGGCGTCGTCAACACCGGCATTGGTTGCCTGCTCTACTTTAGCGCCGTCGCCAAGCTGCCCGTCCAGACCGTCGCCGTCGTCGGCTACCTCGAGCCGCTTTCGGCGGTCGTGTTCTCGGCCGTCCTTTTGGGCGAAGCCATAACACCGGTCCGCCTGATGGGCGCCGCGCTTATCATCGGCGGCGCGATTTTTTGCGAACTCGCCGGCAAACGCGCAAACGCCAAGGCCGGCATCGCCCAGACAGTACGTGCTTAAAAGCCCCTGCTTTGAAATGCTACCTGCGTAGATAAATAATCCCCAGCTGAGGATTATTGTCTAAAATAACCCGATGTGCCAAACTGCTCTTGTATGTATAAAGACGGCATAAAGTTTTTTGTCCTAGACAGATAACCGGATGTCTAAGGGAGTCCTCGTGGCACACAATAAACTTGAGGCAAACCTCCAAGACCAGCGCGGGCAAGGCGGGCACGGAGCCATCCCCCTCTCCGCTGGCATGCTGCTCGTAACGCTCGGCGTCGTCTATGGCGACATCGGCACGAGCCCCATGTACACCATGAAATCAATCGTCGCCAACAACGGCGGCATCGGTACCGTCAGCGAGGACATGATCCTGGGCGCGCTTTCGCTCGTCATCTGGACCATGACGCTCGTGACCACGGTCAAGTACGTGGTAATCGCCATGAAGGCCGACAACCACAACGAAGGCGGCATCTTCGCCCTGTTCAGTCTCGTGCGCAAGGTGGCGCCATGGCTGATTCTCCCCGCCATGATTGGCGGCGCGGCGCTGCTCGCCGACGGCATCCTCACCCCCGCCGTCACGGTTACCACGGCCATCGAGGGCTTGCGCACTATCGAGTGGGGCCACGCGCTTTTGGGCGACGGGCAGACCAACGTCATCATCATCACCATCATCATTATCTGCGGCCTATTTGCCATGCAGCGCGCCGGTACCTCGTCGATCGGTAAGCTGTTCGGCCCGCTCATGACGCTGTGGTTCCTGTTCCTGGCAGGCGCCGGCCTGTTCAACATGCTCGGCAACCTATCCATCCTGCGCGCGCTCAACCCCATCCGCGGCATCATGTTCCTGTTCTCGCCCATCAACCACTCGGGCATCATGGTGCTCGGCTTTGTCTTCCTGTCGACGACCGGCGCCGAGGCCCTCTACTCGGACATGGGCCACGTTGGCAAGGCCAACATCTATGCATCCTGGCCGTTTGTTAAGGCGGCCCTTATCCTCAACTATCTGGGTCAGGGAGCTTGGCTGCTCGCCAATAACTCCAACCCCCAGATGCTCGCGATGGATATCGTCAACCCGTTTTATATGATGCTTCCCGAGCCCCTGCGTCCCTTTGCCATCGTGCTTTCGGCCGTGGCGGCCATCATCGCCTCGCAGGCGCTCATTACCGGCTCGTTCTCGTTGGTTTCGGAGGCAACGCGCCTCAACCTTATGCCGCACCTGCGCATCCACTACCCCAGCGACACCAAGGGCCAGCTTTATATTCCACTCGTCAACAACATCATGTGGGTCGGCTGCATCTTCATCGTGCTGCTGTTCCAGAACTCCGAGCGCATGGAGAGCGCCTATGGCCTCGCCATTACCGTGACCATGCTTATGACCACGACGCTTTTGACGAGCTATATCGCCGGCATTCTTAAGCACAGACTGGGCGCCTGCGTCTTCGCCCTGCTTTTTGGCGCCATCGAGCTCTGCTTCTTTGCCTCGTGCCTCACTATGTTCTTTGACGGCGGCTATGTGATGATCTTCTTGGCCTCGCTGCTGTTTGGCCTTATGTACGTGTGGCGTCGCGGTACCGCCATCGAGCGCACGCAAACGATCCTGCTGCCCGTCTCCAAGTACATCGATCAGCTCAACCGCCTGCGCAACGACGAGACCTACCCCGTGCTCGCCGACAATCTGGTGTTCCTCACCAACAGCCCCGATCCGCTCACACTCGACCGCGACGTGCTCTATTCCATCCTGGACAAGCACCCCAAGCGCGCCAAGGCATATTGGTTCATCAACGTGCACGTTACCGACGAACCCTATACGCACGAGTATTCCGTCGAGACCTTTGACACGGACTTTTTGTTCCGCGTGCGCCTGGACCTGGGCTTTAAGGTCAACCAGCGCGTCAACGCCTATCTGCGTCAGATCGTCGGCGACTTGATGGCATCGGGCGAGCTGCCGCCGCAACATCACACCTACTCCATCTACGAGACGCGCGGCAACGTAGGTGACTTCCGCTTTTGCATGCTGCGCAAGATGCTTGCCCCCGAAACGGACATCAACCGCAATGACCACCGCGTGATGGCCATCAAGTACGCCGTCCGCCGCGCCTGCGGAAGCCCGGCACGCTGGTACGGTCTCGAGAACTCGGCCATCATCATTGAGTACGTGCCCCTCTTTGCCCGCATGCGCCCGGCCGTTAAGCTCGTGCGCACCCAGGTGCCGCTCGAGGTTCAGATCGAAGAGGCCGAGGAAATGGAAGTCGACATCTTCTCGGACGACTTGGTCAACGGCAACGAGGCCGGTAGGGACATGAACGCCGATCCCACCGAGCTGCTCGAGAGCGTCGCCGATACGCCCGAACAGCAACAGCTCGACGGCCTCGAGAACGAACAACTCAACGACGCCAACTTCTAGCGACGCCATAAATCAACGACAGCGGCCCTGCGCCTCACGAGAGACGCAGGGCCGCTTTGCATTGCAGTAAAGCTAACGGCTACGAACGGCGCGGCTCGGGAACCACGAGCCTATCGGGGCTCGCGCCCTCGGCATCCATCAGGCTCACGTAGCGAATCGACGGATCCCCATACATCGCGTAGTAATAATTGCCCGTGCGCGCGCTAAAGCATCCGGTGTAGATAGTCTTCTCGAACTTGCCATCGCCCATCCTGGACGCTCCCTCGATCATCACCACGCCCTCGAGCGAGCGGAACATGCGAACGACGTTTTCGGTCTCGCTCTCCTTTTGCGGGTAATTGGCATTGAGGTACGCCGCCTTTACAAAACGGCTCGGCGAATAGCAATCGCCTGGAATGCCGCGCATGCCGGCACCGGCTCCATAGGGCTTGAGCTCGGCGCCACGCCATGTCGCCGTCTGCGGAAAATCGCTTGTGGCGGTGATATAGGTGCGCAGGTTTTCCATATGCCACGGGAAGGTCGGCTGGTTGGCAAGGGTGTCGACCGGATCGTCGTATACATGCAGGCCGTCAGCCATCATCTCGACCACGATGCTGCGCTGGCTGTCGCCGATAATCCAATGGAGCAGCGACACGCCCAGCCCCTCTCCGGCAGATTTGGCAACAATCACCGTATCGCGCAGCGCAGCCTCGACCTCGTCGGCCGTCGAGAACGTCGCTGCCACCCACAGGGGAAACTCATAGGCCGCGATATTGTTCTTGCCGTCGACAGGGCCATCGGCATACTCGGCATAGCCGGGGAAGTTGAGCCCCGCCACAGCCAGACCCGCATCGTTACCGCAGTCGAAAAACATAGGGTAGTTCTCGTAATCGATGCACATGCCGATTACCGCGTGCGCCGCCGACGCATCGTCGATAAACGAATACGGAATGTGAAATCCGCGCGGCATCACGCGAACCTGTTGGCCGTAGTCAAAGCTCCAGTCGAGGTTGCGGCCTAGATACATGTGGCCAGAATTATCGGTAAATCGAATACTCGTACACATAGCGCCTCCTAGCTTTACGTTCCTGCTAAGTTCATTGTCTCCAAACAAAAAGGCGCTAAACACAAAAGCCCGGACATGACAACAATGTCACGCCCGGACCAAAAGAGACGAAGTGCGGTGCCTTGGTCCCCTTAGACCAACTTTCCTAGACAGTGGTCAATCATGTGTTGAATCATTTGCGCCTCGAAGCCCACAAAGTCCTGCTTGCGCTCGCGCATCTTACCGTCGACGATCACGTCATAAGCGACCTTGCACTTGATGTAGCGCGTGGACTTGGTGACCTCCTCGTGCGTCAGGCAGCTCTCCTCCATCTTGCTGGCGCCCAGGCCAAACACCAGACGGGGGTTGTAAAGCACGTGGGGCTCACCGGCGTCGTCTAGATAGACGCAGACCTTCTTGGTGACGCCGATCTGGTTGGCGGCCAAGCAGCCGGCATCATCGAGCGACTTGATGGTATCAATCAGATCCTGAGCGACCGACTCGTCCTCGACAGTCGCAACCTCGCAACGCTGAGACAGGATAGCCTCGTCGCGGCAGAGCTCTTTAATCATACGTTCCTCCATAGGGGTCGTTGTAACCGCTTAAGTATACGGTACCTACACAATTTCATGCGAAAGATACCGCCCGTCCGTTACAAACCGCCGAACATCAACATGTGAGGAACACCAACTTCACAAAGGCGATATAGTGGGTGAGTTCGTGTCAATCGGCCTAAACTCGGGGCCGAACAAGGAAAGGGTATGCATGGACGAACTATTTCACGTCAGTGAGCGCAAGTCCACAATCGGGACCGAACTTCGCGCTGGACTGACAACATTCCTGGCGATGGCCTACATCATCGCCGTCAACCCCACAGTGCTCTCGGGCGCTGGCATCGATGCGGGAGCGCTCGCCTGCGCCACCTGCCTGGGCGCCGGCATCATGACCATCTGCATGGGCATCTTCGCCAACCGCCCGCTCGCCTGCGCGTCGGGCTTAGGCGTCAACGCGATGATCGCTGGAATCACCACCACCGTCTGCGGCGGTGACTGGCACGTGGCCATGAGCGTCATCTTCCTTGAGGGCGTCGTCATCTTGCTGCTCGTGCTTTGTGGCCTGCGCGAGGCCATCATGGACGCCATCCCGGTTGTCCTGCGTCACGCCATCTCGGTGGGTCTGGGCCTGTTCATCGCCATGATTGGCCTGTGCGATGCCGGCATTATCACCGCTGGCGCCGGTACACTCGTCGGTCTGGGCGACATCACCTCCCCCACCTTCATCGTCGGCATCATCTCCATCCTGGTGACAGTCGCCCTCGCCTGCCGCAACGTCCCCGGCTCGCTGCTCATCGGCATCGTCGTCGCCGTCATCGCCGGTATCCCCCTAGGTGTGACCCATGCTCCGACCGGTATCATCGCCCCGCTCGACTTCTCGAGCATCGGCGGCCCCATCGCCGACGCCGGCGGCGTGCCCGCCATCGTCAAGGTCCTTACCGACCCCACGCTCCTCGTCATCTCGTTCTCGCTGCTCATGAGTGACTTCTTCGACACCATGGGCACCGCGATGGCCGTGGCCAAGCAGGGCGAGTTCCTCACCGACGACGGCAACGTCGAGAATATCAAGGAGATCCTGATCGTCGACTCCGCCGCCGCCGCTGTGGGCGGTTTCATGGGCGTCTCCTCCATCACCACCTTCGTCGAGTCCACTTCCGGCGCCGCCGACGGTGGCCGCACGGGCCTCACCTCCGTCACCACCGGCGTGCTGTTCATTCTCGCCGCGTTCTTCTCCCCCATCGTCACCATCGTTTCCAGCGCCGCCACCTGCGGTGCTCTGGTCTACGTCGGCTACCTCATGATGAGCGAGGCCTCCGAGATCGATTGGTCCGACGTGTCGCAGGGTTTCCCGGCGTTCATGATTGTCGCCGGCGTGCCCTTCACCTACTCCATCTCTGCCGGCATTGGTCTGGGTTTTATCGCCTACGTGATCGTCGCGCTCTTTAAGGGCGAGGCCTCCAAGATCAAGCCGCTCATGTGGATCGCAGCCCTTGCCTTCCTCGTCTACTTCTTCGTGGCGTAACGGCATAGTCTGCCGAAGCAAAACAACAAGGCGCGGAGTCGCATCGAACGGCTCCGCGCCTTTCTTTTAGCGTCTGCCCCCGTGCCAGCGTGCGACAATTGAGGCTGTCAATATCACAACACCGAGAGAAGCCTGCCTTGGAAGCGCATCATAAGCAGATAACCGTTTATTCAGAGCGTGCGGAAGGTACGCCCGTCATCTACCTCCCCGTGGTTATGGGCGACGGTAGTGAAGTCTACGAGCGCTGCCGAGAGCTCGACTGCCCGCCGTTCACCCTTGTCGCCATCGGAGGACTCGATTGGAATCGCGAGCTGAGCCCCTGGGAATGTGAGGGAACTATACGAGATGCCGAGCCCTTTGGTGGACAGGCTGCTGGTTTTCTTGACGAGTTGTTGAAGCAGATAATCCCAGAGGCCGAATCATCGCTCCCGCAACCGCCCACCTGGCGCGGCGTTGTCGGCTATTCGTTGGCGGGTCTTTTTGCACTGTGGGCACTTTGGCAAACAGATGTCTTTGAGCGCGCGGCGAGTGCATCGGGGTCGCTGTGGTTCCCCGGCTTTATCGACTACGCGCGTGAGCGCACGATGACAGCCACGCCCGACGCCGCCTATCTGTCGCTCGGTAAAAAGGAAACCAAGACGCCCAACCGCATGATGCGGCACGTACTCGACGACACGCGCGCGATGGAAGAGCTGTTTATAGAGCGTGACATTCCAACAACGCTGGAGCTCAACCCCGGCAACCACTTTGCCCAAACTGACCTGCGCATGGCGCGCGGCATCCACTGGATACTGACGCATTAAAAATGGCATCCACGCGTACATACGCATGGATGCCATTTTTTGATTTAGCTGAACACAACTACTATTCGACAGTCTCCTCGAGTTCAGATACGGCGGGCGTCGAGGATTGGGACATGGAAGTCCTTTCATGATGGAAGGGCGATCAGGCATATCAGATAACCTGCCCGAACGATACGATCCGAACCATTGTACGTGATACGCCATGTCTCGCACGCACCGTCACCTGCGAACGGTAGCGTTACTTCCAAACGCGCTCGGCAATGCGCTTGACCAGCGCGATCTTTGCCCACTGTTCGTCCTCGGTCAGTTTGTTGCCAATCTCGCAGCTGGCAAAGCCGCACTGGGGCGACAGGTACAGGTTCTCGAGCGGCACATACTTTGCGGCCTCGTGGATACGTTCGACGATAACGTCCTCGTCCTCAAGCTCAGCCGCCTTTGTAGTAATCAGTCCCAGCACCACCTTCTTGCCGGGGGCAACGTACTTGAGCGGCTCAAAACCACCGGCGCGGGGCGTGTCGAACTCCAGATAGAACGCATCGACGTTCTCATGTGCGAACAGGTACGGCGCGATGGGGTCGTAGCCGCCCTCAAAAGCATAGGTGGAGTGATAGTTGCCGCGGCACACGTGCGTGTTGATAACCAGATCGTCGGGCTTGTCCGCGATTGCGTCATTGTTGAGCGCCACACCTAGCTCGGACACCTTTTGCAGGTCAACCGGACTCATGCCGGTCTTGGACACAAAGTCGGTATCGCAATAGATGCCCCAGGTGCAGTCATCAAATTGGATGTTGCGGCAGCCCGCGGCATACAGGTCGGCAATCACGGTGCGGTATGCTGCGGCAATGGCATCGGCGAGCTCTTCGTCGGTCTTATAGACGGCGCGCAGGCTCTCCTGCTGGCCATCACAGCGGTCGAGCGTGACTTCAGAGAACGTCTGGATCGGCGCCGGAATGGTTTGCCGTGCGACCTGGCCCTCCCCCTCGAGTGACTTGACAAATTTGAAGTGCTCGACGAACGGATGGTTCTCGCCGCTAATGGGGCCGGTTACCACGGCGGTGTCGGCGGTAGTCTCCTCATCGTGAAACATGTAGCCCGTACGCGAGGCGCGGCGCTCAATGCCGTTGAGTCCCCACATAAAATCGAGGTGCCAGTAGCTGCGGCGGAACTCGCCATCGGTGATCACCTGCAGGCCGGCGGCCTTCTGCTTGGCCACCAAATCGCGAATGGCATCGTCCTCGACGGCCTTAAGGCCGGAAGCGTCGAGTTTACCCGCGACATAGGCGGCACGGGCATCCTTTACAGCCTGCGGACGAAGAAAACTGCCGACGATATCGGCACGAAACGGCGCGTTCGGTTGAATCGAAGTGCTCATAGATATCTCCCTTTGCATTGGTTGCTTTACTGGGACAGAGTATGAGCGCTTATATGGTCATCGTAAAATATACGTTTATAACAGTTTGATATAGATGCTTCCTATATCAGTCTGGACTGTCATAAAGAGACTTGAACCGTGCGGAGCACAGCAGCCTAGATATGCTGACGAATCGCGTCGATATAGGCCCGACCGTAGCGCGTGAGCGTCGTGTTCTTGCGCGTGATGATGCCAATCTCCATGTACTCGTCCACGTCGAGCGGAATCGAGATAATGCCGGGGCCGTTGAGCTCGTGGCTGATCACGCCCGAGCATACCGTGTAGCCGTTGAGGCCCATGGCCAAATTGAACAACGTCGCACGGTCGCGCACGCGGATATTTTTGCGACGCTCGAACGTCGAGGTCAGCTCCTCGGAATAGTAAAACGAGTTGTAGCTGCCCTGCTCGTAGGACAGGAACGGGTAGTCTTCCAGATCCTCGAGCGTCACGCTGGAGCGGCCCGCCAGCGGATGGTCGGCGCAGACGAAGACATGCGGCGTGGCGCAGAAGAGCCCTTCGAACACGAGCTCGTTGGCGGCAAGCATGCGCTCGATGACCTCGCGATTGTGCTCCGACAGATACAGGATGCCGAGTTCGCTTTTCATATGCGCGACATCCTCGATAATTTCGTGGGTCTGCTCCTCGCGCAGGGTAAAGTCGTAGCGCGCGGCATCGAACTCACGGATCACATCGACAAACGCGTTGACGGCAAAGGAATAATGCTGACAGCTCACACTAAAATGCGGCACCTGCTCGGATGCGCCCTTGTACTTACCTTCGAGCAGATCGGCCTGGTCAAGCACCTGTCGCGCGTAGCCCAAGAAGGTCTCGCCTTCCTCGGATACAACGACACCCTTGTTAGTGCGCTCAAAGATGCGCACACCCATCTCGTTTTCGAGATCGCGAATCGATGCGGTAATCGAAGGCTGCGACACAAAGAGCCGGCGCGAGGCCTCGGTGATGCTGCCGCATTCGGCAACTTTGACGACATATCTGAGCTGCTGGAGCTTCATAGCCTTCTCCCTAGACGTTCGTGATGCCAAGACCCGCCGCGTCCATCTGGCGCATAAACGGCGGCATCTCCCCCGTCGCGGCGCAGGCGGCAATCTGATGCAGAGCCCCGGCAACCGCATCGTCTGCCGCAGCGCCGATATGCCAGCGCGCGGCAGCCGTGACAGCCTCGTTGGCATTGGCGACTGCAACGGAGTTGGGAACGGCATCGATCATGGGCAAATCGTTATCGGAATCGCCAAATACGGCCACCTCATCGGGCGTCAGACCCAAAGCGCGCGCCAACTCCAGCGCAGCGCAACCCTTGTCCCAACCGGCTGGAAGAATGTCGAACAGGCGCACTCGGTTGTTGGGAAACACAAGCGAGAGTTCCGGCACCTCAGCGGCAACGCGCTCGCGTAGCTCCGCGAGCTCCTCACGCGAACGGGCGCTCCAGATATTCGCCTTGAACACCGGCGCGTCATCGACGACGGGACGGCACGGGGCTTCTTCGCCTTTGAGCCATGCGTTGCCGCCCGACTCCATGGCGCGACGAACGCGCTCGGGGTCACTCGTCACGCAATAGGCATCGTTACCCCAAAAGTCATCGCCCAGGCTGTAGACCTTCAGATAGGTATCGTCGGTCTCTTGCTCAAGATAGTCGGCAAGGCGCATGAGGGCACCGTTGTCGCTCGCACGGGAGGCAACAACCTCGCCGTCGACAAACATCACCTGGCCGTTACAGAACGCGCCAGTCGAAAAACACTCGGAACGATTTTTGAACATCCAGCCCATCGCGGACGGCTGGCGACCCGAAACCGGGCCAAAGTGCAGACCCGCCGCCTGCATGGCATGAATGCCCTCGATGACGTAGTCGCTGGCGCCGTCATGCCCGGCTGGAATCAGCGTATCGTCCATATCGGTCAGCACAAGTTTAATCATAAGGCCCCCATTCGTATCGGTCCTACCTATTGTAACGACCTGCCAAAATAAACCTGTCCCTTTTTGGCAGGTGCGTTAGTATAGGGAACAACAGATTCGATGCGGGAGTGCCGGCGGTGCAAGCCACAAGGCTGAGAGGGCATGGGGCCCAATCCTTTGAACCTGTCAGTTAATGCTGGCGTAGGGAGCATGCCGCCTTTACAGGGGCGCTGTCTATGCACAGCGCCCCTTTTCTATGCCAAGGAGGCATGTGCAGTGATTGATTCGGAACAGCTTAAGCAACATATGGTCAAGGCCGTGGAGGAGATTCGCGCCACCAATCCGATGGCCGGCTCCATCACCAACACGGTGACGATCGACTTTGTCGCCAACGCGCAGCTCGCCGTGGGCGGTTCGGCCGCCATGGTCTATCTGCCCGACGAGGGCGAGGCGCTCGTTGCCGGCGGCGGCGCCATCTATCTCAACATGGGCACGCTCTTCCCCATCTACGAGCAGACAATTCCCCGCGCGGCCAAGGCGGCACACGACGCCGGCAAGCCCTGGGTGCTCGATCCGGTGGGCCTGGGCATCGGTAGCCTGCGCACCCAGTTGGTAAACGAGCTCAAGCAGTACAAGCCCGCCATCGTGCGCGGCAACGCCTCCGAGATCATCGCGCTCGCCGGCCTGTGGGGTCTTGAGGGCGAGGCGGCTGATCTGAGCCGCGTGCGCGGTGTCGATACCACCGACACGGTCGACGCCGCCCGCGATGCTGCCGTGGCGCTCGCCCGCTACACCGGCGGCGCCGTAGTGGTCTCGGGCGAAGTCGACCTGATCACCGACGGCACGACCGTGGCCAAGTCCCACGGCGGCAGCCCGCTCATGTCCAAGATCACCGGCTGCGGCTGCTCGCAGGGCGGCGTGCTGGCCGTGTACGCCTGTGCCACCGACCCGTTTACGGCAGCCGTCTGCGGCACCGCCGTCTACAACGTTGCCGGCACGCGCGCCGCCGCTGTCGCCGATGCCCCGGCAAGCTTTAAGGTCGCCTTTATCGACGAGCTCTACCGCGCAACCGCCCAGGACATTGCCGATAACCAACTCGAGCTCGAGGAGGCATAAGGCCATGTCCGAGTCCACAGCCAATACCGGCATGAACACGCTCGTCGCCGTGGCCATCGCCCCGTGCGGCACCGGCGATGAGCTGTCCGCCGAGGTCGCCGAGGTCGTGCGCGTCATTCGCGAGAGCGGTCTTCCCAACCGCACCACCTCGATGTTCACCGAGATCGAGGGCGACTGGGACGAGGTCATGCAGGTCGTGCGCGACGCAACCTTTGTGTTGGCGAGCAAGGGCATCCGCACCGAAGTCGTGCTCAAAGCCGATATTCGTCCCGGATTTACCGGCACCATGACCGGCAAACTCGAGCGCATGGAAGCGCAGATCAAAAAGCAGGAGGAAGCACGATGAGCATCCGCGACAACCTTGATATCTCGGCCTATCTGGTACTCGGCCCCGAAAACACCCTCGGGCGCCCCGTGGGCGATGTGGTGGCCCAGGCGCTCGACGCCGGCTTTACCTGCATTCAGGTGCGCTCCAAGGTGGCAAGTGCCCGCGAGATCATCGCGCTGACCGGCGACGCCGCGCAGGCAATCGCACAGGCTGGCAAGACCGGTCAGGTCGCCCTGTTGATCGACGACCGCCTGGACTGCGTACTCGCCGCGCGCGAGCAGGGCATCGCTGTCGACGGCGTGCACGTGGGCCAGAGCGATATTCCCGTCGAGGTCTGCCGTAAGCTGCTGGGCCCCGATGCCATCGTGGGCCTTTCGGCCCGTTGCGAAGAGATGCTCGAGTACGTCAAGACCGCCGACATGAGCCTGGTCGACTACCTGGGAATCGGCCCACTCCACGAGACCGAGACCAAGCGCGACTGCGGACGCGCAGCCGACGGCTCCATCATCACCAAGAGCTTTGAGGACCTAGCCGCACTCCACGCGGCAAGCCCCGTGCCCATCGTGGTGGGCGGCGGCGTCAAGACGGCCGACCTGCCGCAGCTCAAGGCCACCGGCGTCGATGGCTTCTTTGTGGTGAGCGCCGTCTGCAGTGCCGATGACCCCTACGCCGCCGCCAAGGAGCTTGTCGAAACCTGGCAGCAGGCATAAGTCTAGGCCGAGCAGTTGCTCCGCAGCCTCATATCTTCAATAACGGAAAGCGCATCCCAGTTTGGACCTCCATTCCGGGATGCGCCTTCCATATAGAGGCTCAACGGGAAACTGCGTCCCAGTCTGAACGCATATTCCGGGACGTACTTTCCGAAACCCCACCGTTTGGGAAACTGCAGCCCGTTCTGAGCGCCGATTCTGGGACGCGCTTTCCGCCGAGGCCACGGCAGCTTGCTCTACCCCGCCAGGTACGCCTCCAACGCCGGCAAAGTCGCCTCCGCATCGCGGCGACCAATCTGGTAGATGCGTTCAAGTTCATCGGGCTCGCGACACAGCGACGGCACCTTCACCGATTCGCTCGGCCGCACCACAAAGATCTCGCCGGCAGCCTCGCGACGTGCCAGGTCATCGAGCGTAGCATTGTAGACCTCATGCCGATGCTCAAGCGCCGCGACAAACTCCGGGTAGTGACGGAACACGCGCCGCAGCATGGGCATCACGCTGTTGGGCTGCTTCACAAAGCCCGCCTGCTGCGTGAGTACCACGATATTGCGGTCATGTCCCTGCGCAAACAGCCATGCGCTGGGAATAGAATCAGCCACGCCACCATCCAGATACTTATGCCCGTCAATAGCAACGGGACGCGTCGCCACGGGAATTGCCGACGACGCCCGGATCCACTCGATATCGCGCTCGTCGCCATACGGCAGATCGTGATAGACGGCCTTGCCCGTCTCGATATCGGTACACACGCACGTAAACCGCATGGGGCAGGCGCGATATGTCTCCAAATCGATGGGATCGCGCTCGATGGGCACCTCGTGATAGGCAAAATCGGCATTGAACATGTCGCCGGTTCGCAACCAGCTCGTCACGCTCGCATAGCGCTTATCGGCACAATAGGCTTTGTTGTAGCGAATGGCGCGGCCGATCTGGCGCGATTTAAAGTTGTAGCCAAACGCCGCGCCCGCCGAGACACCCACCATATGGTCGCAAGTTAAGCCATGCTCCATCCATACGTCGAGCACGCCCGCCGTATACATGCCGCGGTAGCCGCCTCCCTCGAGTGCCAGCCCCACCGTGCGCGTCGTATTTGACTGTGCCATGCGACCATCTCCGTCCCCGCAAATTCAAACGGAACAAGTATACCCGTCAACATATATCGTCTCAGTCGCATTTTCATCGAACATCGCATCGTCGCGCCACCGCCTGTTGAACAATAGCCGCCCACAGCATGTGCACCCATATATAATTGTGTGCTGTTGTTTACACTACTCAGCTGTTATCAACAGCGAACATTAGCCGACAGATTAACTCAACAACGCAGCAAGGCGGGGGCCTGGATACACGCAAAACGCCGAGCAACGACGCGTGTACACAACAAACTCGCCCGACGCAATCCGCCCCGACCTCAGAAAGCCGCTTAGAACATGGATACTGTCAGCAATTACACCGAAACGCTCGAAAAGACCGTCCGTGACCTTCTCGAGCGGCAGGAGGATCTGATCAGGACTGCCTTTACCGACCAGCTTACTGGGCTTGGCAACCGTGGCGGCTTTGCCCGTTCCCTCGAGGAGCTCTGGGAGCAGGACGCCCCCGTTACCATGGCGTTCATCGATATCGACAATCTCAAGCACTGCAACGACGTCTTTGGGCATGACGAGGGCAACCGCTATATCTTGCAGGTAAGTCTCTATCTTAAGCTGTATATGAAGGTGGGCGAAGCGGCGTTTCGCATAGGCGGCGACGAGTTTGCCATCCTATCTACGATTGCAACCGAGGACGACCTCGCCGAACGTCTGAAACACTGCCGAACGGTTCTGCTCAAAAACAACGATTCCGAGATGCCCCGCTCGTTTAGCTACGGAGTGTCACATGCCGACCCTGCCCTGGGCGAAGCTTCCAATCGCATGACGCTCGATGCCGACCATCGCATGTACGACTACAAGCTACGTCATGCCATGCACCTCGATCGACGCAATATCACGCAAGTTCACGCCGACGACTTCGAAATAAGCGATCGTATTTTTGACGCCTTTTCGATGCTCAACGAGGGCCGTTATTTCTTTATCGAGAACTTGGACAAACATCGCACCCTTTGGTCACAAGGTGCCTTGCGCGATCTTGGCCTTCCCTCGGAGCACATAGACAACTGTCGCGATTACTGGAAAACGCGCGTCCATCCCGACGACCTTGAGGCCTGCATCAACGACATCGACCAAGTCTACAACGGCACCAAGCACCGTCGCGTCATGCAGTATCGTGTGCGCAACGCCGTCGGCGACTACGTCCTTTGCCGTGCTCGCGGGTTTCGTATCGACGGCGACGGAAATGTCCCCTCGCTCTATGTCGGCGAGCTCGTCAACCACTCACTTGCCGAAACCGTCGATGCCGCCACAGGTCTCGGAACGCAGCGCATGCTGGCCAACGCCATCGACGCCTGCCGCCGCGATCGTTGCGAGACAGGGCTTATAGCGGTGCGCGTTCGTGGCACGACAAAGCTCAACGAGCTCTACGGGGCCGAGGCTGTCGACAACATGCTTGCCGAATACGCAGGCCGCATGCTGTCGATCACCCGCGGCAGGAGCCGGGTCTACCGTTCACGAAGCGTCCAGTTCGTCGTGCTCAGCAACGACCTGGACCACGAGGCATTCGAGCAACTGACCCGCCACCTTAAAGAGGCCGTTTTCGCTCCTGTTCGAATCGCAGGCGACACCATTACTCCCGTCTGTCTTGTCGTCCCGGCCTTTTACGAGCACTTAACCCATCAAGCGACCGCCGTTTTAGGCGAACTCGACCGTCGCCTTCGCACGGCCGGCGGGCTTGTCCCCAACGACAGCCTCCCCATACCCGAGGCGGAGCGCAAAAGCGCCATCGCCGAACGTATCGACTCGCTCACGGGCCTCTATCGACCCAGCGAGTTTATGCGGCGCGCCAACGCATTTCTCGAGGCAAGGCGCAACGGCACCTGGTGCATCGCCACGGTCGACATGGGCCACATGCGCCTGTTTAATGAATGGCGCGGCCAGGCCGAGGGCGACCGCGTACTCGCCGATGTGGGCACGGTCCTCAAGGACATCGAGAATGCCGATATGGGCGTCGCAGGGTACTGGGGCCAAGATGACTTTTGTGTACTTATCCCCTTTAAGCACATCACCGTCCATCAAATCTACAATCGCGTTCGTGAGGCAGTAGCCAGGCATGATGACGGCGTAGGTTTTTGGCCGTCCATGGGCGTTTACCCCATCGACTCCAATGAGGAGATCGCCATCGATGCGCAGGCAAAGGCCATGTTTACCAATCGACGCGCAAAAAACGACTTTAAGGAGCGCATTGCCATTTTCCGCCCCGCGGAGTACGAGCGCGAAGTCGCGTTCCACCGTACGCTGACCGAATTCCAGTACGCGCTGTCAAATGGTCGCATCACGTACTATCTTCAGCCCCAGGTCGATATGGAAACCGGCGAGATTATTGGCGCCGAAGCACTCACCCGCTGGATTGACAAGGACGGCTCTCTCATTTCGCCCGCAACGTTTATCCCCGCACTCGAGGAAAGCGGCTTTGTAGTGACGCTCGACAAGTACATTTGGCAGGGTGTCGCCATATGGCTTCGCGAGCGTCTCGATCGCGGTCTTCGCGTGGTTCCGGTCTCGCTTAATGTGTCGCGCGTGGATATCCTTGCCTGCGACGTTGCCGAACATATGGGGGCGCTCGCCGCCCAATACAACCTACCGCCCGAGCTCATGCGTATCGAGATCACCGAGACGGCTTATACGGGAGAATCCGAAGCCGTGGATAAGCTGACCGCAGATCTGCACACCCGCGGCTTCTCGACCTATATGGACGATTTTGGCACCGGTCAGTCCACGCTCGCGATGCTCAAGAACGTCAACGTCGACGTCATCAAGCTCGACCGCACCTTTGTGCCCACCGACCGCGATCAAGGCCGCAGTACGCAAATCATTTCATCGATGCTCGAAATGGCGCAGTCGCTCCATCTGCCCGTCGTGGTCGAAGGCGTCGAGACAAATGAGCAGGCGAACATGCTACGACAAATGGGCGCCCACTACGCTCAGGGCTTCCTCTACTACCGCCCCATGCCGGCGAAGGATTTTGAGGCATTGCTCGATGGCGGCAATAACAACTGATACGCTCGCGCGCAAAACGCCACCGTCGAAGGGGGCATTTGTCTCCATTAGCTAACTTATATCCCCAATTCAAACCGAATTGGGGATATGATACAAACCGTTGTTCCGCCCAAGGAGGTTATCCATCATGAACGAGTCATATCGCCTGGGCGAGCAATCGATTATTGCCTATCTTCAGCGACTTGCGAACGGCGTCTCGACCGCTGAACTCGATGTTGCCGCGCTGCCTGCTGAGCTACGCGCCGTTGGTGAGCAACTGCAAAAGACGTATGCCATCCTGCAACAAGAGCGCCAGCTGCTTGAGCGCAACGCCTATATCGACCCGCTCACCAACTTGGGCAACCGCGGCGGACTCGACCGTCACGTCGAGCAACTCTGGCGCAAAGGCGACCCCTTCACCTGCGCCTATATTGACATCGACCATCTCAAGCATTGCAATGATAGGTTTGGCCACGCCGAAGGCAATCGCTATATTCTGAGCATCTGCCGCACGCTCTCCGAAACCATGGAGCACGATGAGATGCTGTTCCGTATCGGTGGAGACGAGTTTGTGCTCATCTCGCCCTCCGCAAACGAGATTGAACTCGAGCAGCGCTTGGAGCAGGTACGTACCAGGCTGATCGAGGCGAGCTCAGGTGGCAAGGCGCCCATGATCGGCAGCTTTAGCTTTGGCTGCTCGCGCGTCGATCCACTTGCCGGCGACACGCGTCGCCAGATGACGATGGATGCCGATCGCAAGATGTATCGCTATAAGCTTATGCATCGTGTGCAGCAACCGAAAGACAGTGACGCGCCGCAACGCCCAATCGTCGATCAGCTTCCCTGCAACGACCGGGTGTTCCAAGCGATCTCCATGAACTCCGAAACGCGCTATCCGTTTATCCTCAATCTCGATACGGGAGAATCGCAATGGTCGGTTAACGCCGTGCGCGATTTTGACCTGCCCTCCCAGCACCCTTTTAACTCACTCGACATGTGGCTCGCCCGCATTCATCCCGAGGACCGCGACAACGTACGCGCCGAGCTCGACATGGTGATAAACGGCACGTGGCACTTCCACTACATGCAGTATCGCGTAATGGATGCCACCGGAAAATACGCGCTTTGCGACTGCACGGGCTACCGCTTGGACGGCACCGATACCGAGCCCAGCATGTATGTGGGCATTATCGTCAACCGAAGCCTAGCGGATACGACCGACTCGGTAACGGGCCTGGGCGATGTCCACGCGCTGGTCAACGCTATTGGAGAGATGCGTCGCGTGGCGCGCGAGGCAGGCTTTATTGCCATTAAGGTTGACGATATCGCCGAGGTCAATGCCCGCTTTGGATTCGATGCAGGCGACCGCGTGCTCGCCGAAAGCGCCGCCTGCCTCATGGATTGTTCGCGCGGCAAGGGCCGCCTGTTCCGCTCGACGGGGCCGACATTCGTGGCACTCTTCGATGAGCTCGGCCCCGAGGCAATCGATGAGATCGCAAGCGACATCGAACGGTTCCTGGGTTCTCCCGTGCTCATCGGCTCGCTTGAATATCAGCCACCCATTCGTGTGGCGACACTTCATCTGGACGCTGTCGATCGACAACCCGTTTCCATTTTGAACGAGCTCAAAGCGCGGCTTAAAGAGGCACCGCAAGTACCGGGCACCAAGCTGGACTAGCGTTGTGGGGCGCGATGTGAAACACAAGCCGTTTCACATCGCGCCCCACGCCATCTACCCTCTCGTGCGATAATCCTCCGCAGAAGTCACCGACAGCAGAGGGAGTTTGTGATGAAGGTTCTTTTGGTCAACGGCAGCCCCAAGGCAAACGGCAACACCGCCCGCGCACTCGCCGAGGTCGCAGAGCAGCTCAATGCCGAAGGTATTGATACCGAGGCGTTTCAGCTGGGCGCCAAGCCCATTCGCGATTGCATCGGTTGCGGCCAGTGCGGCAAGCTTAGCGGTCGTTGCACCTTTGACGACGACGTGGTGAACGAGCTCATCGCTGCCGCCGAGCAGGCCGACGGTTTTGTCTTTGGCTCGCCCGTCTACTACGCGCACCCCAGCGGCCGCATCCTCTCGGCTCTCGACCGCGCATTCTATGCCGGCGGGCATGCCTTTGAGCACAAACCCGGCGCCGCGGTCGCCGTCGCCCGTCGCGGCGGCACGTCGACCACCTTCGATGTGCTCAACAAGTACTTCACCATCAACCAGATGCCCGTGGTTGCTTCCACGTACTGGAACAACGTGTTTGGCGCCATGCCGGGCGAGGCCGCCCAGGACGCCGAGGGCCTGGCCACCATGCGCAACATCGGCAAGAACATGGCCTGGCTCCTGCATTGTATCGAGGCAGGACAGGCCGCCGGCATCGACGCCCCCAAAGCCGATCGCGAGCGCACCAACTTCATCAGGTAGAACGGCGGAACAAATACATGAACGTGCAAATTTTTGGCACCAAAAAGTCTTTCGATACCAAGAAGGCCCAGCGCTATTTTAAGGAACGCCGCATTAAGGTGCAGTTTATCGACCTTAAGGAAAAGGAGATGAGCAAGGGCGAGCTCACGAGCGTGATGCAGGCGGTCGGCGGTATCGACAAGCTGCTCAACCCCAAAGCCAAGGACGAGGAAACGCTCGCACTCATCCAGCACCTCACCTCTAGCCAGCGCTTCGATAAACTGCTCGAGAATCAGCAGGTCTTGGCCGAGCCCATCGTGCGCAACGGCAAAAAGGCCACCGTCGGTTATTGCCCCGATGTATGGGGAGCCTGGGAGTAGCCTGTGTTATTTGCCAGCGCGTGGGTATAAGAGCAGGCGTTTGGCATATGATTCAACTGTAAGCCATGTCTAACAAAGGAGGGCACATGCCCAACAAACCCGTAAAGATCATCATGCTTACCGGCTACCTCGGTGCCGGCAAGACCACGTTGCTCAACCACATCCTCGCCAACGACGGCGGCATCCGCGCCGCCGTGATCGTCAACGATATCGGCGAGATCAACGTCGATGCCAGCCTCATCGCCGACGGCGGCCTTTCCGAGACCGATGACCTCATCCCGCTCACCAACGGCTGCATCTGTTGCACGCTTTCGGACGACCTTGCCAACCAGCTGCAGGGCATCGCCGATTCGGGCAACTTCGACTACATCATCATCGAGGCTTCGGGCATTTGCGAGCCTATCCCCATCGCCTACACCATCTCGAGCTTCTGCGACGAGGCCAAGGTGGGCGGCGAGCCCAAGCTCGCGCTCGACAACATCGTGGCCGTGGTCGACTGCGCCCGCATGTACGACGAGTTCAACGGCGGCCGCGACCTGCTGGCCGAGGATATCGACAAGGACGACATCGAGAGCCTGCTCATCCAGCAGATCGAGTTTTGCTCCACGCTGATCCTCAACAAGACCGATACCGTGAGCCCTGAGCAGATCGCCGAGCTCAAGGCCATCGTGCGCAGCCTGCAGAAAGACGCCGTGATCGTCGAGGCCCAAAACGGCGAGGTCCCCATGGAAGAGCTGCTCGACACCGACCGCTTCGACTTTATGCGTGCCTACAACTCCGCCGCCTGGATCGAGGCCATGGAGCATCCCGAGGAGCACGACGACCCCGAGGTGCTCGAGTACGACATCGAGACCTTTGTGTACTCGCGCCGCAAGCCGTTTGACCTGCAGAAGTTCACCGATTTTGTTGAGCAGGAGTGGCCCGACGAGGTCATTCGCGTCAAGGGCCCGCTGTGGCAGACCGGCGATCCGGACATGTGCTACATGTTTGAGCAGGCCGGCCACCAGATGCGTCTGATGGAGAACGGCCTGTTTGTCGACTCGGCGCCCGAGGGCGAGAAGCAAAAGATCATCGACGAGAACCCCGAAATCATGCAGATTTGGGACGACGAGACGGGCGACCGTATGACGAGCTTGTGCATCATCGGCCGTCACATGGACAAGGATGCGCTCATCGCCTCCCTCGATGCCTGCCTGACCGACTGGCACCGCGCCTAGGTTTATCCAAGCGGGCATTTTTCCGCCTACACAACCGCCAAACCACCACGAAGGTGCCCTTCGTGGTGGTTTTTCGTTCTGAGCCAAGGAGATTCATGTTCAACATTGTGCTGTATGCGCCCGAGATTCCGGCCAATACGGGCAATATCGGCCGCACCTGCGTGGTCACCGGCGCCCACCTGCATCTGGTGGAGCCGCTGGGGTTTTCGCTCGATGACAAGACGGTACGTCGCGCCGGCCTGGGCTACTGGCAAAACTTGGACGTGACGACCTATGCCGGCTGGGAGGATTTCCTTGCGCGCAACGGCCTCTCCCCTGCCGACGAGCGCCTGCATCTGCTGACCAAAAAGGCACGCCGCACCTATGCGCAGAGTACCTACCGCGATGGAGACTACTTGGTCTTTGGCAGCGAGAGCTCGGGCATTCCCGAGCCACTGCTTGCCGCGGCGTCCGAGCGCTGCGAGCGCATCCCGATGCTGCGCGATTGCGACTCACTCGATAACGCCGAGGCTTGGGAAGCTCACGAGGAATCGCTGGGGCATACCGAGGACAGCCACGAGGCCATTCTTCAACAGGACATCTGCGGCAACTTCATCAATCCGGACGACTACCGCATCAGCGCACTCAACCTCTCCAACAGCGCCGCCATCGTCCTCTACGAAGCCCTGCGCCAAACAGGCTTTCCGGGAATGTGAGAAAGGAACTGTCCCTTTGTCACATTCAAGCGCCGCGCCGATGGCACACACGCCTAATTGATGCTCTAGATAAAGAGCCCCCATTTTTAATCAGAATTAACTAAAATAAAATGAAATTAAACGGCGATGTGAAAGGAGAGCTTTGTGAAATATCTCGAGAACCCGTTTACCCCCAGTTTTGGTGAGGTTCCTGCCCATCTCGCTGGCAGACAACAGATTATTCGGGATTTGGACCGTGCCTTCTTGAGCCAGCGCAGGCGCCCAGAATTGACCTCGATTTTCTCAGGCGCGCGTGGAACCGGTAAAACCGCTCTCATGTCGTCGCTCGCGACAAGGGCGGAATCCCACGGCTGGATAGCCGTAAAGACGACCGCGCTCTCGGGAATGCTTGAGGAAATCGAGTTCGGGGCGAAACGTGCTGCCGGCCATCTCATCGACCCGTCTAACAACTTCGAAGTCACTGGGCTTGGAATTGCACCGCTCGGCAGCATTGAGGTCAATCGCGTTCACGATGCCTCAACCTGGCGCTATCGCATGAGCGACATCATCGACCAGCTCAACGAGGCGGGCACCGGTCTGCTCGTCACGGTTGACGAGGTGGACCCGACACTCGACGAGATGATTCAGCTCGCAGCGACGTATCAGCACTTTGTGACCGATGGAAAACGCGTCGCACTGCTCATGGCGGGACTTCCCAACAACGTCTCGACGTTGCTGAACCACAAGACGGTCTCGTTCCTTCGCCGCGCCCAACAATATCATCTGGGTCGCATTGCCGACTATGACGTACGCGAGGCCTTGATTCGCACGATCCAGGAAAACGATCGCCTGGCAGATGCCGAGGGAATCGATAGAGCCGTTCGCTCGATCTCTGGTTTTCCCTTCCTATTGCAACTCGTAGGCTACCGTGCCTGGGATCTCACAAGCGATTCGAAGGAAATCTCGTCGCGCGACTTTGACCTGGGAATCAAAATCGCGCGCGACGAGATGGACGACCGAATCCTCGCGGCAACCTATCGGGAACTCACTGCAGAGGACAAGCGATTCCTCATCGCCATGCTCGATGACGAGGAAGAGTCCACCACCGCTGACCTTGTCGAGCGCCTTAAGCGTTCGCCACAGCAGGTCTCCCGCTACCGACGCCGCATGATAGATGCCGGCATCATCGGGGAACGAGGACGAGGGCTCGTCGCATTTGAATTGCCATTCTTCCGCGACTATCTCGCGGCTCAATGCGTGAAATAGACATCAATGAGGCAAAGGGGCTGTCCCTTTGTCACATTGGCTATAGATAGCGGCCGGTAATGCTCTTGGAGCAGGCTGCGATGTCGCCCGGCGTGCCGGCGCAGACGATTTGCCCGCCGGCGTCGCCACCGCCCGGGCCCATGTCGATCACGTAATCGGCGTTACGGATAAGGTCGAGATCGTGCTCGATCACGATAACCGTGGCGCCTTTGGCAACAAGGCCGTCGAACACACTCAGCAACACCTGAACATCGAGCGGATGTAGGCCGATCGTGGGCTCGTCGAATACGAATACGGCATCGTCCTGCACGCGGCCCATCTCGCTCGCGAGCTTAAGGCGCTGAGCCTCGCCGCCCGAGAGCGCCGGTGTGGGCTCGCCGAGCGTGAGATAGCCCAAGCCCAGGTCGTGCAAGGTCTGCAAGCGCGTCTGAACCTTCTTGAGTCCCACCGTGGCGTCGAGGGCCTCGTCCACACTCATGTCCATGAGCTGCGGCAACGTAAGCAGACTCCCGTCCTTGCCCTCACGATGGATATGCGAAGCCGCGTCCGCATAACGCGAACCGCGACATGCCGGGCAGACGATCTCGACGTCGGGCAAAAACTGCACGTCGAGCGATATCGAGCCCGTGCCGTCGCACGTAGGGCAGCGCAAGGCGCCGGTGTTGTAGCTAAAGGCGCCCGCCTTGTAGCCAGCTGCCTTAGCCTCGGGCGTACGGGCAAAGGCGCGGCGCAGCTCGTCATGGATGTCGGCATAAGTTGCCACCGTCGAGCGAACATTGGCGCCAATGGGCGTAGCGTCAATCAGGTTGGCGCGGGCAATGCCCTCGGCATCGACCCAACGCACGTGCCCCGGCAGACGCTCGCCAGCTGCCTGCGCCTTAAGCGCCGGGATGAGCGTCTCGAGCACCAACGTCGTCTTACCCGAACCCGAAACACCCGTCACCGCGACCAAGCGGCCGCGCGGGATATCGACTTCGAGCGGTTTGACGGTATGGATGGTATCGGTCGCCATGCGGATGTGGCCCTGGTCGAACATTTCGTCGTCAGCCACCTGTGAACGCAAGCGCTTGGGCTCGGCACGCAAAAACGAAGCGATGCGGCTGTCCCGCGCTTGCTCGACCTCGTCTACCGTGCCAGCGGCAATCACATTACCACCACCCGCTCCGGCAACGGGGCCCATCTCGACCAGATAGTCGGCTTCCACCAGTACGCGCGTATCGTGGTCGACAACAACCACGGTGTTGCCGTCATCCACCAGATCGCGCATCACGCCCACCAAGCCGTCGACATTGGCGGGATGCAAGCCGATCGAAGGCTCGTCCAGCACATAGAGCACGCCCGTCGATCGGTTGCGCACCACGCGAGCAAGCTGGACGCGCTGGCGCTCACCCGTGGAGAGCGTGGCGCCGGCGCGGTCGAGCGAAAGATAATCGAGGCCCAAATCGACCAGGCGACGGGCCGCACCCAAAAACGAATCGCAGATATCCGTCGCCATGGGCTGCATCTCGGTCGGCAAGGATGCGGGCACCTCGCGCACCCACTCAACCGCATCACCAAGCGTCATGGCCGCGGCCTGTGCCAGATTGATACCGCGTACCTGGGGCTGGCGTGCGGCCTCGGAGAGACGCGTGCCGCCACAGTCACGGCATGGCCCCTCGCGCAAAAAGCGTGCAACGCGTTTGAGACCCTTATCGTCTTTGACCTTTGCGAGTGCGTTCTCGACGGTATAGACGGCGTTGTAATAGGTAAAGTCGAGCGGCGTGGCGCCCTCGCCGTTTTTGGGAACGTAGAGAATGTGCTTCTTAACCGCCGGGCCGTGAAACACGATGTCGCGCTCTTGAGGCGTGAGCTGGTTAAACGGCACGTCGGTGCGTACGCCCATCTCGCCGGCTACCTGCTTCATCAGATCCCACATGAGCGTACCCCAGGGAAGCACCGCACCTTCGTTGATAGTCTTTGACTCGTCGGGCACCAGGCTCGCCTCGTCCACCTCGCGCATAACGCCGGTGCCGCCACAAGTGGGACACGCGCCGCCGCTATTGAAAGCCAAATCCTCGGCACTCGGCGCGTAGAATTCGCGGCCGCATGCGGAGCACGTGAGTGACAGGCCAGCCGCTACGTTGAGGCTCGGCTCCAAACGCGCCCCGCAATGCGGGCACACGTGATGGGCACAGCGGCTAAAGAGCAGACGCAGGCTGTTGTTGAGCTCGGTCATGGTGCCAAAGGTAGAACGCACGCCCGGCACGCTGGGGCGCTGATGCAATGCGAGCGCCGCCGGCACGTGCAGCACCTCGTCCACCTGGGCGTGTTCGGCCTGCGTTAGGCGACGTCGAGTATAGGTGCTGAGTGCTTCCAAGTAGCGACGCGAGCCCTCAGCATAAAGAACCCCGAGTGCCAGCGAACTCTTGCCCGAACCCGACACGCCGGCAATGCCCACGAGCTTTCCCAGCGGAATATCGATATCGATGTCTTTGAGGTTATGGACGCGCGCGCCACGCACCTCGATAGCCTGCGGGTTCATCTTCTGTTCCGTCACCTTTATCACCCTACTCATGCCATATAACTCGATCGCGAATGTACGCGCCCAGCATGGGCACGGTAAACCGGACGAGGCCGTATCCGGCAGCCTCGATGACGCGCTCGCGAATCAGGCTTGCGCGATATTTACTCGCCCAGCTCTGAGTGCGATCACAGCGCTCAATGATGTCCGCCATGCGCGTCGGCTTGCCCCCGTCAACTGCCATGGCCTCGATAAATAGGCGCTGTGGACTGCGCAGCCCGTAATACAGGGGCGCGTCAACCGCTTCGTAGAACTCGGAGACGGCATCCGCGTGCCCAGCCTCAACATCGCGCTCTTCAATGACCTGCGAGCCACGCCGGACAGCAGACCGCCACATGTAATAGCCCACCAGCTGAACCATATAGGGATGCCCCATGCTCTTGCGCGCCGCAAGGTCCGCCGTCTCCGCATCAACGTAAAGACCAGCGTCTTTGACCGTCTGGATATATGAATCGCGCACTTTGGGCAAAGAAATCGCCCCCAGCGTACGCTGCTGGGCACGCCGCAAAAACGTCACGCTCGGCTCTTCGAGCAAGTCATCAACCATACTGGGTAAGCCGGCGAGCACCAGCGCAAGACCGCGCTGGTCGCTATCGGACAAGCCCGTGGCATCCTGGTCTCCGAGCACCTGCTGATAGAGAACGGCAAGGGCCGCCAGCTCCTCGATAGACGCCGATTGGGCCTCGTCAATCGCAAACAATATGCCCTTGCCTGGACCGAGCTTCTTGAGACGCTCGTTGACCAGCCTTCGCAACGTTTCGCCCTTTGCACGCGCCGCCTCGACCGACATCCTACCAAACGACGGCCCAAACTCCATTGAGGTCACAACGGGCTTATTCGAGCGAAGCGCGTCGGCCAGGCGGTCGCATAAGCCAAACGAAGCGGAATCGGAGACAACCGCCCATCCACGCTCATTGGCTAGACGTTGCAGCTCCCGCAGGAGAACCGTCTTGCCGCAGCCGCGGTTTCCCGTAATGAGCATGAGCCTGCCCGGCGCTCCAGCGCCGTTATCGAGCCCCTCCTCGAAATCTTCGATGACCGACTCTCGACCGATGAGCATCGGAGGCCGCTTGCCTGCCGTTGGCTTAAAGGGATTTGGATTCATGTCGGCCTCCTCGGATCGGTAAACCCTGGTAATAGTTATACCAACTTATACCGAGTTATACCAATAGCATGCAACAAAGGAACTGCCACTTTGTCACATGTGGCCGAAAAACTCCGCGTCTGCTGCTCGCCAGGGGCGGAAGGTGGTGGGACCGACCTTTACGTGTGCCGCGGCGGGTACGTCGTACCATTTGACCGTGTAACCGGCGCCGTGAGAGCAAAAGACCGAGTCGGGCGTGTTGGGCAGATCGGCCTCGGGCTCATAGGCGGCCGTCTCGATTACGTGCTCGGCATCATGGCAAGCCGCATAGCCGGCGAACTCGAGGTACAGATGCCCGCGACCGCTCGTGTAGGCAGCCACCTCCAGCGCATAATCCTGCACCTCGGATGCCGGCACGCGACCCACAAGCTTCGCTCGGTCGCCCGCCATCGTCGGCGGCTCGTACTCGGCACCCATGCGCGTGGCATCCGAGAGCGCCCGGCCCACGCACTCCCCCGGCACCTCGAGCTCAAAGTGGTACCACGGCTCCAACAGCACCGCCGCGCCGGCCTCACGTGCCCGCATGAGCCCCTGGCGAATCGCGCGATACGTGGCCTGGCGAAAATCGCCGCCCTCGGTGTGTTTGACATGCGCGCGGCCACCTGTGAGCGTAATGCACACATCGGTGATGGGCGAGCCGGTCAGCACGCCCAGATGATCGCGCTCCATGGCGTTGGTGAGCGCCAGACGCTGCCAGTTAAGATCGAGCTCGTCGGTCGAGGTCACGGTGCCAAACTGTACACCCGAGCCCGCCGGCAACGGCTCCAGGCGCAGATGCACCTCGGCATAGTGGCGCAGTGGCTCAAAGTGACCCACGCCCTCGACCGGCTGCGAAATGGTCTCCTTATAGAGGATGCCGCCGGGCTCAAACTCGACCGCAAGGCCAAAGCGATCGGCCAACACCCGCTGCACGACCTCGAGTTGCACGGCGCCCATCAACTGCAAATGAATCTGCTCAAGATGCGTATTCCAGCTTACGCCGAGCATGGGATCTTCGTCCGCCAACTCAGTCAACGCTTTGAACACCGTATGGACGTCGTGTTCGCCCGGAAGCACCGTATAGGTGAGAACTGGCGCAATGACGGGCGCATCGCCCACGGGCTCCGCGCCCAGGGCGTCCCCTGGGCGAACGTGCGCAAGACCCGTCACGGCACAAATACCGCCAGCAGCAACTTCTTGGGCAAGCTCATACTTTTCGCCGTTATAGATGCGCACCTGGTCGATCTTTTGCTCCCATGCCTCGGCGCCGGAACGTCCGTTAATCAGCTGTTTGGCATGCAGCGTGCCGCCGGTCACTTTAACCCATGCCAAGCGCTCGCCGCGATCCCCGCGGCTCACACGGTAGGCGCGCGCGGCAAACTCCGGGTGCCATGCCCGTTCACGCATCAGCGCGCATATACCATCCAGCAGCTCGTCCACGCCCTGGTCCTTGAGCGCCGAGCCGGCAAAACAGGGAAAGAGCTTGCGCTCGGCAACCATGCGCGACAGCGTTGCGACGGAAAGCTCACCCGCTTCAAGAAACTCCTCGAGCGCCGCCTCGTCCAACGCAGCAGCGTCCTCCTGAACGGCACCGCCCGCCAGCAGTTCGTTGGCATCCAAGCAGCCTTCGGAAAGACGCTGCCCAAGCTGTGCCAGCAAAACATCGCGGCCGGGATTCTCCAAATCGATTTTGTTGATATAGATGAACGTCGGAATGTCATAGCGCGCAAGCAGGCGCCACAGGGTTTCGGTATGCCCCTGCACGCCATCGTTGGCGCCCACAACCAAAATCGCATAGTCGAGTGCGCGCAGCGTGCGCTCCGCCTCAGCAGAAAAATCGACATGCCCCGGTGCATCCACGAGCATGACGTGGGTATCGCCATGGTCGAGCACGGCCTGCGACGAGAAAATCGTAATGCCGCGCTCGCGCTCAATCTCGTTCGTATCCAGATGCGAATCGCCATCGTCCACGCGGCCGCGCTTGCGAATGCGACCCGCGTTGAACAGCATGGCCTCGGCCAACGTGGTCTTGCCGGCATCGACATGCGCCAAGATTCCAACGACCGCTTGCTTCGACACGGCTCTCCTCTTATTACAAGCCCATCGCACGCGGCAACAGGCATCCTCGTTCCACACTGGATGATACAATTTACGTGCCGGCGGGCGAAGCGGGCCCTATCCCCCGACCGAGCTCATCGCCCCGCGTTGCCGCGCGGCGATTTTCGTAGGTTCGCGCCTTGCGAAAGCCGGCACCTCCCTTTTTGTCTGCCCGGGCTCATCTGGGGCGATAACAACGCGAGCCCCACAACAACGCGTTTTACCAAAAATGGCCCCACTCGGGGCCACTTTCATTTCGGTGAAACGCTGGTATGTGACTCGGCCTTTATGCCTCGCGCAGCCAATCAAACGCGACGCGCGGCGTACCGTCCGACACATATACGATACCGGCGCGCTTAAACCCGGCCTTGGCGATGGCACCCTGCATAGGCAGGTTATCTTGGTGCGTGTCGATACGCAGATGGTCGATACGTTCCTTGGCAAAGGCAAACATCGCGGCCGCAACGCCATGCGTGGTGCCGTCGGATGCCACGCGGTGCAGCACAGCATACGGGGCGTCGCCGTGCCACTGGCCGCCCTCGATCGCATCGTAGGAGCTGTCCGGCCCCGGGAGAAAGGCAAACGTCGCTACCACGCGGCCGTCGACTTCGCACACATAGCTGCCACCGGCGGCGATATCGGCAGCCAGCTGCTCGGCAGAAGGCGTGCCCTCGGGCCACTGCGTGGCGTTGCCATGCGCGCGCATAAAGGCGCGGGCCGCGTCATAGATAGCCATGACGGCGGGAATGTCGGTATCGAGGGTTTTTCTGATCATCACGCGGCGACCTCACGTTTATTGGTATCACTTTGATTGGGCAATGATACCAGCGTTTGGAGAGAGGCGCGAAGCAGATGGGAAGCAAAAAGCGGGCCGCCTGGTCAAAGGCAAAAAGCGAGTTTTTGGGCGCTGCTACCGGCGGCGATATGAGCGACCTGTTTGCGCGCGAGGACGAGCGCCGCGACGCCCTAGACGCCGAGCGCGATGAAGCCTGGCGTTACAAGTCGTGCGAACGCAAAAACCGTTACGACACACGCGCCGAGGCCGAGGCAGTTATGGCCGACTGCGAAAACCGCGGGCGGCGTGGTTTGGCCTGCTACAAATGTGAATACTGCGGCGGCTGGCACCTGACGTCGCACCCTTGGAAATAGGGACCGCATCGGCACGGCGCTAGCGAAGCCCCGGTAATCGCACGCAAGCTACGGGCGCGGCGGCACCAAAACATCGTAACGAACGGCCTTGCCCGCAAGTTGATAGCTCGGCTTAACGCCGGCAAGCAGTGGCCCCTTCACCGGTCGCTTGATAACGACCTTGCGCGGGTGCACCGCAAGCGCAGCTTCGACCAGCGTCTCCTCATCGGCACATGGCTGCTCCAGATGATGTAGGAGCTGGAACTTCTTTTTCACCGCCGCGCTCTTGGTGCGCTCGGGAAACATGGGGTCCAGGTACACCACGTCGGGTGCTGCGAGCTCGCCCTGCTCGAGCAGCTCGACGGTTTGACGAAGGCCTGCAATGCTGTCCTCGCCCGCATGCAGGCGCATGCGCGCCACGGAAGTCGCAAGCGCCGGATCATCCGCTGCGCGCTCCAAAGCATCCTGAAGAAGCGCCGCAATCACGCAGTCCTGCTCATACAGATCGACCGTAAAGCCCGCGGCCGCCAACAGCAGCGAATCCTCGCCAAAGCCTGCCGTTGCATCAATCGCCCATGGGCGCTCGATGCCTTTTGCGCGCGCAGCCTTTACCAGCAGTTCTTGCTGCAGACGGCCCTGCTTGAGCCGTGGAAGCATGCGGCCAAAATCGGCACGCAGCTCCATCGTGCCGTCGGTGAGCGTGAGGCCCTCGGACTTCCCGATCAGCTCAAGCCCCGCGGACCGAGCAACAGAAAAGGGATCGACGACGCCCATGGGTACTCCTTAACAAGCAAAACGAATACGTGAGCGCCGTTTATGTCGGCACCCAACCGTCCGCTATTGTCCCACATGCGACATGGCCCACAGCATCCCAATGCAAAGCACCGCCATCAATCCCGTGCACACAGCAGCGATCACGGAATCACTCATGCGCCTTCCCAACGACCGCGCCTCACGTACCTGCTCTGCTCCGTACATCATGGCTCCTCCTTCGGTCCAACTCTTACCATGGCCCCATCATCGCAGCGCCACGCTTACGCTGCCATCGATTTGACTTACGCCCAGCTTTCCTTTTTGAAAGGTTGGACCGTGCAGGCAAGAGACGCTTTCAAGCGCATGCACGCCGCCGTTGAACTACAATGTGCTTCACGATATGTGCCGTAACCTGGGTGCGATAGATCCACCGCGCCCGCATCGAAAGGACCAGTCATGAGCGCCGCTCGCAAGACACTCAAAATCCTTGCCCTGATTTATTTTGTTCTGGGCATCGCCAGCCTCGTCATTGGAATCGCCGGCATTGTTACCGGTAATTTTGGATCCGCTTACGGGTCGAACGCCACGCTCGCAGCTGTTGTGGTGATCGTTAAGGGACTCGTCGACCTTGCCGCAGGCGTCGCCGGTATCAAGGGCGCCAACAAGCCTTCGCAGGTGGACGGCGCGTTTAAGCTCGGTATTGTTGCCGCGGTCGCCACGCTTGCCCAAGCGGTGCTCACGCTTCCCGCGTTTGGCGGCGACGCCATCAACTTTGGCGCCTTTGTCATCGTGGTGTACGACCTGTTCTTTGTTCAGCAAGCACACGCCGTTAAGGCCGAGAACAAGGACCGCCTGTAAGCGCTCGCTTCTCATAACCTCTGCAGCCAAGCAACTAAAAAGGGCCGATCGCGCATCTCCGCGGTCGGCCCTTTACGTTTGCCCAGATAAAACCTACCAAAATAAACCTGTCCCTTTTTGGCAGGTTGTTAGCTGTGGCGGTACTCGGCGATGATGAAGTCGATGTCGGTTTGAAGGGTATCCAAATTTGCCAGGCGCTCTTTGTCGGCAGGGCGTGTGCGATAGTAGTACGGCGTCATCTGGAACACCGCCTCGATATCGGCCTGGGTCTGAAGCGTAATATTCGCAGATACCCGCTGCGTTCCGACTAACTCGAGCTCGGTGGTCTTCGGCAGCTTCTCATCGTTAAGGTACGGCGTGTCGTAGAGCACCTCCTTGAGCCCAAACAGATGACGGGCACCCGGCACCACGGTGTAGAGCGAACCCTCCGGCGCCAGCACGCGGGCAAACTCGCGCTCGTTAAAGGGAGCGAAGAGCTCGGTCACCATATCGAAGGCGCCATCGGCCACAGGGATGTCCTTCATGTTGGCCACGAAGTAGGTCGCATCGCCGCGCTTGGCCGCCAAGCGCACCATCTCTTTGCCCAGGTCGAAACCGTAAGCATCCACGCCCGGCACCGCGCCCATGGCGCTGGTGTAGTAGCCCTCGCCACAGCAAATATCGAGCAGCGTCATGGGGCCGTTCACAGACGCGGCGCGCCCAGACACCTGCTTGCGCGCCAACTCAACCATCGCATCGCGCAACGGCGCATAGTAACCGCAATTCAGAAAGTCACGGCGGCTGCGTGCCTGCGACTTGGGATCGCCCATAGAGTCGCCGCTCTTGGACGAGCGCAGTAGATATAGATAGCCCTCGCGCGCACGGTCAAACCGGTGTCCACCCGCGCACACAGCACCGCGCTCGTCGTCCACCAACGGCTCATGGCAAACGGGACACAACAACATGGCAACTCCTTAGCGCGAACAACACAACGCCCACCATTGTCGCACGCCTTCCCCACCTAGTCATTGGGGGACGTTCTTGAACGACTAGTCGTTTAAGAACGTCCCCAACGACTAGCCGATTAGGAGTATCATCATCTGCGCAAATAAGCACGGAAAAGCATATTAGAGATTGAGAGCGTATGGCTGATACCGCATCTAAGCACATTGACATGACCACCGGTTCGCTGTGGCGCAATATTCCCCTGTTCGCCTTCCCCGTGGCCGCCACGAGCATCTTGGAGCAGCTGTCGAACCTCATCGCCACGGTCATCATCGGTAACTTCTCGGGCGACCTGGGAACCCTCGCCATGGCGGCGGTCGGCTCCAATGTTCCGCTTACCAGTCTTATGCTCAACCTGTTTATTGGCATGTCACTTGGCTCCAACGTGGTCATCGCCAACGCTATCGGCCGCAACGATCAGAACATGGTCAAACGCGCCGTCCATACCTCGATTTTAATGGCGCTCGTGGGCTTTGTCGTCATCGCTCTGGGCGAGATCTTTGCCGAGCCTATGCTCACCGCGCTCAACGTTCCTGCCGAAACCATGCCACTCGCTTCACTCTACCTGCGCGTCTTTTTGCTCAGCCTGCCCTCGATCTTGCTCTACAACTTTGAGGCCGCGATCTTCCGCTCCGTCGGCATCACCCGCATGCCGCTGCAGGCGCTTGCCGTGTCCACCGTCCTCAACATTGGCCTGGACCTCATCTTTGTCCCCGTACTCCACTGGGGCGTCGCGGGCGTCGCCATCGCCACCGCCATCGCCTACACCGTCAGCGCCGCTACGCTCTTTATCCGCCTGCTCAAGACCGACTCCGTCGTCCGCGTCACTCTACGTGACCTGGCTCTCGACCCCGTCGCCCTCAAGCGCATCGTCAAGATCGGCCTGCCTGCCGGCATCCAAAGCGCCGTCTTTGCCGTCGCCAACATCATCATCCAGTCTGCCATCAACAGCCTGGGCACCGAGGTCATGGCGGCATCGAGCGCCGCTATGAGCTTGGAGTACGTATGCTACAACCTGCTCAACAGCTTCAGCCAGGCTTGCACCACCTTTGTGGGACAAAACCACGGTGCCCGCCAGATCGACCGCTGCACCAAGACGCTCAAGGTCTGCCTGGTCGAAGGCGGTATCGTTGCACTCACCACGATCATCGTTATTGTCGGCCTGGGGCGCGAAATCTTGTCGCTGTTCAATAGCGATCCCAACATCGTCTCAATCGGCTATATCCGCGTGTGCTCGATCTTCCCGGCGTACGCCTTTAGCATGTTCTACGAAAACATGTCAGGCTACCTGCGCGGCTTTGGTATCTCGCTCACGCCCGCCCTCATCACCACGATCTGCGTCTGCGGTATCCGCTTCTATTGGGTGTTCTGCGTGTTCCCGCATTTCCGCACCTTTGCAAACATCATGATGGTCTACCCCATCAGCCTGGGCACCACGGCGTTCTTTATGGTCGTTGCGGTACTACTTTGCCACCCGGCACGCACCTATCGCGCCACCCAAGCCAAAGTGACAGCCCGCTAAACACCGCACCCAACGTCACGCCAGTCATTAATTGACAATATGCGAGCTCATATAGTCGATAAAGCGCCTCGTGGCGATGGGCATGGTGTCCCAGCTGCGCCAGGCGGCCACCACGTCGCGCGAGGGGGCATGCACGATGGGCCGCACATGAATATCGGCTTGCACGCCCTCTACAGTACGACGGTAGAGCATGCTCACGCCCAGGCCCTCCTCCACCATCGCCATGATGGTGTAGTCGTCGGTCACCTCACTCGTCACGTGCGGCGACAGCCCATGCGCCGCAAATGCATCGAGCACCAGGCTCTGTTCGCCCTCATCCAGCAGCACAAACGGCTCGGACGCCAGGTCGACGAGTGTCACCTTTTCCTTTGCCGTCAGCGGATGCGCGGCCGGCAACAATGCTACCAACTCGTCGTGATAGACCACACGCTTCTCGAGCCCAGCGGTAAATCCGCGCGCCGTAAAACAAAAATCAACCACGCCATCGTGCACCCACTGGGCGTTGCGCGTGTAATCGCCCTGCTTGAGGGTAAAGCGTACGCCCGGGTGCAGCGCACCAAAGTCGCGGATCACACGCGGCAGCACGGTACGACTCACGTTGGTAAACGTCGCGATACGAATATCAGTCGAGGAGAGTCCCAGCAACTCCTGACGTTTGCCCTCAAGCTCGGCCTCGGCAGTTACGATCTGTCGCAGATACGGCAGATACTGCTTGCCATCGCGCGTAAGCGACACACCCTGCTTACCGCGCTCGATAAGCGTGGTACCCAGCTCGCGCTCGAGCGCCTTGACGGCCTGGCTCACCGCACTTTGCGTATAGCCCAGCTCGTCCGCCGCACGTTTCAGACTGCCGCAATCGACCACCATACATACAATCTGATACCGCGATGCCATCGTGCCTCCCCATCGATGTTGCCGTAAAACGTTTTGCCAGGGCTTTTTCTGTCAACATTAGCATTTCTTAATCATACTGAAGATACATTCGCTTTACTACATCCACATCTGGGAGCAGAATCCTTTTTGCGAAACCGTTCTGTAACAAAAGGAGTCCCATGGATCGCAAAAAAGCAATCGCGCTCTCATTTTCCGTTCCCGTCGCATGGGGCTTTTCGTATCCCCTTATGAAGATCGGCATGGACAGCATGAACGCCACGAGCATCGTCGCGCTGCGCTGCATCATCGCCTTTGCGGCTTGCCTGCTGCTCTTCCACAAGCACGCGTTGCGCATCAACCGTAACCTTATGGTCCGCGCCGCCATCATCGGCGCCATTATGGCAACCGAGCTCACCTGCATGTGCCTGGGCTCCAGCCTCACCTCCGCCTCCACCGCCGGCTTTTTGCAGAGCCTGACGGTCGTGATCGTGCCGTTTGCCAACGCCGCCCTGCTGCGTCGCGCCCCCGAGCGCAAGGTGCTCATCGGCACGGCCATCGTCACCTGCGGCATGCTGCTGCTCTCGGGCGCCGACTTTACCAGTCTGAATCCCGGCGCGCTCATCATGCTGCTCTCCGCCTTTATCTACGCTGGACACATCATTGTCGCCAAGCGGTTTGTCGAAGAAGTCGATCCGCTTGCTCTGGGCGTTTGGCAGCTGGGCTTTGGCGGCTTGTTCTCGGGCATCGCCGCATTCACCTTTGGCGGCTTCACGCTTCCCAGTACGCCCAGCGAGATCGTGGTCGTCGTTGCCCTCGCACTCATCTGCTCTGCCTACGGCTTTATCACCCAGACGCTCGTGCAGCCCCACGTGCCCGCCGAGACTACCGGCTTCGCCTTCTCGCTCGAGCCGGTCTGCTCCGCCGTCTTCTCGTTCTTCCTGGTCGGCGAGGTCCTGAGTCCCATCGCCTTCTTTGGCGCCGCCCTCATCCTCACCGGCGTCATGGTGGCAACCGTCGAGCTTCCGCGCCTCCGCGCACATGGACAGGCTCGCATGGCAGGAGCGCCCGAGCACGTCTCGTAGACCCCACTCTTCATACAGCCGCGGCATAAAGGCAACCGGTGCGCCTTTACAATAGATGCCAACAGAGCATCTGCCATAAAGGAGCCCCATGGACACCGCAACTCGCGATCGCAACATAGCAACTTGGTTGGGCGATGCGCCGCGGCCGGTACGTGAAACTACGAACCGGCTGCTCGAGCGCATCGCCCTTTTGCGTGCCAAGCAAACCATCTACCCGGCACAAGACGACATCCTCAATGCCCTCGCCTACACGCCGGCCGACCAGGTCAAAGTTGTCATCTTGGGTCAGGACCCCTATCACGGACCCAACCAGGCAATGGGGCTGTCGTTCTCGGTCCCCGCGACGCAAACCAAGTTGCCGCCGAGCCTGCGCAACATCTATAAGGAACTCAAAGCCGATCTGGGTTGCCCCATTCCCGCCACGGGAGATCTAACACCATGGGCACAACAGGGCGTCCTGCTCCTCAACACTACGCTCACCGTGCGCGAGCATGCCGCTAACTCGCACGCCAAGCTTGGCTGGAACACGCTCACCGACTACGTTATCGAACGCTGCTGCCAGCTGCCCCAGCCGGTAGTCTTTTTGACATGGGGTCGCTTTGCCCAGCAGATGGTCGAAGGCAAGATCGTCGCAACTGGTGCGGGCAAGACAACCGGCAAGTTCTGCCTGGCCTCTACGCACCCCTCGCCGCTTTCGGCCAACCGTGCCACGGCAGAACTCCCCGCTTTTATGGGGTCGTGCCCCTTCTCCGCTGCCAATCGACTACTCGAACAGCACGGCTCGACCCCCGTCAACTGGACCTGCCTCGGCTAAAAATCGATACATCAAAAACGCGCCCAACAGCATTCCATCGGGCGCGTTTCCTATTCGGGCCAAATAAATTGTGTGCGGCCGGCCTCGCCGCCATCGATTAGCAGACTCTGCCCGGTCATAAACCGGTTGGTCACGCCCACAAAGTAGATCCACTCGGCGATCTCTTGGGCGGTGGCCCAGCGCTTAAGCGGCGTGAGCTCCATAATCTGGTTCCACAGGTGTTCGTCTTCCATCACGCAACGGTTGAGCGGCGTGATAACGCCACCCGGGTCCACACTGTTGGCGATAGCCTGCGGCGCCAGACGGTTTGCAAGGTTCTTGGTGTAGGCGATAACGCCGCCCTTGCTGGCGGCATAGTCGGGAAACTCCGATCCCGTATGCCCGCTCGCCGACCCCACATTGACCACGGATTTGATAGCCGGCACCGGCTTGGCGGCGAGCCCCTTCCCCGCAAAGGCGTAGCGCTCGGTCACGTTGATGGTGCCATACAGGTTGGCGGCGATGTCGTCAGCCGAATCCTGCGTACCGGCAACGTTCACGATTACCTGAGGTTCAAGATCGTCTGGAAACGCGTCCGGCTCGCGGACATCAACAATCAGATGGCGGTAGCGCTCGTGTTCGATCGCCGCCGGCAAAAGATCAAAGCCCACGACCTCGTGGCCCTCGTCCAAAAAACGCTGCACGCATGCGGCTCCGATACCGCCCGAAGCGCCCGTGATCAAAACCCGCATACTTGCTCCTTAGGCGGTTGCGTGGCGCTCGAGGTACTCGGAGCCCACGTTCTCACGCTCCCAGCCACGCACGACCTTGTAGCCCACGGGGCTCAGGAAGACCTCGCACAGCAGCTCGGCGACAGCGCCGGTCAGCGAGCACATAAGGACTTGCACCCAGGTCCAACCAAAGAACGTGTGGCTCACCACAATGGCAAAGACCAAGTTGTCGATAAACTGGCCAACACCCGTGGACACATAGGAGCGGAAGGCAAAGCTCGCAAAGTTATTCTTTTTGAGCATGCGACCGAGCGACTGGTTGAGTGTGGAGTTAACCACGGCAGAAACGAGCATTGCCAGCGAAGAGCCCAGCACCACGTACCAGGTGCCGCCGATGGTGGCGTTAAGGGCAGTGTTGACCTCGATCATGCCGGTGTCGTAGTAGGCGCCCCACATACCGGGCGTGAGCGAGCATGCCCAAAAGCACAGGCTCACGGCCAGGTTGACCAGCAGCGCGAGGATAGAGATTTTGATGGATGCCTTGGCGCCAAAGCGCTTGCAGATCATGTCCTGGCACAAAAACGAAACCCAGCTCACCACAAAGCCGCAATCGAGTGCCAGATACGGCAGGCTGATAAGCTCTTTGTTGGCCAGCAGGTTCATCATGATGACGCTCACGAAAAACAGCGAAACCGTTGCCGCGGGAATGCTCCGCAACAGGACCTTGTAGTCCTCCATGACCTTCTTGATCATTATGTACTCCTTTGGTTTTAGGTTTAACGAGCAGGATATCGGACCCGAACTGCTCGGACGCCCCGGTCTTGAGACGACGGTGGGTATGATAGCCGCTCACACGGCATCAGGCAAGCAAAGGGCGCGGCAGCCCCGCAGGGCCACCACGCCGATGCGCTAAAACGCTACGTTGCCAAACTCCGACAGGATAAGGTCGGGATTGTGGTCGGTTGCCCAATCCACGTTCCACGGGCTCGTGAACAGCAGCAACTTGCCGCCGCGCATGTCCTCGACGCGCAGCGTGTCGCGCGTGAGCGAAAGGCCCGGGATATCGATGGTATCGGGGTCGTTCTGAATCCAGCGGATGTCCGTATAGGGCAGCGGCTGGCGACGAACCTCAACACGGTACTCGGCCTTGAGGCGACGCTCGAGCACCTCAAACTGCAGCACGCCGACCACGCCCACGATGACGCTCTCCATACCGGCGCCCAGCTCGCGGAAGATCTGGATGGCGCCCTCCTGGGCAAGCTCCTCCATGCCTTTGACAAACTGCTTGCGCTTGAGCGTGTCGACCTGCGTAATGCGAGCGAACATCTCGGGGGCAAATGTCGGGATCTGCGGATACTGCACATGGCGCGTGCCAGAGCACACGGTGTCACCGATGCTAAAGATACCCGGATCGAACAGGCCCACGATATCGCCCGCGTACGCCTCGTCCACGATGGCGCGATCATCGGCCATCATCGAGGTACCCGTAGCGAGCTTAAGCTTGCGGTTGCCCTGCACGTGGAAGGCATCCATGCCGCGCTCGAACTTGCCCGAGCAAATGCGCACAAAGGCGATGCGGTCGCGGTGGTTCTTGTCCATGTTGGCCTGGATCTTAAACACAAAGCCGCTAAAGTCGTCGCGGCAGGGATCGACCGGCTCGCTGGTGAGCGTATCGGTATAGGCGCGCGGCGTCGGGGCCAGACGCAGGAACTCCTTGAGGAAAGGCTCCACGCCAAAGTTGGTAAGCGCCGAGCCAAAGAACGCCGGGCTCAGCTTGCCGCAGGCCACGGCATCCAAATCGAGCTCGTCGCCGGCACCATCGAGCAGCTCGATATCGTCCATCAGGTTCTTATGGTTTTCTTCGCCGATGAGCTCGTCCATGGAAGGATCGCCCAGTTCGGCCTCGACCTCAGCGACCTTCTTGGTGGCGTTGGCGTGGCCGTCGCCCTCAAAGGCAATGACGTGACGAGTCTGACGATCGAACACGCCGCGGAAGTTGCGGCCGCTGCCGATCGGCCAGTTCATGGGATACGTATTGATGCCCAGGACATTCTCGATCTCTTCCATGAGCTCAAACGGATCGCGAGCCTCGTGGTCGAGCTTGTTCACAAAGGTGAAGATGGGGATGTGACGCAGTGTGCAGACCTTAAAGAGCTTTTTGGTCTGGGCCTCGACGCCCTTGGCGCCGTCGATGACCATGACCGCAGCGTCGGCGGCCATAAGGGTACGGTAGGTATCCTCCGAGAAGTCCTGGTGGCCGGGGGTATCGAGAATGTTGACACAGGCGCCGTTATAGGTGAACTGCAGCACCGAGGAGGTGACGGAGATGCCGCGCTCCTTCTCGATGTCCATCCAGTCCGAGACAGCATGCTTGGCCGAGCTCTTGCCCTTGACCGAGCCGGCAGTCTGGATGCTGCCGGTATAGAGCAGCAGCTTCTCGGTAAGCGTGGTCTTACCGGCGTCCGGGTGGCTGATGATCGCGAATGTGCGGCGCGACGAGATTTCATCCGACAGGCTTGCCATGCGGATCCTTTCTTGCGTTCTATATGCATTACGTCGATGTAACTGCCCTATTGTAGCCGTGAAACCTCGCCATAGGGCACCTATCAGGACAAATTCATCAGTTGGGGTCTGGGTAGCCGGCTTAATCCGAATTTGTCTCTTGCGTAACTGTGCATAGTGTATATATACTGTGCTTACCGGTTATATACACGTGTAGCCCAACAGCTAAGGAGCCGCTGTGGACATTATCCTATCCAATTCGAGCGACAAACCTATCTACGAGCAGATATCCTCGCAGGTCAAAGCTCAAATCCTTTCGGGCACGCTCGCCGCGGGAGCCAAACTCCCCAGCATCCGCGCACTCGCGAGCGACCTGGGCGTGAGCGTCATCACCACCAAGCGCGCCTACGCCGATCTGGAGCAGCTCGGGTTTATCTGTACCGTGCAGGGCAAGGGCTGTTTTGTCGCCGAGGGCAACCAGGAGCTTTTGCGCGAAAACCAGCTCTGCCATATCGAAGAGCTACTTGCGAAAGCGGCGAGCCAAGCCGAAACCCTGGGCGTCACGCGCGACAAACTGCACGAGATGCTCGACCTGGTGGCCCCCGAAACCATGCAGTAGCCATCTGCAAGAAAGGCTATACCATGCAAAACTTGCTAGAACTCAAAGGCATCTCACGCACTGTAAGCGACCGCTTTTCGCTGCGCGACGTCACGCTTGCCGTGGAGCCCGGCCAGATCGTCGGCTTTGTTGGTGCCAATGGTGCCGGCAAAACAACGACGATTCGCGCCGCGCTCGGGCTTATCAAGCTCGATGCCGGCGAGGTGCACCTGTTTGGGCAGCGCTGTGGCGCCGACGCGCCCGATGAGACACAGCGCTGCCTGCGCTCCCGCGTCGGTCTCGTCCTGGACACATGCCCCTTCCCTTCAACGCTCAAGGCGGGCCAGATCGAGGCACTCGTAGGCCCGGCGTACCCCACCTGGAGCCACGACACCTTCGCCAGCCTCATCGACCGATTTGGCTTGGATCCCAAGGCAAAGGTCAAGGACCTCTCCCGCGGCATGGGCATGAAGCTGCAGCTTGCCTGCGCGCTCAGCCACCAGGCCAAGCTGCTCGTTTTGGACGAAGCCACCGCGGGCCTCGATCCCATGGCACGCGAGGAGCTGCTCGATGAGCTGCTCGCCTTTGTTTCCGACGGCCTGCACAGCGTGCTGCTCTCGAGCCATATTACGTCCGACCTCGATCGCGCCGCCGACCGCGTCATCTGCATCGATAACGGCTCGATTATTTTTGACCTGCCGCGCGAGGACATTACTGACCGCGCCGGCATCGCCCACTGTACCCAAGCACAGGCCGCCGAGCTTATGGCTTGCGTCGAAGGCGCCCGTGCCGTCCACCACGCCTATAGCGTGGACGTGCTCGTGCCCAACCGTCGCGAAACGCTCGAAGCCTTTCCCGAGATTCCCTGCGATCGGGCAACCATTGATGACTATCTGCGCCTCATGCTGAAAGGGGCTTCGAAATGAAACGCGCCTTTATGTCCGAGCTCGCCATCGTTCGCACGCTCACCCCGAGCATCGCAGGTGTCGGCCTGTTCATCTTCGTCGTGCTAACCCTTGCCAACGCATCGGACGGCGATTCCGGTATGAGCGCCGGCGCCTGCGCGGTCAGCGCCATGTCGCCCATCACAATCATGAACTCACTGGCTGGCTACGATAACCAAAACGGCTGGGAGCGCTATCGGGCAACGCTGCCGTTCTCGCGCAAAGACATCATCTGCGCACGCTACCTGTGCATTATTGCTTTCTCGGCCGTCATGGCATGCGCAGCCGTGCTTTTGAACATCATCGCCCTTCCGTTCTTCAACAGCGCGGGCGTGGCCTCGACAGGACAAACCATCTTTGAGATCGCAATTGCCTCGGCAGCATCGATGCTCATCTCCCTCATGATGGTGTTCTTGGCACAGCCGCTGTTCTTCCGATTTGGACACATGGAGGCACTGCGCCTATCCGTTGGCCTGTTTGCCCTACTCGGATGCCTTACCATGGCAGCGCTGAGCTCCTCCAACCCCATCAGCAACTGGCTTATGTCGATTGCCGGGGCGAATCCCGATCCTGCCGTCCTTGGCTGTCTGTGTGCAGGAATTGCCGTACTGGCGCTCGCACTATGTGTAATCAGCTGCGCTGTCAGCACCAAGGTTTATCGAGCACGCGATCTGTAATCGACGGCTAAAAAAGCTTAGGTGGTACCCCGCTTATTTTTTCAATGAAACGAGGCGGCATAGCGTCACCACCGCCCTTCACAGCAGGCCGTCTAGTTCTTGGCAACCAAAAAGACACCGTCAGCATATCGAAGGTGAATACTTTTCCGAGAAGTGAACGAGTAAAATCAGTGCCCTGTAGCATCGACATTTTTAAGGACTCAATTCCTGCGGTTTTTGTCTAAGAATCCTGCAGTTTTGTTCGAAAAAAGTGTGCATGTTCCAGGGGTCCAGATTTACTCGTTCGCTTCGCGGAAAACCATTCACCTTCGATTCGAGCCTTAACCAAATGCCCTCTCGAACTATGGCCCCTGTCTCACCACAGCGATATCAAAGCTTCATGGCGGGACGGTATCATCGGACGAGCACCGTAAATCTGGCGCGGTCGTTCTTTGGGGAGGCATTTCACCCGTGTCGTGGGTCGCAGCAGCATTTGCGTCAGCATTCTTTGCCGGCATCACATCTGTCCTGGCCAAATGCGGCATCAAGCAGACCGACTCCGATGTCGCGACGGCCATTCGCACCTGCGTGGTGCTCGTTTTCGCCTGGGCAATGGCGGGCATTTCTGGATCCATTGGAACCATCGGCAGCATCGAACCCAGATCTTGGCTCTTTCTCGTCCTCTCGGGACTCGCTACCGGCGCTTCGTGGATCTGTTACTTTAAGGCGTTGGGCATCGGAGACGTCAATAAGGTCGTACCGGTCGACAAGATGAGCACCGTACTCGCTGCACTGATCGCCATCGTGCTTTTTGGCGAGACGAGCAACCTTGCGGTTAAGCTCGTGGGAACCGCTGTCATCACCCTCGGCACGTTTTTAATGATCGAGAAGAAGCAGTCCGCCGGACCCGAGCAGCAGCAAGACCGGACCTGGCTCGCTTACGCCCTCGGTGCCGCCGCGTTCGCGGCGCTCACGTCCATCCTTGCCAAGGTTGGCATCGAAGGCGTCGAGTCCAACCTAGCCACGGCAATCCGTACCTGTGTGGTACTGGTTATGGCATGGGCAATCGTGGCAGCCAAGGGAAAACTGGAGCAGGTCGCGCACGCTGACCGGCGCGAACTCACATTTCTCGCAACATCGGGCATCGCGACCGGAGCATCGTGGCTGCTCTATTACTATGCCATCGCTGCAGGCCAGGTGAGTGTCGTGGTGCAGATCGACAAACTATCGATTGTCGTATCGGTACTATTTGCGCGCCTGGCATTCAACGAAAAACTCTCACGACGCAGCGCCATCGGTCTCGCCCTCATCGTCCTGGGCACCGCCGCGCTCGCAGTTTGGAAGTAGCGCGGCCAGCGGCCGCTACATCCTCACACCTGGCTTGGGATGCCTGTACTGACCGTGGGATGCCGTGCGCTTACCGTGCGAGATGGCAAATTTGGGACAACAGTGCAGGCAACGAAGGCAGGCTGCGCACTCCGGCTTTGTCCAGACGGGAAGGCCGTCTCGCATCTCAATCGCCGCCATGGGGCAGCGCTTGGCACACAGGCCGCAGCCGATGCAGCGATCGGCATCGACAGCAAACTTGCTCGTCTGTTGCATGCGCGGCAGCCCAATTGCGTGATACGCGCACGATGCAAACAGAGGCACGCGATGGCGCATCATGTTGCCCGTGCGGCGCGCCCGCACCGCCTCGATCACGGCATCAATCTGCGCCTCGGCAGCCCTATTGATACCCTCAACCTTTTGAGGGTCAGACAGGTCGAAAACAGGCGTCCAGGTATCGGGCATCTTGACGCTCATCGCCGCATCTAACTCGAGCCCACGCTCGTGTAGCAGATCGCGGGCGAACTTGACCGATTGCCCGGTCGTCGAACCATATGTCGAGACATAGAACGTATAGGGGCGCTCGCCGCCCTTTGTGCCGGCAGCAACCGATAGGTCGACAGTCTTCAAAAACTCGATCATTGGCGTCGGCAAGCCCCAGGCGTATACCGGGGCGACAAACCCCAGCCGACAGGGGCCTTCCATCACAGCAAGGTGAAGGATCTCGGCATCAAAGCGCTCAATCGACATAACTTTGTCGCTTGTCGCCGCTGCAATGCGACGCGCCACATGCTCGCTGTTCCCTGTCGCGCTAAAGTACAGGATCATCTCGTACCCCTGGAATTGACTCGTGAAAAACCGCGCTACTTGCGCAGCGGCTTGGGCAGCGGAATGCCGGCGGCGATAACGGCGGCGATGATCATGCAGACGATACCCTTGAGTGGGAAGCACATGAGCAGCAGGCCCACGACCATGACCGGCTGGCGCATGACGGCGCCCATCGTCGATGCCGTGCAGACGGCGACGCAAAAGACCGGATCGGCGCCGGTGAGGATAGCAAGGCCATAGCCCAGGCTTACGCCCGAGAAGATAACCGGGAAGAAGTGACCGCCGCGCCAACCAAGGTTGATGAGGGCGGGCGTCAGCATGGCCTTAACAAGACCGGTCGCGATAAGCACGCCGGCGGGGATGGTCAGATAGGTCTCCATGAGCACGTCGGCCTGGGTCTCGCCGGCAAACATGGTGTAGGGCAGGACCGTGCCGCAGATGGCGAGCGCCAGACCGGCCAGCATGGCTTTGACGACAGGGCGCGCCCCTATTGCATGAGCAAGCGCTTCGCTCGCGTGCTCAGAGACAAAGTACAGCCAGCCGCAGATTGTTCCGATCAGCGACAGAGGGATGAGCCAGATAAGCTCCAGATTGCCCACCACGGCAGCCTCGAACCTCGGCATACCCATGCCGCCGCCCATGAGCTGGCCGAGCAGCAGGTAGGTGCCCAGGCCGCCAGCAATCGCGATGCCGTAAACCACGGTCTTTTGCGCCTTGGGCAGCCTGATGGTGATCTCACCGGATTCGGAATCCTCACCATCGCCGGCACCCTGGCCGTCAGCACTTCCGGCAAGCGGCGCCACAAAGCCAAACACGGGCGCGGTAAAGAGCGCCGTCAGAGCAGCCTGGGTGCCCAGCAGCGTGAGCTCCCTAAACTCGGCGCCAAAGCGACGCATGCGATCGCCGACCCAGCTGCACAGACCCGCGATGACGCCGGTCAGGCCGGCCTCCGGTCCAATACTTCCACCAAACAGCAGCGGCAGCAATGCCGCGAGCGAAAGCTTGCCCAGGTTGTCGTACGGGTAGCGCCCGTCTTGCTTAACCTTTGCCATCACCTGGTTGAGGTCATCGGTCTTGATGCCCGTCATCTTTTCGTATAGGCCAATCACCAAGCCGCCCAACAGGCAAACGAAAAACGGGTACGGCAAAAAGCCAAACGGGCCGCTGGCAAGCTCGGGCGAAGCGACGCCCAGTGCGTGCGGAATCTCGGTCCATAGATAGTCGATGCCGTGCTCCATCGCAAAGAAGAATAGCCAGACTGCAGCACCCGCGAGTGCACCGGTCACAGCAACGCTGACCAAAAACAGCGCGCGGTTTGTGGGTTTGGCAAGGTTATCCATCGGGTCCTCCCGCGGTCAAAGTCGACATAGATACATTTTATTGTAGAGCGCGCGTTGCCCGAACGAGCCAACCACCTGCGCCGCAAACGGCACCATTGGGAGTCATAGTGGAGCAGGCTCAAGACTTATCCGTTGATAATCGAGGCAATCTCACGCAAATCGTCGGCAAAGTAGATGCCGTGCTGGCGCCTCGGGCTCGAAAGCCCTTTATCAATCATGTGCCCGAGCAGCGCCTTGAGGTCGTTGTAGTAACCGTCCAGGTTATACAGGATGCACGGAGCACTCAGGTGCCCCAACGACACCGCGGACATGACCTCGGCAATCTCCTCGAGCGTGCCCGTCCCACCGGGAAAGGCGATGAACGCATCGCCGAGCTCAATCATCTTGGCTTTGCGCTCGGCCATATCACTCGTCACGATGAGGTCGTCGATACCGTCATGTTGAAACTCGGCCTCGATAAAAAAGCTCGGCTCCACACCCGTCACGTGTCCGCCAGCATCGAGCACGCTATCGGCGAGCGCACCCATCAGGCCCGATTTGGACCCGCCGTATACCAGCGCGTGTCCGTTGGCGCCAATCCAGTTGCCCAGCTCCTGCACCGCGGGCAGAAACGCCGGGTCATTGCCGGCACTGGCACCCAGATACACGGTGATATTCATATTCAGTCCCCCTCATCGTGACGCGCGGCGCCCGTCCTAGCGTTGGCGGCGGCGATATTCGCGCACGCGACGCGAAAGATCGGCAAGCTCGTCGCGATCGAGCTCTTCCAAATGCTCCAGATCATCCATAAAGCGCGCCATGGTGTCCTTTTGGCGCATCTTGATAAGCGTATTGCAGTAGTTCACCGCCACGCCCGTGAGCATGGCGATGTAGAAGATGCTGATAACGCTCAAGACGACGGTAATGGCGCGGGCAACCGGTGTTTCGGCCGGAATGTTGCCAAAGCCGATGGTCGAGACCGTCTCAAAGCTAAACCACAGGCCATCGCCAAACGTGAGGGTCGTGGGCTCGGACAGCCAGACGGCCGTCGAGCACAGCAGGTAAAAGATAAGAAACAGACCCGTGATGCGTGCAAAGCCAGCCTGTCGCAGTACGTCGGAAAGCGTCCTCAACCTGTTCATCGCGACCCCTTTTCCCAGACGCCCAATCACGTTCGCTCGGTATTGTCCCACAACCGGCAGCTAGGGACGTTCCTTTTGTGCCGGCAGAAAGGGACTGTCCCCAACTGCCGGGCGGGAGCGTTTAGCTGTGCGGCTGCCGACTGGGCAGGCTGAGCTGGTATCCTTATGCGGTAATGTCTCGATTCGTTAGGATTGCATGTGAGAGCTGCCACTGTCCTTCGTTCAGTTATATATCGCACCCTGGCCGTCGCGCTTACCGCGCTCGCCGTACTGAGCACCGTCGCGCCTGTCCAAGCTTTTGCCGATGACTCTAGTCAGCAGGTCAAAACGGTCCGCGTTGGTTGGCTCGTCAACAACGAGGGCTTCCAGGACGGCATCCCCGGCGAGCGTCTCTCGGGATGGGGTTACGAATACCTCCAGACCCTCTCGTACTACACACCCGGCTGGCAGTACGAATACGTCTCCGGCACCTTCACCGAGCTTATGGAGAAGCTCGAGACGGGCGAGATCGACCTCATGCCCAACATCTCCTACTCCGAGGAACGCGCCCAAAAGCTGCTCTTTTCCTCGAACCCCGAGGGCACCGAGCGCTACTACATCTATGCCAGGCCCGAGCGCGACGATCTGGCCAAGGGTGACCCCCGAGCGCTCCAAGGCCTTACCATCGGCTGCAACCCCGGCGTTATGCAAACCTTCGTTGGCCAGCAATGGCTCGCCAACGAAGGAATCGCCTGCACATACAAGGAGTATGACGGAAACTCCGTTCTCTTTGATGCGCTGGCAAACGGCGAGGTCGATGCCGTCATCATGAACGACACGACCTCGTCGCCCAGTGCCTCCCCCATGTTCTACATTGGGTCGAGCGACTACTATTTTGCCGTCCCCAAAAGCCGCCCCGACCTGATGGACGACATCAATGCCGCCATGTCGGCAATCGCCCGCGTCAACCCACGCTATATCGACGAAGTCAAATCTAACTACTCGGCCCAAAACAGCGGTTCATCATCGCTCAACGGCCCCGAACGTTCCTGGCTCAAAGCAAATGACAACACCATCACGCTTGGCTACATTACGGGCAAACTCCCCTACTGCAACGAAGACGAAGACGGCAAAATGGAAGGCTCGCTCGCATCGCTTGCGACGACGTTGCACGATAAATTTGGCATTACGGTCAAAACCGTCGCCTTTGATAGCTACAAGATGATGTCAAAGGCCCTGTCAAAGGGAAGCATCGACGCTGCGCTGCCGGTATACCGAGATTACTGGTTTGCCGAGCAATCTGGCGTTGTGCAGTCGGTATCGTTGGGAACCGTGTCCCTCACCGCCATCCACACCGGCGGCAACCTGAACAAAGACCTTCAGAACATCGCCTGCACCAAATCATCGTTTATCAACCAAAATGTACTTGAAAGCCTGTTCCCCACAGCGACCGTGACCGAATACCAATCCGCCGATGAAGCGTTCGACGCCCTCAGGAAGGGAACGGCACACTGCATCGTCGCTCCCAGTTCACGTGTAAAAACCATCGGCGACCGTTATGATCTCGAAGGCTACGAGACGGTCGAGCTCCCTGACACCTGTGAGCTCTCGTGCTGGATTTCGCGCGGAAAACCCGAGCTGTTGGGAATCATCAACAAGGGCATCATCAATGCCGGAGAATCGCTCTCCGCAAGCAATTACTCCTCCACGTCGTACACGGCCCAGGAATCCAACACGCTTCAATTCCTTTATCGCAACCGTGCCGCCGTTGCAGCTGCCCTCATCGGTATGTTGTCGGTCGGCATCGTCCTGCTCATCTGGGCACTCGTGCGCGCTCGAACCGAGCGCAAAAAAGCCGATGCCGCCAACGCCGCTAAGACGGCATTCCTCACGCGCATGAGCCACGACATCCGTACACCGCTCAACGGTATCCTGGGCCTTATCGAGATCGAGGAATTGAAGGAAGGCGATATCCAGGTCGCCCGCGAAAGCCGTGCCAAGGCGCGCGTTGCCGCCAATCACCTGCTCTCGCTGATCAACGACATCCTCGAGATGGGCAAAATCGAAGACCGCAAGCTAACACTGGAGCATACGCCTTTTAACCTCAAAGAGCTCTGTGACGATACACTGGTGCTGTGCAAGCTCCGCGCGTCCAGTAACGGCATCACAATGCAGGACAATAGTCTGCCGTACGCCGCGGGGCCATACATGATCGGCAGTCCCACCCATATCCGACAGATCATGATCAACCTGTTAGACAACAGCATTAAGTACAACAAGCACGGCGGCTCCGTCACCTTTAGCTCAAAGACCAAGCCACTCGATAACGGGCGCGCGCTCTTTTGCTTTAGCGTTTCGGATACCGGCATTGGTATGACTCCCAAGTTTTTAAAGCATATCTATGAGCCGTTTGCCCAAGAAGGTGACGATGCGCGCAGTAAGTTTCAAGGAACCGGCATGGGCATGCCAATCGTCAAGTCGCTTATTGAACTGATGGGCGGCACGATTGAGATTTCGAGTGAGGTTGGCGTAGGGAGTACGTTCAACGTCCAGATTCCGCTCGATATCGACAAAGACCCTCAGGCAAGAGAACGCGCGGACGAGCAAGCAGACAGCTGCTCGCTTGCCGGCATGAACGTTCTTTTGGCAGAAGATAACGAGCTCAATGCCGAGATTGCCCAGGCGCTGCTCGAAAGCGAAGGCATTGTCGTAACTCGCGCCGCCGATGGCAACGAAGCGGTCGACCTATACGTTGGCCGTCCCGCCGGCAGCTTCGATGCGATCCTGATGGACATTATGATGCCGGACATGGACGGTTACGAGGCGACCCGCGCGATTCGTCTGAGCGAGAAGGTCGATGCAGCCGATATCCCCATCATCGCGCTCACCGCCAATGCCTTTGCCGAGGACGCCAAGGCGGCACACGAAGCCGGCATGAACGCCCATCTGTCCAAACCGCTCGACTTTAACAAGCTCAAAAACATACTCGCCCGCATCAAGAAAAACGGAGCTGTTTCGCTATAGTTTGTGCTCAACAACCATACGCAGTAGAAAGGACGCCAACGATGTTTAGGCCCTTACGTCGAAAGAAACGCGCCATCACTGACGAGGAAGCGCGCGAACTGCTCGCTACCTGCAAGCGCGGCGTCTTTGCCGTCAACGGCGACGATGGCTACCCGTACGCCATTCCCGTCAACTACTTCTTTGACGCCGAGCACGACAAGATTTATTTCCATGGCGCCAAGGCCGGCCACAAGGTCGACGCACTCAAGCGCGATGACAAGGTCTGCTTTACCGTTTACGGCAACGAGTGGTACAAGGACGGTGACTGGGCTCCCTACGTTATGAGTACCGTGGTCTTTGGCCGCTGTCGCCTGGCGAATGACACCCCCGCGTTTATCGAGGATAAAGTCCGCCAGCTCGCGCTTAAGTACTACCCTTCTGCCGAGGAGGTCGAAGAGGAAATCGCCAAGGACATTAAGGGCGTCCAGCTCTACGAGATTACGATTGAGCATCTCTGCGGCAAGCAGATTCAAGAAAAGTAAGCCTCAAAAGCAAAACTCACAAATAGCAATATGGCCCGGTTCCAACCCACCTTGGAACCGGGCCATATGCTTATGAAGCGTCGGCAGCTATGTGCGCAAGCGCCTCGACGAGCTCTTGCGAGCTCACGGGTTTACTCAGGTGCGCGTCCATGCCCGCCTCGCGCGAAAGTCTGCGGTCGTCGGCAAAGGCGTTGGCACTCACGGCGATAATCGGCGTGGTCGCGGCATCCTCGCGATCGAGTGCTCGAATCCGACGCGTGGCCTCAAGGCCATCGATGCCAGGCATCATGATGTCCATCAACACCACGTCGTACTCGTGCGGTGCGCTCGCGGCAAACGCCTCAACGGCAGACTCGCCATCCTTAGCATGCGTCACGACGGCACCGGCACGGCTGAGTGTAAACTGCGCGATCTCGGCATTCAGATCGTTATCCTCTACGAGCAAAACGCGCAAGCCCTGGAGCGCATCGCCATCACCCGCATCCACGCGCACTGCCTGAGGAATCTCGGAGCGCTTGCATTTCTCGAACGGCAGGCGGATGGTAAACGTCGTCCCCTGCCCCAAGACGCTCGTAAAGCTCATGGTTCCGCCCATAAGCTCGACCAGCTGTTTTGCGATAGGCGCGCCCAGGCCAGTTCCCGACGAAGCACCTTCCACCCGCTGCTCCTCGCGGCAAAACGGCTCGTAGAGGTGCTGTTGGAACTCCTCGCTCATGCCAATACCGTTGTCGGCGATCGTGTATTCATAGACGGGGACGCCATCCGTTGGCTCCACCTCGCGGCACACCAGGCGAACATAGCCGCCCTGGCGGTTGTACTTGACGGCATTGCCGGCAATATTGAGCAACAAGCGCTTGAGGTGCGTCACGCTCACCCGCGCATAGGGATGAACAAGGGTTCGTTGGTCACAAATAATTGTAACCAGACGCTCCTCGGCCTGGCGCTCCAGAATATCGCACACCTCGCGATTGAGGGCCACCAAATTTGTGGGTACGAGGTTCAGGTCGACCTGCCCGCTCTCCAGGCGACTCATATCGAGTGCCTCGTTGGCAAGGTCGAGCAGCAGTCCCGATGCCGTCCAGATTTTCGAGCGGCACTCAGTCTGCTTTTGCAAATCGTCCGCATTGGCATCGCCAACCTCGACCATGCCGCGAATGCCGTTGATGGGCGTGCGCAGATCGTGGCTCATGCGACGCAGAAACTCTGTCTTTGCCGAATTGGCAGACGAGGCCTCACGCGCCGCCTTTGCCAGCTTGTCGCCATAGTCGCGCTCCTGCTGCAGCAAGTCCGTCAAACGTCGGCGATCAGCGCGGCGACGCACCATCACAACAACGGCTATAAAACCGCTGTAGAGCGCCAGCACGCCGGCAGCAACAGCCGCGACAACCTCAAAGTAACGCCGCGCCGGAGCATAGGTGTACACATAGAATTTGTGCGCTTTTCCAAATGTGCCCAAATACCACTCGCCGTCGGCGTTAATCAATTTGACCTTACCGGCCAGGCATCGATCCTTAATACCGTCGACAATGAAGACGTCCGTCGCAGGCAGATCGAATACGCCCAATACAGTGGGTTCAACGGCATTGGTCGCAACGACCTTGCCGTCGCTTTCGATCACGATATTGCCGCTATCGATGGTTTCATAGCCTTCGAGCAAACTCTGCAGTTTGAGTGTATTGCTTGCAACCGCCTTCGCGCTCTGATGCCTGACCGCGATAACGATGCCCTCGCCATCCTGCCGAGCCACGCAACCAATGTCTGCAACCGAATCATCCGAAAGCGTAATGCGGGCGGTATAGGACTTAAGTGGATGGGTTGCCACCTCCAGCACGGGCGCTTCCTTGAGATACGTAGCGAAAGACTCGTAGCCCACATCGCCCGTCGAGGACTCGGACACCAAATTGCCCGATGCGTCCGTCACAATCAGCGCGCTCACGTTGAACTGGTCGGCATATTGCTCCAGCATGGCGTTATCCACCGAACCGTCGCGCTCCATATCGCGGGCAGCCTCTCCGGCGATCTCCATAACGCGTATCAGGTTTTTGGTCGTATAGGCGCTATTGAATGCATCGTAGGAAAGGCTCTGCGTCGCCACGTAATCGACAACGTCGGCAAAGCGCTGCTCGGCTTGGGCCGTCATGTAACCGTAGCTCATCATGCCGGCAGCAACCGAGAGCACTATCCCCAGCAGAGCGACAAGGAGCCATGCCCCTGCCGAACGATTGCCCCGCTCCTCTACGGCGTGGTCAGGCGCATCGATCATGACAGGCCCTCCATATTCAAAAATGGCGAAGGGTCATCAAAGTACTTTGACACTAGGCGTTCCATGGTGCCATCGGCAAGCATTTCTTGGTAGGCATGAGTGAGCTTGACGTCGATGCCGCGCGTATCGTTGATATCGAAAGCGGTGCCCAAACCAACCTCTAGCAGCGGCTCATCCAAAATGCGATATGTCACACCATAGTCTTTTTCGTAGGTGAGGAACGAGGACTCATGCGCGGCGATAGCGTCGACCAGGCCCTCGACGAGCGCCGGGTTCAGATATGAACCGTCCGAAAAGCTGTAGAGCTCCTTGATCTGCGGAACGTTTTCATTTGTGCGGTTGAGCAAAATGCCCTCGGGCTTGGTGGTGGACTGAACCGCCACGATCTTATCCTCAAGATCGGCAAGCGTGTAGATATCGCTCTGGGGATCGACCGCGACCACCTGGCGGCTCGCAAGGTACGGGCCGGCCCAACGATATTCGTTTTCGCGACCCGTCATGCTAAAGCTGCCCATGACACAATCGAGTTCGCCGCTCGCCAGCAGCTCTTTCTTCTTTTCCCAATCGATCATCTGGTATTTTGGCTTGTAACCAATGCGGGCCAAAGCCTCGGTTAATATCTCGACGTCCAGGCCAACGATATCGCCGTACTCGTCGGTATACACAAACGGTGGATAGAGGTCACTGCCGACGTTGAGCGTCTTAAGGTCGTCGTCCTTTACCTGCGTGGCGTCCAGACCTTCTAATGCAGACGTCGAGGCTCCGTCATTCGACCCGGAACAGCCGGCTATCGCTACGACAAAGGCACACGCTACCGCAAGCGCAACAAACAACGATATGGCAACCGAGCGGCGAGGTCTTTTCATCGAGCTCCAGACGATCCTATTCACGGACTGAAATGCTAAAAATAATAGCAAATGAAATCACTCGAGCGCCCAATGGTTACAGACGCCTTACCGTACGGGGCCTTCCCGCCGACGCGGCAGAAGGCCCCGCGCGAAGCTCTCATTTACCGTGCATTAAAAACGTAGCGGTCCAGGCGGTCGCACGCCTCTCTCACGCGCGAAAGCGGCAGCGCCAGATTCACGCGAATGTGGCAGGGCCCGTGGAACGGACGGCCATCCTGGTAGCCAACGCCCACGCGCGCCCCCTCGTCGAGCAACCACTGAATATCGCGGCCATGCTCGCGGCACCACTCGGTGCAGTCCAGATACACCATGTACGTGCCCTGCGGGCGCGAAAACGCGATACTCTTCCAGTGTTTTTCTGCATACGTGCAGAAATACTCGATATTGTCGGCAAGCACCTGGTTGAGCTCGTCCACCCACTCGTAGCCCTGCGGCTGGTAGGCACCGATAAGCGCATGCATGGAGAGGACGTTCATCTCGTTGTAGTGAGTCTTGTTGGACACGGCGCACACGCGGTCACGCAGCGTCTCGTTGTAGACAATGTGGTAGCTGCCGACAAGGCCCGCCAGGTTAAACGTCTTGCTCGGCGCATAGAGGGCGACCGTGCGCATGCGGGCATCCTCGCTCACCGACTGCGTCGGGATATGCTTGTGCCCCGGCAGGATGATATCGGACCAAATCTCGTCCGAGATCACCACGCAATCGTGCTGGCGATAGATGTCCATGGCGCGCTCGATTTCGTCGCGCTCCCATACGCGGCCGCAGGGATTGTGCGGCGAGCAGAACACCGCAGCATGAATGTGGTTTTGGGCGAGTTTGCACTCCATGTCCTCAAAGTCCATGCGCCACACGCCCTGGTCGTCGAGTTTAAGCGGGCTGTGGACAATGCGATAGCCCGCGGCCTCAATGGACTTGGTAAAGCCGATGTAGGTAGGGCTGTGGACCAGCACCGCATCGCCCGGCTGAACATACGCACGCAGCGTCGACACGACACCGCCCAGCACGCCGTTTTCGTAGCCGATATGTTCAGGGCGCAGGCCCTCGACGCCATTGCGGCGGCTCTGCCATTCGATGATGCGGTCAAAGTACTCGGGGCGCGGATTGAAATAGCCAAACATGGGGTGCTGGGCGCGCTGAATGATGTGTTCCTGGACCGTGGGCACCGTGGCAAAGTTCATATCGGCCACCCACATGGGAATGCGGTCGAAGCCCTCGTCGGGTGCGTTCGGAGCCATACCGGGGATCTCACCCCAAGAGTCAACGGCGATGGAGTCCATGCCGTGGCGGTCGATAAGCGAGCTAAAGTCATATTTCATGCTGAGCTCCCGTGCAAAGTGATTGTTTTGGTAGGCGTTATTGTCCACCAGCACGGGCGGTTTTGGCGCGGGGTTTGGCGCTTAATTTGACGGGTGCGGACGGATGGCTGGTTAGCCTTGCGCGTCGTTGACGGCGACTACGGTTAGCTGGGTTTTATCGACCGTAAAAGATATGTCGAGCCCGGCGTAGGCCAGATGATAGACGCGGTTTGGCTCGTGCTTGCTGCCTGCGCGGCGCGGATCTTGGCGAAGGACCTCGACCAAGCCGGGAAGCTTTGCAGGCGGGACCATGTCTTGAAGCGCTTGCGGGAACTCAACATCGAGCTCTTGCCACGGAGCACCCTCAATCCAGCCGCCGGTCGCATCCGGGTGGCAATCCGCGAACGGAATATAGGGCTTAATGTCGTAGATGGGCGTGCCGTCGCGCAGATCGGCCCCCAGCACATGAATGATGGGGCCATCGTCGGTGAGCTCGACACGATCGAGCTTGACGCAGGTAAGCCCAATGGGATTCGGGCGAAACGGGCTGCGTGTGGCAAACACGCCCACGCGCTCGACTCCGCCCAGACGCGGCGGGCGCACGGTCTTCGACCATTTTGCGTTGGTGCCGAACCTGTCCTGCGACTTGGCATCGGCAGCTATGTCCTTAGCCGTGCCGCCGGGCGTTCCGTTTTCGAAACGCCACAGCAGCCACAGGTGAGAGAAGGAATCCAGACCCTCAACTGCTGCGTTGGAGGCAAATTCCGGTTCAAAGACGATGCGTCCCTGCAGATGGGGCGCCAAAAAGCTGTTGCGCGGAATGCCGAACTTCTGCGGCAGGTCGGTATGTATGCGTGCGATAGGTTCCATGCCGGTCATTGTACGGCATGGAGGCGTGGGGCGTTGCGCGCAATTCTTCGCCGCGGTCCTCCGTCGTGCAACCAACGGTTGCTTGGAAGGGCACCTGCTGCCGCGTATGCTTAAGCCATCAACCAGCAGAAAGGAGCCGCTATGGCCTTTGCAGAAAAGCTCATCGCCGTCCGTCGCGCCCATCACCTTACCCAGGAGCAGCTCGCCGCCAAGCTCTTCGTCACACGCCAAGCCGTCAGCCGGTGGGAGCGGGGACTTGGCTTTCCCGATATCCAGACGATTGAGCCGCTGGCTCAGGCACTTGGGATTTCTGTGCTGGAACTGATGCGCTCCGAACGGCAGGAGAAGGCGAAGGAAGAGGCGGCGCCGGAAATTCAGTATACTCAGAAGGAGGTGGCCGAAATGCTGCAGAACGCAGGTGACATTTCAAGGCAGCAGAAAAAACAGGACCGGAACGCAAACGTGATCGCGGGATTTCTGGTGATCGGTGTGGCAGCGGCAGCGTGGGCGGCAAAGATCGTAAACGTGGGCGGCGGCCTGATTCTAGGCGGTCTGGTGGCAGCAGCGTTTGTATCGCTGTGGTATTTCTTCCAGAACCTCGATGATGAAGAAAGCCGGAAAGTCTATGGGGCAGCATCCATTCTGTCTATCGGCATTCTGGCATCCCTGGTAAATTTCGTCTGGGGCGATCAGCTGGCAGAATTCATTCCCGGCGGTCTGGAACGAAAAGAGCAGATCTTCTGGACCCTGTGGTATCTGTTTGTTCTGGTAATGATGATGATCGGAACCATTCGATGTATCCGCCGGCAGAGACAGAAAAAAGAAAAGAAATACAAAACCGTTCTTTTCACGGCAATTATGGCGACGATCATGTTTGTAACACTGTGGCAGTATCAGAACACCATGCAGAACCGGTACAAAAACACAGGAATCTGGAGCGGCGCACAGCAGTATGCCGAGACACTGCTCAAAAAAGACAAAAATCTCGAAAATGACTGGCTGATCGGTGATGAATCGTGGCGCGTAGGAAACAAAAACACCTTCCAGATCCGCCTCACCTACTACGCCGATGCCGATGACGCAAAAGAGGGACGTGAAAGCGAATATCAGTACAAGATTCATTTTGATGATGTTGACGGCTACGTCATCAAATCAGAAGGCGTACCAGAGAAAGAGATTGTTTTCCCGGAAAATAAATAAGAAGTGAGAAACGGGATTCCATTCTTGCGCCTCCCACAGAAAAAGACTGATACTCATAGTATCAGCATGTACGCTCGGAATCTTTCTGCACTTGCTTTTGCGACTGACGGAAAAGCATCTCACAAAATCAAGCACAGAAAGATTCTAAAAGCACATGTAGCATAAGAAGGAGGCCGTAAAACATGGGACAGTTTTTAAACAGCAGGGAACCATACGATAAATACAGAACTGTTATACTTGAACTGAAGGT
>UQLB01000012.1 GCA_900541725.1 uncultured Collinsella sp. | reverse complement strand
CGAGCCGGAGAGCACTTAATGTGCTCTCCGTGCGAGCAGGACTGTCCGAGCAGGCGACCAATCCCCGCGCCCCGCCCCGGCGAGCGCTCGGGGATTGAGCGATTACAGGTGCGAGATGATCAGCTCCATGGTGCCCTCGAGTTCGATCTTGTCCACGGTGGACGGAACCAGCAGGTGGCTTCCTTTGTGGACGGGGTCGCCGCAGACGGTGCCTTTGCCGTCGATGACCGACAGGCACATGAAGGGCCAGCGCTGCTCCAGGGTTTTGCTGCCGTCCACGCGCACGCGATCGACGGTGTAGCAGGGGTTGGACTCGAGCTCGGTCACGCCATCGACCTCGGGCGCGGTCACCGTGCCGTCGGTCGGAGCCTGCGCGTTAAAGTTGATGCAATCGAGGCTCTGCTCAATGTGCAGCGGGCGCAGCTTGCCGTCGGTGCCGGGGCGGTCGTAGTCGTACAGGCGATAGGTCACGTCGCTCGACTGCTGCGTCTCCAAAATGAGCGTACCAGTCTTGATGGCGTGCACGGTACCGGAGTCAATCTGGAAAAAGTCGCCCTTGTGAATCGGCAGCACGTTGAGCATGTCGTTCCAACGGCCCTCCTCGATCATCTGCGCAGCCTCGGTGCGGTCGTGCGCGCGCTGGCCGACGATGATCGTGGCACCGGGCTCGCAGTCCAGTACATACCAGCACTCGGTTTTGCCCAGGCTGCCGTTCTCGTGCTCGGCGGCGTACTCGTCGTTGGGGTGAATCTGGATCGAAAGGTCGTCCTTGGCGTCCAGAATCTTAATGAGCAGCGGGAACTCCTTGCCCTCGCAATTGCCAAAGAGCTCGCGGTGCTCGGCCCACAGCCACGAAAGCGTGTGGCCTGTATACGGGCCCTCCGCAATCTGGCAGTCGCCGTTGGGATGGGCCGAGATGGCCCAGCACTCACCGATGGGACCCTCGGGAATGTCGTAGCCAAACACGGTCTCCAGCTGGCGGCCGCCCCAGATCTTCTCGTGGAAGATCGGCGTGAGTTTAATCAAATCGGACATGTGCATACTCCCATAAGGTTGTGCGGGTGCCGCGTAAGACAGCTCAAAACGAGCACCCACCGGATTACAAAACTAGGCCAGCGTTACGTTGTGCAGCTCAAAGCGGTCGCCTACGTTGTGCGAGACAGAATATTCAAACGCGGTACCGCTATCCAAGAAGCCAATCTGGTTGAGTTCGAGCAGGGGAGAGCCGGGTTTGGTATCCAGGCGCTCAGCCTCTTCTTCAGTTGCCGCGACAGCGCGAATGGTACGGTGGAAACTCGAGATCTTGAGTCCGCACTGCTCGCGGATGAAGCTGTAGATCGATGCGTACAGGTCTTTTTTCTTAAGACCCGGAATCAGCTCGAGTGGCATATAGGTGTACTCAATAACGATGGGCTGACCATCGACCTCGCGTACGCGCACGATGTGATAGGCAAAGTCGTCTTCGGCCATTCCCAGCTGGGTCGCAACCTCTGCCGGCGGATTGACGATCGAGAAATCGTAGACCACCGAGGTCACTTTCTCCCCGCGATGCTCGTACGAAAAGCCTTGGGCACGGTCGTTCTTGCCTTGGAAAAACACCTGGCCGGGAAGCCCCGCCGTGTCCTTGACGTAGGTGCCCGATCCGCGCCGGCTGGTAATAAGGCCTTCCTCGGTGATCTGCTCAATTGCTCGTTTGACGGTGATTTTGGAAACGCTGTAGAGCTCACAGAACTCAACGACGGTGGGCAACTTATCGCCCGGCTTAAGGGCGCCGTCCTCGATGCTTCGACGGATATCTGCAGCTATCGCCTCGTATTTGGGAATCATGCAATCCTCCCTTCATATTTACGTCGATATTTAGAAAGTATACCTACTTAAAAAGCATCCATATGGCTTTCATGAAAGAAGTTCGATAAAGAAAAATTAAAAAGACGCTTTACATAGAATATTAGAGCGCTATAGTTACAGACAACAAGCGAGATGCATTGGCGTTTGCTTGTACTGTTTGGGGACGGTTTTGTTTTGGCGGGTTGGATATCGGTATGACCGGTGCGCGCCCGCGCCGGATAACCTGCCAAAGCAAACCCGTCTCCAACCGGAAGCTCTAGAACACGAAAGCGAGGACTTTGATGGCACAGTATCAGCTGCCCAACGATTTCTTCTTTGGCGCTGCTATGTCCGGCCCGCAGACTGAGGGTCAGTGGAACCAGGGCGGCAAGCTCGAGAACCTGTGGGACACCTGGTCCATCCAGGATCTGGGTTCGTTCTACAACTGCGTTGGCTCTTATGCCGGCAATGACTTTATGGCCAAGTACCAGGAAGACTTTCGCATTTTGAAGGACTTGGGCCTGAATACCTATCGCACTTCCATCCAGTGGAGCCGTCTGCTCGATGCCGACGGCAACCTTAACGAGGAGGGTGCTGCGTGGTATCACGAGCTGTTCCGCGCCTCTCGCGAGGCCGGCCTGGAGCCGTTCGTCAACCTGTACCACTTTGACATGCCCACCTACCTCTTTAACCGTGGCGGCTGGGAGAGCCGTGAGGTCGTCGAGGCTTACGCTCATTACGCCGACGTTGCCTTCCGCGAGTTTGGCCAGGAGATCAAGTACTGGTTCACCTTTAACGAGCCCATCGTCGAGCCCGAGCAGCGCTATCAGGAGGGCGTGTGGTTCCCGCAACTCCACGACTTTAGCCGCGCTCGCACCGTGCAGTATCACATCTCGCTGGCACATGCGCTGGCCGTGGCCAACTACCGTAAGGCCTATGACGAGGGCGCTATTCGCGCCGATGCCAAGATTGGCATGATCAACTGCTTTACCCCGGTCTATACCAAGGAGAATCCCAGCGAGGCAGACCTCGAGGCCGTGCGTATGACCAGCGGCATCAACAATCGCTGGTGGCTCGACCTTATTACCAAGGGCGAGCTTCCTGCCGACGTGCTCGACAGCCTGGCCGAGGGCGGCGTTAAGCTCCCGTTCCGTGCCGGCGACCAAGAGATTCTCAAGCAGGGTGTTGTCGACTGGCTCGGCTGCAACTATTACCACCCCACGCGTGTTCAGGCACCGGCGAGCAAGGTCGACCAGTACGGCCTGCCGCACTTTGCCGACGAGTACGTATGGCCCGACGCCGTTATGAACGAGAGCCGCGGCTGGGAGATCTACCCGCAGGGCCTCTACGACTTTGGCATGGACTGCGCTAAGAACTACCCCGATCTTGAGTGGTTCGTTTCCGAGAACGGCATCGGCATCATGGACGAATACAAGAACCGTGACGCCGAAGGAACCATCCAGGATGACTACCGCGTCGACTTTGTACGCCAGCACCTGGAGTGGGTTGCCAAGGCAATTGCCGAGGGCGCCAAGTGCCGTGGATACCATTATTGGGCCGTTATCGATAATTGGTCTTGGGCGAATGCCTTTAAGAACCGTTACGGTTTTGTCGAGGTCGACCTTATGGACGGCTACAAGCGCCGCCTTAAGAAGTCGGCAGCCTGGCTCAAACAGGTCGCCACGACCCACGTGGTTGATTAGCGACCGGGCGAACGCCCAGACCGCGCGCCGCCGCGCGCAACACATGGCACATCTGGTGGCAGAGGGCGACAGACCACCGTGCGCATAGGAAAAGGCCGGATTTGAAAGATAGGAGCAATCATGGCCAGTGACAATGGAAAGAGCTTCCTCGACAAGTTTGCCGAGGTCTCTGCGAAGGTGGGAAACCAGGTTCACCTGCGTTCCCTGCGTGACGCCTTCGCGACCATCACGCCGCTCTATATCCTTGCGGGTATCGCGGTTCTTATTAACAACGTCGTGTTCCCCCTGTTCCCGCTCGATGCGGCGGGCCTTGCCAACCTTCAGACGTGGGGTTCGGCAATTACGCTGGGCACCCTCAACGTCTCTGCCATTATCTTGGCCGGATTGATTGGCTACAGCCTCGCTAAGAACAAGCGTTTCGATAACCCGCTCGCTTGCGTGGTCGTCGCTATCTCTGCTTTCGTCATCATGATGCCGCAGCAGATCACCGCCACGCTTGCCGCCACGAGCCCGCTGCTCACGGACAAGATCACCTCCGCCGAGGTCACGGGCGCCCTTTCGACTGCCAACACCGGCACCAACGGTCTGTTCTCGGCCATTATCATCGCCCTGCTTTCCGTCTCGCTCTTCATCAAGATTTCTGGCGTCGAGAAGCTCAAGGTTAAGCTGGGCGAGGGCGTGCCCCCCGCGGTCTCCAACTCCTTCAACGTCATGATCCCGATGCTGCTCAACCTCGCGATCTTCGCTCTTGCCGCAGCCCTGCTCGCCGTGTGCGCCGGCACCGATCTGTGCGCCATCATCTCCACGTGCATCTCCAACCCGCTCAAGAGCATCATGAACGCCGGTCCGTGGGCTGTTATCCTCATCTACACCCTTGCTAACCTGCTGTTCTGCGTCGGTATTCACCAGTCCACCATCTCTGGCGCTACCGTCGAGCCGATCCTGACCATGCTCATCGTCGACAACATGGCTACCTTTGCCGCCGGTGGCACCATCCAACCCGATCACTACATGAACATGCAGATTGTTAACAGCTTTGCCCTCATCGGCGGCTCGGGCTGCACCCTCATGCTTCTGCTCGACACGCTCCTGTTCTCCAAGAACAAGGCTTCCGAGACCGTTTCCAAGATGGCTATCCTGCCTGGTCTGTTCAACATCAACGAGCCGGTTATCTACGGTTACCCCATCGTGTACAACCTGCCGCTCATGATCCCGTTTGTCCTCCTTCCCGACCTGTTCATCGGCATCACCTATGGCCTTACCTGCGCAGGCATCATCAGCCCCTGCATCGCCCAGGTGCCCTGGACTATGCCTCCCGTCATCAATGCCCTGCTCGCTACGGGCTTTGACTGGCGCGCCGGCGTGTGGCAGGCTCTCGAGATTGTCATTGGCATGGCCGTCTACCTGCCCTTCATGAAGATTTCCGAGAAGGCAATCGCCAAGCAGGAGGCTCTTGCCGAGTAGAACGCCTAACGTTCGTCCCTTTCACCGTTGCGGGCACCGGTACGCGGTGCCGGTGCCCGCGGCTCTCTCCCTTGTGTAAAGATGCAGGGGGTGGGCACAATAGCCGCAAGGAATAAAACCAGTCGTCGTCTGCGCGCCGCGCAGTTATAAGGAGGAAACCATGAAGAAGATCATGCTCTGCTGCAATGCCGGTATGTCCACGAGCCTGCTGGTCCAGAAGATGCAGGCCGAGGTTGCAAACCGTGGTCTGGATATTGAGGTCGAGGCTCGTCCCATGAACGAGGCCCACGATCACCTGGGCGAGTGCGACATGTTGCTGCTTGGCCCGCAGATCGGCTACACCAAGGGCGATTTTGAGAAGGAGGCCGCCGGCCGTTTCCCGGTCGAGGTCATCAACATGGTCGACTACGGCCGCATGAACGCTGCCGGCATCATCGACCACTGCGTCAGCGTGATGGGCTAGGTGCTCCGCATGGAGGATATGAACGAACTGCAGATGACCTGCTTTGAGATCATCAGCTACGTCGGTACCGCCAAGAGCATGTACATCAATGCCGTGCAAAAGGCCAAGGAGGGCGATTTTGGCGCCGCCGAGGAACTTATCAAGCAGGGCGACGAGGCCTATAACGGTGGCCACGATGTTCACATGGGGCTTCTGAAGAAGGAGGCCAACGGTGAGCGTAACGGCGAGGCTCCGTTGATTCTGCTGCATGCCGAGGACCAGATGGCCGGCACCGAGACCATGCGCGTCATGGCCACGGAGCTCATTGAGGTTCACAAGCAGCTGCAGGCACTTCAGGCCTAGTCGGCGCTATCGCCGCGATGGACCGTGCGGTCCAACAGACAACACAGTCCCTTTGACGGGCGCCAGGAGTCTCCGCCTCCCGGCGCCTTTATATTTGGCGAAGGCCCTGCGTGACCTTTTGAGCGGTCGTTTACGTTTTCACAGATAAAACCTGCCAAAACAAACCTGTCCCTTTTTGGCAGGTTTTTGCCTTGGGAGCGGTACCATACAGGCAATGTTTAAACGAGAAAGGTGGGCTCCCATGGAACCTAAGCAGTATTACATCGGCATTGACGTCGGCGGCACTTCGGTTAAGGAGGGCCTGTTCGACGAGGACGGCAACCTGCTGGCCAAGGCCAGCGTGCCCACGCCTCCCATCGTTGACGCTGCGGGCTTTGCCGCGGTGACCGAGGCTATCGACCAGGTGGTCGCCAAGGCCCAGATTCCGCGCGCCTTTGTGGCGGGTATTGGCCTGGCCGTTCCGTGCCCCATCCCGGCATCGGGCGATGCCAAGGTCAAGGCCAACATTGCCATTAACCTGCCCGAGCTAAGAGTCGCCATTCAGGAGCACTGCCCCGACGCGGTTGTTAAATACGAGAACGATGCCAACGCCGCTGCCATGGGCGAGGCCTGGCTCGGCTCTGCCAAGGGCGTGCAGAACGTGGTGATGGTCACCATCGGTACCGGCGTGGGCGGCGGCGTTATCGTTAACGGCGACGTGGTGTCGGGCGTTGTGGGTGCTGGCGGCGAGATTGGCCACATGTGCCTGAACCCGGCTGAGGAGCGCACCTGCGGCTGTGGCGGTCATGGCCATCTGGAGCAGTATTCCAGCGCCACTGGCGTGGTGAGCAACTACCTTGCTGAGTGCAAGAAAGCGGGCGTCGAGCCCATCGAGCTCACCGGGCCTTCTGATTCCAAGGACGTGTTCCAGGCCTGTCGCGAGGGTGACAAGCTCGCGCTGGCAGCTGCCGATACCATGGCCGACTATCTCGGCCGTGCCCTGGCGCTTATTGCCAACGTGGTTGACCCCGAGATGTTCCTGATCGGTGGCGGCGCGTCCGCTTCGGCCGATGTCTACCTCGACAAGGTCTGCGAGCACTTCCAGCGCTACGCGCTTTCCGCCTCGCGCGAGACGCCCATTAAGGTCGCCTCGCTCGGCAACGACGCCGGCATCATCGGCGCCGCCTACGTAGCCCTGCGCGCCGCCGGTAAATAGCTGGTGCAAGGGGGTCAGGTTACTTTGCACCAACATGGTGTAAAAGGGACAGCCTTGGCCTCCGTGCCTACCTCCAAAATATGCCGTGGCCCTTCCGTCTGCGAAGGCTCGGCATCGGCGTGCTACCATAGCTACGTCCAAGTACACATATCAAGTGGAGGAAACCCATGGCAAACGTTCTTGTCTTTGGTCACCAGAACCCCGATAACGACGCCATCATGAGCACCGTCGTCCTGTCCCAGCTGCTCAACCAGGTTGAGTATGCCGGCAACACCTACGAGGCCTGCGCCCTTGGTCAGCTTCCGGCAGAGTCCGCCAAACTGCTCGCCGACGCCGGCATCGCCGAGCCTCGCGTGATCGAGTCCGTCGAGGCCGGTCAGCTCGTCGTCCTCACCGACCACAACGAGTCCGCCCAGTCCGTCGCCGGTCTTAAGGACGCCACGGTCTTTGGCGTCGTCGATCATCACCGCATCGGCGACTTCGAGACCGCCGGCCCGCTGCACTACATCTGCCTGCCCTGGGGCTCCAGCTGCACCATCGTCACCAAGCTCGCCGGCGTGCTCGGCGTTGAGCTTTCCGACGTCCAGGCCAAGCTGCTGCTCTCGGCCATGATGACCGATACGCTCATGCTCAAGAGCCCCACCACCACCGATGTCGACCGCGCCGTCGCCGCCAAGCTCGGCGAGCAGGTGGGTGTCGACCCGGTCAAGTTTGGCATGGAGGTCTTCCTCACCCGTCCGTCCGGCTCTTTCACCGCAGCCGAGATGGTCGGCAACGACATCAAGATGTTCGAGCCCGCTGGCAAGAAGCTGCTCATCGGCCAGTACGAGACCGTCGACAAGAGTCGCGCGCTCGGCATGATCGACGAGATTCGCGAGGCCATGCGCGCCTACGCCGCCGAGAAGGGTGCCGACGGCATTGTCCTGTGCATCACCGACATCATGGAGGAGGGCTCGCAGGTCCTGCTCGAGGGCGAGACCGAGGCTGCTCAGAAGGGTCTGGGCATTGCCGACGAGCACGACGGCGTCTGGATGCCGGGCGTCCTCTCCCGTAAGAAGCAGGTCGCTGCCCCTATCATGGCCGCCTGCTAGGTTTAGTTGACCAAACGCCACGACCGGATCGCGGAAGCCCCGCGCTCCGGTCGTTTTTTGTGCACGGCGCCGCGTCGTCTCTTGAACAGGCGCGCCCGTGCCGTTGAGCAAATAATGTTCAACCTGTGGTTCCGCTTTTCGGCCACGCCTGCGTGCTTGTCGTGCAGGGTAGGCTAGATGCAAGCGTAATACGTTAGAGCGCGGCGCCGCCACTTGGGCGGGCCGTGCTTTTTTAAGACGGGAGCTTTCCCGTGAAAGGAGCCGCCCATGGCAGCAACTGAGCAGCTGTTCAACGTTCGTGAGCGCAAGCGCTTTGAGCGTCACGACATTTGGGAGCGCATCGCCGAGAACGGCACGATTTCCGCCGCCGTCATGGTCTTCGCCGCCATCACCGCCGTCATTTGCGCCAATACCGATGCCTACGAGGTCATCCATCACTTTTTGGAGACCCCGCTGTATGTGGGTCTGGGCAACCTTACGGCCGGTCTCACCGTTGAGCTTTTCGTCAACGACTTCCTCATGGCGATTTTCTTTTTGTTGGTGGGCATTGAGCTTAAGTACGAGATGACGGTCGGCGAGCTCAAGAATCCGCGTCAGGCCATGCTTCCCATGCTGGCGGCCGTGGGCGGCGTCGTCGTTCCCGCCTGCATCTACCTGATCTTTAACCATGCCGGCGCCCGCAACGGTTGGGCCATCCCCATGGCAACCGATATTGCCTTTGCGCTGGGCGTGCTGTCGCTTTTGGGCAACCGCGTGCCCAACGGCGTGCGCGTGTTCTTCTCGACGCTCGCCATCGCCGACGACCTCATCTCCATCGCCGCCATCGCCATCTTCTACGGTCAGAGCCCCAATCCGTTTTGGTTGGGCGCCGCCGCGCTTGTGACCTGCGCGCTCGTATGGCTCAACAAGACGCAGCATTACCGCCTTGCCCCGTATTCGGTACTGGGTCTGCTGTTGTGGTTCTGCATGTTCAAGAGCGGCGTGCACGCTACGCTCGCCGGCGTCATCTTGGCCTTTACCATTCCGGCCAAGTGCGGCGTCAAGCTCGATAGCCTCACCGATTGGTTGGGCGAGTGCCTGCCGCTGCTCGATGACCGCTACGACGACGAGGCGCACATCCTAGGCCAGCATGACTTTACCGTCTCGACCACCAAGGTCGAGCGCGTCATGCACCGCGTGACCCCGCCGCTCATCCGCATGGAGCGTCTGATCTCCACGCCGGTCAACTTTGTGATTCTGCCGATTTTCGCGTTCGTCAACGCACAGGTTCGCCTAGTGGGCGTGGACATGAGCACGCTGCTCACCGACCCGGTGACGCTCGGCGTGTACTTTGGCATGTTGCTGGGCAAGCCGATCGGCATCTTTGGCATGACGTTCGCCTTGGTCAAGCTCAAGGCCTGCGAGCTGCCGCACAACGTTAACTGGCACATGATTGCCGGTGTGGGCATTCTGGGTGGTATCGGCTTTACCATGTCGATTCTCATCAGCGGCCTCGCCTTCCCGACGGCCCAGTTTGAGGTTCTGGCTGCCAAGGCCGCCATCCTTGCCGGTTCGGTCACCGCTGCCGTGCTCGGCATGATCTACATGAGCGTGGTCTGCAAACACCCCGCGCCCAAGGAAGAGTAAGAGCACATACAAGTTTGAAAACGCCGCCTGTGAACACCATCACAAGCGGCGTTTTAGTCATTGGGGACGTTCTTAAATGACTAGGCTTATTCCACGGTGCCGTAGACGGCGCCCCAGCCGTGGGCGGCCAAGGCGGAGTTGAGCTGGTCGCAAAGCGATTGGCGGTCGTAGTAGCCGGGCGGCAAAAGGTTGACGATTTCCATGAGGTCGGGCGCGAGGTCTAAGATCTCGGCCTGCACGATGAGATCCAGGCGGTCGATGGCGCGGCGGTCATAAAACAGCCCGTCGACCAGGCGCTGCAGGTCGCCGAATTCCTCGGCCTGGAACGATCCGTATTCCATAGTGCCTCCTTGGGCGCCCCACGCCGGCATGCGCGGCGATTCATAATTCATTGCGATGAACTTAATCTATCACGGCTTCATGCCGTTGCGGCGGTGGCGGTCTATACTTAGACGAACTGCAACGTCCCGCTTCGCGAAAGGTCGCACCCATGCAGACGATCTACCAGAAGATGGAAACCACCGAACTCGATGCCGCCATCGAGGCGCTCAAAGCCGAGGTCGCCGAGGTCAAGGCCAAGGGCCTGGCGCTCGACATGGCCCGCGGCAAGCCGTCGCCCTCCCAGGTGGGCATCTCTCGACCCATGCTCGATATCCTCAATGCCGATGCCGATCTGCACGACGGCAACGTCGACTGCTCCAACTACGGTTGCTTTGAGGGCATTCCCTCGGCACGCAAGCTGGCGGGGGAGTTCCTGGGTTGCCCCGCCGAGCAGACGCTCGTACTGGGTTCGTCGAGCCTGCTGATCGAGCACGATATCGCCGGCATGTTCTGGCGCTGCGGCTCGTGCGGTAGCGAGCCTTGGGAGGCTTATGAGGCCGCGCATGACGGCAAGAAGGTCAAGTTCCTGTGCCCTGTTCCCGGCTACGACCGCCACTTTGGCATCACTGCCGACTTGGGTATCGAGAATGTCCCCGTCGCGATGACCGACAACGGCCCCGACATGGACGAGATCGAGCGCTTGGTTGCCGCCGACGACTCCATCAAGGGCATCTGGTGCGTGCCCAAGTATTCCAACCCCACGGGCATCACCTTTAGCGAGGACACCGTGCGTCGCCTGGTCGAGATGCCCACGGCCGCGCCCGATTTCCGCATCTTCTGGGACAACGCCTACTGCGTGCACGACCTGTACGACGAGACCGACGAGCTCGCCAACATCTTTGATCTCGCTCGCGCGGCGGGCACCGAGGACCGCGTGGTGGCCTTTGCCTCGACGTCCAAGATCACCTTCCCGGGCGCCGGCATCGGCTTTATCGGTGCGAGCCCCGCGGTTATCGCGGAGTTCTCCAAGTGCCTGAAGGCCGGCCTTATCAGCGCCGACAAGCTCAACCAGCTGCGCCACGTACGCTTCCTTCCCACCATCGAGGCGGTCAAGGAGCACATGAAAAAGCATGCCGAGTTCCTGCGTCCGCGCTTTGAGGCCGTCGAGCGCAAGCTCACCGAGGGCTTGGGCGACACAGACTGTGCCACCTGGACGCACCCCCGCGGCGGCTACTTTGTAAGCTTCGATGGTCCCGAGGGCTCGGCCCAGAAGGTAGCCGCGCTTTGCGCCGACCTGGGCGTCAAGCTCACGCCGGCCGGTGCTACCTGGCCCTATGGCAAGGACCCGTGCGACACCAACATCCGCATCGCGCCGAGCTATCCCACGGTCGAGGACCTGGAGGCCGCGCTCGATGTGCTGGTGCTGGCTGTGAAGCTGGTCGCTGCCGAGCTTGCGCGTGCCGAGCGCGCCTAACGCGCGGCTTCCCGTACTATCCGCACTTTCGATACGTAAAGGAGCGTATACATGGATTTGGGTATTTCCACCAACCCCACGCCAGAGCTCTATACCATTAAGGTAACCGGCGAGATTGATATCTCCAATGCCGATAGTCTGCGCAACGCCATCGACTTGGCGCTCGAGCAGCCCACCGAGGCCGTTGAGCTCGACTTTGCCCAGGTGAGCTACATTGATTCGACGGGCATTGGCGTGCTCGTGGGCGCCGCGCACCACGCGGTCGACCACGGCAAGCGCTTTAGCTGCACCAATGTGCAGCCCCCGGTGATGCGCGTGGTTCAGCTGCTGGGCGTCGACCAGGAGATCTCGATCACGGCGGCATAAGCCCTGCCCCAAAAGGGGCGTGCCGTTTGGCATATGTTTGTGATGCGCTCGGACGTTTTGGCGTCCGGGCGCTATACTTGACCGAATGAATAGACGAGTTCCGGCCGAATGGCGCGGTGCGGGCTCGACTCACATCGAGCCTTGGAGGTATGTGTGTTTGGTATTGGAGAGGGTGAGCTCGCGATCATCGTGGTCTTCGGCTTTTTGCTGTTTGGCCCGGATAAGCTCCCGCAGATGGGCCGCACAATCGGCCGTGCCATCCGTCAGTTCCGCGAGACGCAGGAAAAGATGACGGCCGTTGTTCAGTCCGAGATTATCGATCCGGTAAGCGAGGCCGCGTCGGCCCCGGTCAAGCCCAAGAAGGCTGCCGTCGATGACGATTCCGATGCGGACGAGGGTGCCGTCGAGACGGCTGCGCCCGCAAAGAAGGAGACTTTTGCCGAGCGTCGTGCCCGCCTTGCCGCCGAGAAGGCTGCGAGCGAGGGTGCCACCGAGGGCGAAGGCGCTGCTGATGAGGCCGAGAGCGCCGAGTCCGCCAAGGCCGAGCCTGCCGCTGCCGTCGCCGAGCCCGAGCCTGCTGCAGAGCCGGAGCCCGAGCCCGAGCCGGCAGAGCCCACGACGGCTGACCTCTACGCCCGTCGTCCCCGTAAGCGCAAGGCTGTCGTCGACCAGCTCGCTCGCGAGCTCGAGGCCGAGGACGACGCCGCTGCCGCCGACGCCCCGAAGGGAGGCGATGAGTAATGCCTATCGGACCTGCGCGTATGCCGCTCTTCGATCACCTGGGAGAGCTCCGTCGCCGTCTGACCATCGTAGTCGTGTCGGTGTTTGCCGCCGCTATCGTGCTGTATTTTGCCACGCCCGTGGTGCTCGATATCCTGGAAGACCCCATCCGCTCTTTTGTGCCGGACGGTAAGTTCTACATCACCACTACGCTCGGCGGCTTTGGTCTGCGCTTTTCGCTGGCCATCAAGATGGCCGTTGTCATGTGCACGCCCATGATCATCTGGCAGATCTTGGCGTTTTTCCTGCCGGCGCTTCGCCCCAACGAGCGCAAGTGGGTCGTGCCCACGGTGCTCGCCTCGACGGTGCTGTTCTTCCTGGGCGCCATTTTCTGCTACTTCATCATCATTCCCGCGGGCTTTGAGTGGCTCATCGGCGAGACCTCGGCCGTCGCTACGGCGCTGCCCGATCTGGAGAACTACGTCAACATGGAGCTGCTCTTTATGATCGGCTTTGGCGTGGCGTTTGAGCTGCCGCTCATCATCTTCTACCTGTCCGTCTTCCACATCGTGTCCTACGCTGCTTTCCGCGGTGCCTGGCGTTATGTATACGTTGGCCTGCTTGTGGGATCGGCTGTGATTACGCCCGACGGCTCGCCCGTTACGCTGGGCCTCATGTATGGTGCCCTGCTCTCGCTCTACGAGATTTCGCTTGCCATCGCCCGTGTGGTCATTACCGCGCGCGAGGGCAAGGAGGGCTTGTTCGTGAGTCGTCTGGACCTGTTCTCGGACGACGAGGACGACGAGGAGTAAATCGGTATGCACGAGGTTGGCATTGTCAACGGCATACTCGATACAGTGATTAGCGCGGCGCGTGGGGCGGGGGCCTCGCGCGCCGTTTTGGTAACGCTGCGTATCGGGGATATGACCGAGGTCGTGCGCGAGGCGCTCGACTTTGCGTGGGAGACGTTTCGCGACGAGGACCCGCTCACGCGCGGCTGCGAGCTTGCCGTGGAGGAGGTCCATCCACAAAGCGAGTGTCTGGACTGCGGTGAGGTTTTCGATCACGATCGCTTTCATTGTCGCTGTCCCCAGTGTGGCGGCGCCAACGTGCGCCTGCTGCACGGTCGCGAGCTCGACATCGCAAGTATCGAAATTGAAACCCCCGACGATTAGCCCGCCAGCCACCTGGGGACGGGGTATAAATGTTGGAAATTAAGGAGTGCCGAATATGGCCGAGAAAACGATTGATATCGCGTCGCCGATTCTGTCGCGCAATGAGCGCCTGGCAGATCAGCTGCGACAGCGATTTAAAGAGACAAACACCTATGTGATCAATGTGCTGTCAAGCCCCGGCTCGGGCAAGACTACCACGATCCTGGGCACCAACGAGCGTCTACGTGACAAGGCCGGCCTGCGCTGTGCCGTCATCGAGGGCGATATCGCCTCGGATGTCGACGCCATCACCATGAAGGAAGCCGGCATGCCCGCCATCCAGATCAACACGGGCGGCCTGTGCCATCTCGAGGGCAACATGATCATGGAGGCAGTTGACGCCTTCGACCAGGCTGTGGGTCTTCAAAACATCGACGTCATCTTTATCGAAAACGTGGGTAACCTGGTCTGCCCAGTCGACTTTGACCTGGGCGAAAACCTGTCCATCATGATTCTCTCGGTGCCCGAGGGCGACGACAAGCCCATCAAGTACCCGGGCATCTTCCAGCACGCCGGCGCGCAGCTGCTCAACAAGGTCGATGTGGCCCCGGCTTTCGATTTTGACATGGATAGGTATACTAAGACACTCGATGACCTCAATCCGCAGGCGCCGCGGTTTTCCGTCAGCGCGCGTAAGGGCGAGGGCATGGATGCCTGGTGCGATTGGCTCATCGGGCAGATTGAGCAAGCAAGGGCGTAAGTCGGCCGCCATACGGGCGGGCGTAGCCGCAGAGATACGAGATAGGAGCCTCTTTTGAAGCTCATCATCGCCGAGAAAAACGACGCCGCGCGTCAGATTGCCGAGCGTCTGTCCACGGGCAAGCCCAAAAAGGACAAGGTGTACAACACCGCCATCTACCGTTTTGAGTGGAAGGGCGAGGAGTGCGTGACGATCGGCCTTGCCGGTCACATCCTTGCGCCCGATTTTTGCGACAGCGTGCTGTTCGATAAAAAGCTGGGCTGGTATTCGGTCACCGAGGACGGCGAGATACTGCCGGCCGACATGCCCGATGGCCTGGCTCGTCCGCCTTACGACACCAAGCGTAAGCCGTTCCTTGCCGATGGCATTTCCATCAAGGGCTGGAAGCTCGAGAGCCTGCCTTACCTCACCTGGGCGCCTGTCATTAAGCTGCCGGCCGAGAAGGAGCTCATTCGTTCGCTCAAGAACCTCGCTAAAAAGTCCGACAGCGTCATTATCGCCACGGACTTCGATCGCGAGGGCGAGCTGATCGGTTCGGACGCTCTCAACAAGGTGCGCGAGGTTGCGCCCGACTTGCCGGTCGCCCGCGCCCAGTATTCTTCGTTTACCAAGGCCGAGATTACGCAGGCCTTTGATAATCTCGTCTCGCTCGACCAGAACTTGGCCGACGCCGGCGAGAGCCGTCAGCACATCGACCTCATTTGGGGCGCGGTGCTCACGCGCTACCTGACGCTCGCCAAGTTTGGCGGCTTTGGTAACGTGCGTTCCGCCGGCCGCGTGCAGACGCCGACGCTTGCCCTGGTGGTCGAGCGTGAGCGCGAGCGCATGGCGTTTGTGCCCGAGGACTATTGGCAGATCCGCGGCATGGGCGCCGCGCAGGGTGCTGCCGAGGACGACCGCTTTAAGATTGCGCACAAGACGGCGCGCTTTACCGACAAGGATGCTGCCGAGACGGCGTATGGTCACGTCGACGGCGCCAAGACGGCGACCGTTGCCGCGGTGACCAAGCGCTCGCGTAAGCAGCAGCCGCCCACGCCGTTTGCGACAACCTCGCTGCAGGCTGCCGCCGCGGCTGAGGGCATCTCGCCTGCGCGTACGATGCGCATCGCCGAGTCCCTCTACATGGCCGGTCTCATCAGCTACCCGCGTGTCGACAATACCGTGTACCCTGCGACGCTCGATCTGGGCGCCGTGGTGAGCGATCTGGCAAAGATTAACCCGGCGCTGGCGCCCGTGTGCAAAAAGGTGCTCGCCGGACCCATGAAGCCCACGCGCGGCAAAGTCGAGACCACCGACCACCCGCCTATTTACCCCACGGGCGAGGGCGATCCGTCCACGCTCGACGGCGGCCAGCGCAAGCTCTACGACCTCATCGCCCGCCGCTTCCTGGCGACGCTTATGGGGCCCGCGACCATCGAGAACACCAAGCTCGAGCTTGACGTCAACGGCGAGCCGTTCGTGGCCTCGGGCGACGTGCTCGTGACCCCCGGTTTCCGCGAGGCATACCCGTATGGACTCAAGCGCGACGAGCAGATGCCGCCGCTGGAGCAGGGCGACACGGTCGACGTGTTCGACATTAAGCTCGAGGCCAAGCAGACCGAGCCGCCCGCGCGCTACAGCCAGGGCAAGCTCGTGCAGGAGATGGAAAAGCGCGGCCTGGGCACCAAGTCCACGCGCGCGAGCATCATCGAGCGCCTGTATGCCGTGCGCTATCTCAAAAATGATCCGGTTGAGCCGAGTCAGCTGGGCATCGCCATCATCGACGCGCTGACGCAGTTTGCTCCGCGCATCACGAGCCCCGATATGACCAGCGAGCTCGACGGCGACATGACCCGCGTGGAGCGCGGCGAGGACACCGAAGAGCATGTCGTGACGCACTCGCGCGCGCTGCTGGCCGGCGTGCTCGACGAGCTGCTCAAGCACACGCAGGAGCTGGGCGATGCCATCAGCGACGCCGTCACGGCCGATGCGCGCGTGGGCGCCTGCCCCAAGTGCGGCAAGGACCTGGTTATGAAGACGAGCGCCAAGACCCGCGGCAGCTTTATCGGCTGCATGGGCTGGCCCGACTGCGACGTGACTTATCCGGTGCCGAGCGGCGTCAAGGTAAGCCCGCTCGAGGGCGAGGCGGCCGTGTGCCCCGAGTGCGGCGCGCCGCGCATTAAGTGCCAGCCGTTCCGCCAAAAGGCTTTCGAGATCTGCGTGAACCCCACGTGCCCCACCAACTACGAGCCCGACCTTAAGGTGGGCGAGTGCAAGGTGTGCGCCGAGGCAGGACGCCATGGCGACCTAATTGCGCACAAGAGCGAAAAGAGCGGCAAGCGCTTTATCCGCTGCACCAACTATGATGATTGCGGCGTGAGCTATCCGCTGCCGGCGCGTGGCAAACTCGAGGCGACGGGCGAGACCTGTCCCGAGTGCGGCGCTCCCATCGTGGTGGTCAACACGGCGCGCGGTCCGTGGCGTATCTGCGTCAACATGGACTGCCCGACCAAGGAGAAGAAGCCCGCCCGCGGCCGCAAGACTGCGACCAAGGCGAGCACGGCGAAGAAAACCACGGCAGCAAAGAAGACTTCGACCGCCAAGAAGTCGACTGCCAAGAAGACTGCCGCGAAAAAGACGACCACCAAGAAGGCGGCCGCCGACAAGTAGCGGCGCAGCCGAAACATAGCCCAAAACAAAAACGAGCGAGGGTCCCATGATCCTCGCTCGTTTTTTGCGTAGTCATTGGGGACGTTCTTGAATGACTAGTCGTTTAAGACCGTCGCATGCGACTAGTTCACTTCGACGGGTTTGGCGCCGGGATAGCGCTCCTCAAAGTCTAGGCGATACTTATTGTCATTGGTGCCCGCCACGTTGTCGCGTGCCAGCGGCGCCACGATTTCGTCCTTATGGTCCGCGGGTTTTGCGTACTTTAGGCTGATCTCCCAGGCATCGCAGATCGCGTCGATGCGGTGGTCCAGGTCGTCATACAGGGCAACGATGTCTTTCCAGGAGCTGTAGTTCTTAGAGCTCATGGGGACGTCCAGGTCCTCGACGATATCGTAGTACTGCTCGATGGTGTCTTCTGTGCGCTCGGCGACATCAGCGAGATTTTGACGGATGGTACGGTCCTCTTCCAGATAACCGCCATTGAAGGCCTGCGCGCAGGCACGGACCTGGCTATCGAGATCTTCGAGCAGGTCGTAGTATTCGCTCAGGCGACGGTAGAGGTTCTGCTCGGAGAGGGTCGCCTGGCTGCCATCCTCGTCGTCCTCGTCGTCATCGTCGAAAAGGCTATTGGGGTCACCGAGAGACTTAAGGTCGTCGGAGTCGACGTCATGGTGCAGCTTAGCTACCTCGGCAGTCGTCTGCGTGGCGGCGTTGTCGAAAGGCTTGATCACAAAGAAAACGACCAGGGCGATGATGATTGCCACCAGCACAACGATAACGGCGACAAGCGCCCTGGTGGCGCTCTTTTTTGCGGCGGGGGCCTGCGGTGAATCAGGCGCGTACGTAGATGCCGGTTGCTGTTGGGGCGGGGTACCCGCGACGGGTATGCGCTGCGTCGTTTCGACCGCTGCGGGGCTGGCGGCGGGGTCGGGGCGATAGACGAGGGGGTCGTCCGGCTTAGCTTGCGGCGTATCGAGGGAGCCGGTCTGCTCAAACGCGGGTTGGCCATTGCTTGCGGTTGTCTGCTCAACGGGTGCACCGCACGAGGTGCAGAACTTGGCATCATCTGCAAGAAGCTTGCCGCACGAGGCGCAATACCGAGACATTGCCACTCCTTTCGCCACATTTCAAATCAATACGACGATTATACCCACCGCCCAAAAAAGCCGGTAGTTAGGGACGTTCCTTTTCGGCCGGCACTTTAGGAACGTCCCAAACTGTCGCCTGGTCATTCAAGAGCGTCCCCAATGGCTAGGTGGGATTTGGGACGCGCCGAGCACTGGGGTATCATGGCTTGGTTGATATATCTGCATTTACGCGCCTTGTAGGAAGGGGCTGCGCCCATGGCTTTTGAGCCTGCTCAACATAGCTTTATCACGCTCGAGGGCGTCGATGGTGCCGGCAAGTCCACGCAGGCGCGCCTGCTTGCCCGCGCGCTCGAACTCGCTGGCTACCAGGTTGTGAGCCTGCGCGAGCCGGGCGGCACCGCCATCAGCGAAAAGATTCGCGCTCTGCTGCTCGACCCCGCCAACACGGCGATGGGAGACACCTGCGAGTTGCTGCTCTACGAGGCGGCGCGCGCTCAGTTGGTGCACGAGGTCATAGCTCCAGCCCTCGCGGTCGGCAAGGTGGTCCTGTGTGACCGTTTCTACGATTCCACAACCTGCTATCAGGCGTTTGCCGACGGCCTCGATCGCCAGATGGTGCGCGATGCCAACAGCCTGGCCGTCGCGGGGACGCACCCGGCGCTCACGCTCGTCTACCACATCACGCCCGAGCAGGCGGCGTTGCGCATGGCCGCCCGTGGCGCGGCGGATCGTATGGAGGCAAAAGGCATGGCATTCCAGGAGCGTGTCTACCAGGGCTTTTGCGCAATTGCCGCCGAGGAGCCAAATCGCGTAAAGCTTATCGACGCCACCGCGCCCATCGAGGAGGTCTTCGGGAAGACGGTCGAGCAGGTTCGCGCGTACGGTCTCGACATTCCGCAAGACGCCGTCGTCGCCGCGCTTGCCAAGGAGGCCGAGTAACATGGCCCCCGCTCAGGCAAGCCTGCTGGCCAAGCTCGACACCCAACAGCGCGTGCGCGATTATTTGACCAACGCCGTCGCCAGCGGCCGCGCATCGCACGCCTATCTGTTTTTGGGCGCTCCCGGCGCCGGCAAGCTCGATGCCGCATGGGCGCTCGCCCAGGCCTTCCTGTGCGAGCAGGACGGCTGCGGCGCATGCGACAGCTGCGTGCGCGTTGCGCGGCACACACACCCCGACGTGCACTATTACACGCCTGAGAGCGCCACGGGCTACCTCATTGCCCAGACCCGCGAGCTGCTCGACGACGTGCCGCTGGCGCCCATCCGCGCTAAGGCCAAGGTCTACATCATCGACCGTGCCGAGCAGCTGCGCGCTAACACCGCCAACGCACTGCTCAAGACACTCGAGGAGCCGCCCGAGGGCGTTATGTTTATCTTGCTGGGCACCTCGGCAGACGTGATGCTGCCCACCATCGTGAGCCGCTGCCAGTGCGTGCCGTTTCGGCTGGTGTCGCCCGCCGTGGCCGCGCGTGCCGTGAGTCGCGCGACGGGTCAGGACCTCGCGCGTTGCCGCATGGCGGTCGCCGTGGCGGGGAGCCCCACGCGCGGCATCGAGTTCCTTAAGAGTGCCGAGCGCCAGGATGCTCGCCGCCAGATGGTCCGCGCCATCGATTCTCTCATCGCTGCCGACGAGGCCGATGTGCTCAGTCGCGCCAAGTCGCTCATCGTCGCCGTCAAGGCGCCGCTCGCCGAGGTCAAGTCCACGCAGGAAAAGGTGCTCGAGCAAAACGCCGATTACCTGTCGCGTGGAGCATTGAAGCAGCTTGAGGACCGTAACAAGCGCGAACTCAACGCGCGCGAGCGTTCGGGTATCATGGAAGCGCTGGCGAGCGCACGGACGCTCATGCGCGACGTGCTGCTGACACTTCAGGACGAGGCGGCCGACGTCGTGAACGAAGACGTGCGCGACACGATCGGTCGGCTTGCCGCCGCGACGAATGTTGCGGGTGCCACCCGGGCGCTCGAGGCGGTCGCGACCGCCGAGCGCAACATCGCCAGAAACGTTACTCCCCAGCTGGCCATCGAGGTCATGCTGTTCGATATCAGGAAGGCACTGAAATGCCGTTAGTCGTACCCGTTAAGTTTACCTACGCCTCGCGCGACCTGTGGTTCGACCCGCAGGATCTGGATATCCTCGAGGCCGATTATGCCATTTGCTCCACCGAGCGCGGAACCGAGATCGGCCTGGTCACGGCCGATCCCTTCGAGGTGCCGCAAAATGAGATCGGCCAGCCGCTCAAGCCCGTGCTGCGCGTGGCGAGCGACATCGACCTGCAGCTTGCCGACGACCTGGCCATCCAGGGCGACGAGGCGATGGTCGATTTCCGCCGTCTGGTCAAAGAGCTCGACCTCGAGATGAAGCCGGTCGGCGTCGAGTACCTGTTTGGCGGCGAGAAGGCCGTGTTCTACTTTGCGGCCGAGGAGCGCGTCGATTTTCGTCAGCTCGTCAAGGACCTGTCCTCGACGCTGCACATTCGCGTCGACATGCGTCAGATCGGCGTGCGCGATGAGACCCGCCTTGTGGGCGGCTATGCCCAATGCGGACAGGAGCTCTGCTGCACGCGCTTTGGCGGACAGTTTGAGCCCGTCTCGATTCGCATGGCAAAAGAGCAGGACCTGCCGCTCAACTCGTCCAAGATCAGTGGCGTTTGCGGCCGCCTGATGTGCTGCCTGCGCTATGAGTTCGAGGCGTACAAGGACTTTAAGAGCCGTGCGCCCAAAAAGAAGACGCTCATCGATACGCCGCTTGGCAAGGCGCGTATCCAGGAATATGACACGCCGCGTGAGCAGCTGGTGCTGCGCCTGGAGAACGGCAAGGTCTTTAAGGTCAACCTGGCCGATATGACGTGCTCGGAGGGCTGCAAAAAGAAGGCCGCCGAACAGGGCTGCAACTGCCGCCCCGACTGTGTGACGCGCGATGTGCTCGAGCGCATCGAGTCGCCCGAGATGCGCCTGGCGCTCATGGAACTCGATCGCGAGAACGGCGTTGACGTGGGCGATGGCCTGTCGAGTGCCGATCGTCTGGCCGGCACATCGATGCCCAAGCGCCGTCGTCGCGATGCCGAATCCGATGCTCGCACCGCTCAGGGCCAGGGCGAGGGCCGTGGCCGTGGAAAGGGCCGCGGCAAGGCCGAGGCACCCGAGGCCGAGGAGGCTGCCGGTGGACGTCGCCGCCGCAAGCGCTCGGGTTCGGGCGATGCCGGCGAGGCCGCTCCCGCAGGCAAGAACTCCTCCCGCGAGCGCGAGGCCCAGCAGCCTCAGCAGCAGAATCGCGGCGGTGGCATGAATCCCACGCGCCGTCGCCGCCGCCATTTGTCGAGCGAGGAGCGCGAGGACGCCTTCCGCGCCGCAGCCGCTCGCGAAGCCGGTGCCGCCCCCAAGGGTGGTTTGGGTTCCGATACGCCTGCCGACAAGGGTGGCAAGCATCGCAACGATGACGAGCGCGCCTCGCGTCCGCGTCGTCGCCATTCCTCGGGCACGCAGCAAAAGCCCTCGGTGCCCTCCGTGGCCGATCAGGTCTCGGATGGCGAGGTCAAGGTCACGCGCCGTCGCCCCGGAGATGGCGGAGGGGCGGCAGCCAAGGCCGCACGCGTCGCTGCTCGCGACGAACGCGAGTCGCGCGAAGATCGTGGTGGCGAGGGCTCGGCCGACCAGGGTCAAAAGCGCCGTCGCCGTCGTCGTTCCCGCAAGCCGCGTCAAGATGGTGGCGAGGGCTCGACCCAAAACTCGTCCGCACCGCAACCGCCCACCGGCGAATAACGTCCGTAAGCGGATGTAACTCGCCTGACCCCAGCGCCTCTGGGTATCATGGCTCTACACCGACAACCCTCCCTTCGCCTTCGCGTAGGGAGGGTTGTGTCATGAAGAGACATTTGAATGTGTTGAGTCGCTTGCAGGGTGCTGACACCCTACCGTTTGCGGACGAATTGCTACCGCTTGCCGAGCGCGCGACGTACGAGGCACTCGAGGCGTTGTCGCCCACGCGATGCGCCGGCTGTGAGCGTTCCGGTGCGCTGATTTGCCAGGATTGCCTGGCCTCATTCGCGCTCATCGATCCGTGCCATAGCTGCATCCGATGTGGCGCCCCGTTTGGGGATTTGCTGTGCACCGAGTGTTCGGTCGAGGGCACGTCTTCGGCAATGGCCGAGGCGCTCGATCGCTGCCTGGCGTGTGCCGTCTACGCACATCCGCTGCCGCGCATCATCAAGGCGTACAAGGATGCGGGCGAGCGCCGCCTGGCACCGTATCTGGCGGAGCTACTCTACGACACCGCCCTGCATGCCCAGGTGGCAGCCCCCGATCGCTACGGAGGTGTGCTGTCCGGCGCGGATGCGGTGGTGTTTGTGCCTGCGACGGCGGCAGCGTTTCGGCGGCGTGGTTTTGATCATATGGAGGCCATTGCGCGCCCATTTTGCGAGCTGTCGGGTGTTCCCTTGCTCGATGCTCTCGTCAAGTACGGGCATGGCGACCAGCGCGAACTCGGTCGTGAGGAGCGCCGCGAGCGTGCCCGAGGTATGTACGAGACGGTTGAGGATGTGCGGGGCAAGCGCCTGCTGCTTATCGACGACGTTATCACCACGGGTGCGACGATGGCAGCGGCTTCGGCGGAACTCAAGCGCGCCGGCGCCGCAGCAGTCGATGGCCTTGCTATCGCACGTGTTTGGTAGGGGTGGTTCAGATGGCAATAAAGATCGGGCAGCGTGGCAAGCCTGCAAGCGAGCAGCTGGCTGCTTCCGTAATTCTGACGGGTGCCTCGGCGCTACGCATGATGCGCGCCGAGCGCCGACAAATGGGCTACATAAGCTGGAAGGACCTTAATCCCGATGAAGAGCGCCGTGTGCTGCGCACGTCGTCGCCATCGACCGAGGACATCTATCTTCCCGATTTGGTGCGGATTGGGGCCGCAAGCGGCGAGGTGCAAGAGGATTTGTGCTTGCTGGTAGGGTCTGCAGCGCAGCGCCGCCGTATTCTTGGCGTGAGCTGGTCCGCATGCTCCGAGTTGCCCGCCGGCTCGATTCTAGAGGTGGAACCGGGGGTGTACAGTCTATCTCCCGAGGCCCTTTGTGTTGCCGTTGCGCGCGAGGTCGGCTGCATCCAGGCGTTTGCCCTGGCCCAAGAACTATGCTCTAAGATTTCACTGAGCGACCGCGGGAAGTATCTGCCTCCCTACACCTCGCCTGTTACGAATAAACTTGCAAAGGACAAGGACCAGCCAGCAGATGTGGGCTACTTTGAGGTTGAGCCGGTGCTGACGCCCGATCGTCTGGCAGATTACCTCGCGGTATGCAAGGGGAACGCAGCCAAGCAGCTGCAGCGTCTGTGTCCCTATCTGTCGGAAAACTTGCGCTCACCCATGGAGTGCATCATGCTCGCTCTGTTTTCGCTTCCGTTTTCCTATGGCGGATTTGCCTGCGGTCCCTTTAAGACCGACTACAAGATCGAGTTCAACGACCGCACGCAGGCAATCTCGGGGATGCCGCATGCAGTTTGCGATGCGTATCAGGAAGCAGCCCAGTTTGACCTGGAATACAACGGTGAGCTGGGTCATTCCTCCCGGAGGGGACGTATCCATGATGAAAAACGCAACACGGGCTTGATTACTATGGGAATCGAGGTCGCGACGGTCAACAACGAAATGCTCCGCGACATGGAAGCGATGGAAGCGCTCGCATGGCGCATCCACCAGCGTATGGGTAAGCGATATCAGAATCGCGTAGAGGCTCGTCGAAAGAGGCAAGATGCTCTGCTGAATACGCTCCGAGCGTGCTTTGGGCTCAAGCCAGCGTAAAACTATGGCTTTATAGGGGGTCTGTTTATATGCTCTGTGCAAAAAACGGCAAATATGAGTACTGTTACTAGATTAGTGACAGCAAAAACAAAGAAACTTGGGCCGATAATCTGGATTCAGCGAAGAGATAATAAACGAATGTGGAATATCTTGGCGCCAAGCAGGCTGTGCGGAACTCAAAAAGGGCTCGTGAGGCGGTAATACTCTGCTACTAAATTGGTAACAGTACTCATATTTGCCGTTTTTTGCACACGGCACCCTGAGACGGGTGCCCCGGAGCTCCCCGTGGGGGAGCTCCGGGCTTCATGGGGGCACGAATGATCCGTCCTGACCTGCGAAATCTGTACTCGCGATGCGAATAACGCCCCTAACCTTAAACTTTAGCTTGAACTTAGCTATAATGCGCTTCGTTCCTACCAGGCTGTGGTTGCGGACGGACGAAATGCCCGTCCTAGTCCAAGACAGACGCGGTCAAAGGGATCCACGTAAGCGACCGCGTGCGCGCGGCGCGATCATGGCGCGTCCTAGATGTAAGCCGCACCGTCCGTTCGACTTTCTTTGGGGCAATACCGCCTCGCGGGCGAGCGGGCCAGTCGTGAAGGTGGCTGCGGCCTCCCGAGCAAACACCCCGGTGCGCAAGTGTGGGGTCAAATACCAGGTCAGCTGGTGGGAACAACCTGATATTCCGTGCAACGCACGGATCGTATACGACACAGAAGGTAGGGTAGTGGACATGGTGAGGGGCAGCTTGATGCACGCGGCTCGGTTAGGTGCTGGGACCGCAGCGGTCATCGCCGTTTTGGGCCTGAGCGGATGCGCGTTCAACCCGCTGTCTACGTTCACGACTCCCACGATCGACCAGATCGAGTACGAGACCGTCACGCCGGCGGTGTCGGACGACGCCCTGGTCACTCCCGGAACCCTGACGGTCGCCCTCGATACTTCCGATGCGCCGCAGGCCATGCAGGACGCCGACGGCGAGCTCACGGGGTATGCGGTTGACGCCGCCCGCGCCCTCGCAAGCCGCATGGGCCTTAAGGTCTCCTTTGTCGATGCGTCTTCGGCAGGTTCCGCGCTCGGCGACAAAAAGGCCGATATCTTTATCGGCGAGATTAACTCCACGGACGGGGACATTAGCTCGCTCGGCACCTGCCTGTACGATGCCACTTCCGTGTTCGGTAAAACTAGCGATGGTGGGTCGCTAAGCGTTTCCACCGATACCCTTAACACGTCCACCCTGGGCGTTCAGATGTCCTCGGCCTCGCAGGAGGCGCTTGCTAAGCAGAGCATCACCGCCAACCAAAAGACCTACTCCAACATCAACGAGTGCTTTGAGGCGCTCGAGTCCGGCGAGGTCGACTATGTGATCTGCGACTCCACGGCCGGCGGCTACCTTGCACGCCTGATGAGCGAGGTCTCCTATGTCGGTGCGCTCGAGGCACCCTCGACGCTTGGTGTTGCGGGCCTCTCGTCCAATGACGAGCTGTGCCGTGCCGTGAGCGATGCCCTCGACGGTATTACGGCCGACGGCACGCTCGAGGCGGTCCACTCTGTCTGGTATGGCACGATGCCCTACGACCTCACCACTAAGACGGTTTCGGGCGCTAACGTGCAGCCGGGCGACTCTGAGTCCAGTGAGACCACGTCCTCCGGCAGCGAGTCCTCCGATTCCAACAATGAGACCGCATCCTCCGAGGACAAATCGTCCAGCCAGGAAGGCACCATCACCGACGACGACATTAACAAGCTCAACAGCTAGTTATTGCTAGGGGTGGTGTCTCCTATACGCTAGGAAGGACGCCTCTTCACGGTTTCAACACGCAAAGCCGGGCTTCCCCAACAGGGGAGCCCGGCTTTTTCGTTTCTATAAAACCAGCAGGTCAAAGCCAATTTCTAGGGCCAACACATAAGCCGCCGACGCCCTCCTATAGCGCACTTTGCCACAGAAAAGTGCGAGACTTCGGTATGCGGTATCAAGCAATCGTTATTCGGGTCTTTAGGAATCCGCGTGATTAAATACACGGCAATGGGTACATAGCCAGTACGGTAAGTCCCCGAGGCAGATTGGAGCCACGTATGGATATCAAGGTTTCTGGACGCAAGACGACGGTAACCGATGCTCTGCGTGCGCATGTGGATGAGAAGATCGGCGAGGCGCTCAAGGTTTTCGATATCGAGCCCATGACGGTCGACGTTGTACTTCGCTATGAGAAGAACCCCTCGAACCCCAACCCGGCAATCGTCGAGGTTACGGTTCGTGCCCGCGGTTCGGTGATTCGCGTTGCCGAGCACGGTGCAGATATGTACGCCGCCATCGACCTCTCCGCCGATAAGGTCACCCGCCAGCTGCGCAAGTTCAAGACCAAGGTCGTGGACAACCGCCAGGGCGGTGCCAGTGCAGCGGATGTCGCACCGGTCGAGCGCGTCGAGGATCTGGCCGACCTGCTGCTGCCCGAGGAGGAGGACGACCTGCTCGTCCGCGAGAAGGTCATCGATGTCACCCCGATGACCGAGGAGCAGGCGCTGGTGCAGACCGATCTGCTTGGTCATGACTTCTACGTGTTCGAGAACGCGACGACTGGCCTCATCAATGTGGTGTATCACCGTAAGAATGGTGGATATGGCATCATCAAGCCCCGCATCGAAACACTTGACGAGTAAAATACGTTAACTTGCATGAGTTAACGGTTGGCGGCCATCCCATGCGGGTGGCCGCCTTTTTACGTAAGGAGTCGCTTTGATGGACAAGGCCGCATCCGCCGGTCATTCGGACCGTTGCCGCATCGTCGTCGATACCTGCTGCGACTTTAGCCCCGAGGTCGCCGCGAACCTCGATGTCGATATCCTGGGTTTCCCCTTCATTATCGATGGCGAGGAGCGCACGGACGATATCTGGTCGAGCATGAGCCCTAAGGAGTTCTACGACCGCATGCGCGCCGGCGCTCGCGTGTCTACCTCCGCCGTGTCGCTCGGTCGCTATATCGAGTTCTTTACCGAGTGCGCCGAAGAAGGCACGCCCACGGTCTACCTGTGCTTTACCTCGGCGCTGTCGTCGAGCTACAACTCCGCGTGCCAGGCGGCAGATGCCGTGCGCGCCGAGTATCCCAACTTTGAGCTCTACGTGGTCGACAACGCTCTGCCCTGCGCGACCGGCGCGCTCTTGGCGCTCGAGGCCGTTCGTCAACGCTCGGCGGGACTGACCGCCAAGCAGCTGGTCGATTGGGCAAACGAGGCAAAGACCTACGTCCACGGCTACTTTACGCTCGAGAGCTTTGACGCGCTGGCTGCCGGCGGCCGCATTCCGCCCGCGGCGGCACAGCTCACGGCAAAGCTCGACGTCAAACCCGAGCTGTCCTACGACCTGGCCGGCTCGCTGTCGCTGATCGGCGTCAACCGCGGCCGCAAGAAGGCGCTCAAGTCCATCCTCAAGTCGTTCCGCGAGAACTACGTGCCCGATCGCACCATGCCCATCGCCATTATGACGGCCGATGCCGAGAAGGACGGTGATTGGCTCGAGGCCGCCATCCGCAAGGAGGAAGGCTGCGCCGACGTCACCATCATCCGTAGTTCCGTCGGTCCCACCATCGGCTCGCATGTGGGCCCCGGCATGGTGGCTTGCGCGTTTTGGGGCAAGAACCGCGCCGAGAAAGCCTCGCTTTCCGACCGCATCGCGCGCCGTGTGCGCGGTGAGTAGACAGGCGCTGCGGCTGCAAGTGCCCTCAAGTCACGGCCGAAACGCTGGCACTGAGTATTCAACCTGGTAATAACACCCAACCCAAAAGGAAAGGTTTCATGGCAAACAAGCTCTCCGTCGCATTTATCGGCACCGGAATTATGGGTGCCCCCATCGCCGGCCACATTCTGGACGCCGGCTATTCCGTCACGGTCAACAACCGCACTAAGTCCAAGGCCGCCGCGCTTATCGAGCACGGCGCCGTCTGGGCTGATACGCCGGCAGATGCCGCGGCGAACGCCGACGTTGTCTTTACCATGGTGGGCTATCCCTCCGAGGTCGAGGAGCTCTACCTGGCGGGCGACGGCCTGCTCGCGTGCACTAAGCCCGGCGCGGTCTTGATCGACCTCACCACGAGCTCGCCCGAGCTTGCCCGTGACATTGCCGAGGCCGCCCAGGTTTCTGGTCGCATGGCGTTTGACTGCCCCGTCACCGGCGGCGAGTCGGGCGCTATCGCCGGTACGCTCACGGCTATCGTGGGCGCTACCGAGAACGACATCGCGCCGGTCCGCGACATCCTTGCCACCTTTGCGGCCAACATCTGCTGCTTCGACGGCGCCGGCAAGGGCCAGGCTGCCAAGCTCGCCAACCAGGTGTCGCTGGGCGCCTGCATGGTCGGCATGGCAGACGCCATGGCATTTGCCGAGCTGAGCGGCCTTGACCTGGAGAAGACCCGCCAGATGATCCTGGGCGGTACCGGCAAGTCCGGCGCCATGGAGAGCCTGGCTCCCAAGGCGCTCGACGGCGACTACAAGCCCGGATTTATGGTCGAGCACTTCATTAAGGACCTGCGCCTGGCCCTTGCCTACGCCGATGACCGCGAGCTCGCGCTGCCCGGAGCCGACGTGGCCTTTACGCTCTACGACATGCTCGACGCCATCGGTGGCGCCAAGCTGGGTACCCAGGCCATCACGGTTCTCTACAAGGAGGAGGCCGACGCCATCGCCGCCGGTCTGGACTGGTCGCAGTATCGTCCCGAGGAGCATGGCGCTCACGAGGAAGGTTGCGGTTGCGTCGAGCACGGCGAGGACCATGAGTGCGGTTGTGGCCATCACCACGGCGAGGACCACGAGTGCTGCGGTGGCCACGGCCATGACGACGGCCACGAGTGCTGCTGCGGCCACCATCACGGGGAGTAGCGCCTATGAGCTGGACGTTCGTGGTGCTTGCGCTGGTGCTCTTTCTCTTTGCGATCTACATCGGCTTTTTGTGCGGACAGTGGGCCTGCGAAAAGCGCGTGATCACCAAGCGCGACTACTGGATTGCCAACTTTGCGGGTGCGGCGGCAGTCGTCCTGCTGACCTGGGTGTTCTCGCTGTTCCCGCTGGTGCAGTTTGCGCCGATCGGCTGGCTCGGCGGCTTTATCGCCGGCCTTAAGATGAGCTTTGGCGAGTCCGTCGGTCCGTGGCGCAAGCACGACGAGGTCTTTAACGTCAACAAGGCTCATCGCGCCGCCGCCGACGCGGGCGACGCCGAGGAGCACCGCCGCGCACGTCGCAATGGCGCGGCCGACCGACAGCTCATCTCGGTCACCGATGACAGCAAGGGTGCTGGCAAGCACGCTAAGAAATAGTAAGAAGAGGTAACTATGGCAGAAAACAAAGACGAACAGCTCACCGACGAGGAGCTGGCACAGCTCCAGCTGGCAGAGGAGAACGAGAACGCCGTCGACCGTCTGGTCAAGGAGCTCGGCTGCCCCACGCGCCGCATCCGCCAGTTTGCCGCCCGCGTGCTGCATCTGCTGGCCGAGCGCGACCCGCAGCGCGTCGTGCCCTGCGTGCCCGCGCTGATCGAGGCACTCGACCGCCCCGAGGCTCAGACCCGCTGGGAGGCTCTCGATGCCCTGGCGGCGCTCGCCACCACCTGCCCTGAGCAGCTGGGCGATGCCTTTGAGGGCGCCGAGACCGCACTGTTCGACGAGATCTCCTCCACGCTGCGCTATGCCGCCTTCCGCTTGCTGTGCGTGTGGGGTGCCACGAGCGTCGAGCGCTCGCGCGAAGCTTGGCCCATCCTGGACGAGGCCATCCAGTGCTACCACGGCGACCTTGAGTATCGCGATATGCTCGGTTGCCTGTACGAGTTTGGCCAGGGCGAGATCGACGCCGAGGTCGCCGAGAAGCTCGCGCTGCGCCTTAAGTTCGACGCCGAGAACGGTAAGGGCAGCTATCTCAAGGCCCGTTCGAGCGAGATTTGCGAAATGCTTGTTAAACGTTTTGGCCTGGATCTCTCCAAAAAGAAGAAGCGTGCTAGCGTTAAAAAATCTGACGACGCCGAAGACGAGGAGTAACAGATTATGGCGCACGATGTAGTCCTGATTCCCGGTGACGGTATCGGTCCCGAGATTACGCAGGCCATGCGCCGCGTGGTCGAGGCCACCGGTGTCCAGATCAACTGGAACGTCCAGGAGGCCGGTGCCGGCGTCATGGACGAGTTTGGCACGCCGCTGCCCCAGCATGTGCTCGATGCGGTCGCCGAGACCAAGGTTGCCATCAAGGGCCCCATCACCACGCCGGTCGGCACGGGCTTCCGCAGCGTTAACGTCGCCCTGCGCAAGCATTTTGACCTGTACGCCTGCGTGCGCCCTTGTCTGTCGCAGCCGGGTGACGGCTCGCGTTTCCGCGATGTCGACCTGGTCATCGTGCGCGAGAACACCGAGGACCTCTACGCCGGCATCGAGTTCGATGAGGGCGCTGCCGAGGTCGAGGAGCTCTCGCAGCTCGTCGAGCGTTCGGGCCAAAAGACCTTCGCCGCCGATTCCGCGATCTCGATTAAGCCGATCTCCATCGCCAAGAGCCGTCGCATTGTGGAGTATGCCTTTGAGTATGCCCGTCGCTGCGGCCGCAAAAAGGTGACGGCCGTGCACAAGGCCAACATCATGAAGGCGACCGACGGCCTGTTCCTGCGCGTTGCGCGCGAGGTGGCCGCCAACTATTCCGATATCGAGTTCAACGACAAGATTGTCGACGCCACCTGCATGGGCCTGGTCCAGAACCCCAACGACTTCGATGTTCTGGTGCTGCCCAACCTGTACGGCGACATCGTGAGCGACCTGTGCGCCGGCCTGGTGGGCGGCTTAGGCATGGCCCCCGGCTCCAACATCGGTGCCGACTGCGCCATCTTCGAGGCAACGCACGGCTCCGCGCCCGATATCGCGGGCCAGGATATTGCCAACCCCACGGCCGAGATTCTATCTGCGGCTATGATGCTCGATCATCTGGGCGAGAACGATGCGGCCAATCGTATCCGCGCCGCCGTGTCCGCCACGCTCGACGAGGGTAAGCAGGTTACCGGCGACGTACGTCGTGCCCAGACCGGTTCCGTCGAGGGTGCGGTGGGTACGCAGGCCTTTGCCGATGCCGTTATTGAGCACCTGTCCTAAGACATACAGGCTGCAAACGCCTAAATAGTACTTAAGTGTTTGCGTATAACCTAAGAATCAATACGCCCGGCGCCTCGTCGGGCGTATTCTATGAGGGATTGTGTTCCCAATAAGGAGTAGCTGACTATGGGTCTGATTCAAAAGAAGGACGAGAAGGACGAGATCGACGGCATCCAGATCATCGAGCGCGGCGAAGGCCCCGACGGTGATGGGGACGAGAAGATCGACCTGGTCGCCGGCACGTCTGCCGAACATATTGCCGCCGGCACGACCGCCGAGGAGGAGGATGCTCGCCTGGAGGCAAAGATCGCCGCGGACGCCGCCGACGAGAACCTCATGCCTGAGGAGCAGGACGAGGACGACTCCGATGCGGACGACCATGCATCCAAGCACAAGAAGACGATGATCGCCGCCTTCGTGGTTGCAGTCGTGATCGCTGCGGTGGTCGGCTTCTTTATTGGCAACGGCGGCTTTGGCGGCAAGGGCGTCGGCTCGGCTACCCTCACCGAGGACCAGCTCGATTCGACCGTGGCAAGCTATAGCTACAACGGCAAGAAGAGCGATATCACCGCGCGCGAGGCCATCGAGAGCCAGTACAGCCTCGACACCGTCAAGGATAGCGATGGCAACTACACCGCTCCGTCTGCCGACGTTATCCTGTCCTATGTGCGCAACCAGATTCTGCTGGACGCTGCCGAGGACGAGGGCATTACCGTTTCTTCCAAGGAAATGAAGCAGTACGCCGAGGATTCCATCGGCACCTCCGACTACAAGACCATGGCCACGCAGTACGGTGTTTCCAAGGACCAGGCCAAGCAGATTGTCCGCCAGTCTGCGACGCTGCAGAAGCTCTACAAGAAGAAGGTGGGCGATAGCTCCGCAAGCATGCCGACCGCCCCGACCGAGCCTGCTGACGGCAACGAGGAGACCACGAGCAAGGATTACGCCGACTACATCATCAACCTTGCCGGCGATGAGTGGGATAGCTCAAAGGGCACTTGGAAGGACGCCGACAGCACCTATGCCAAGGCCTTCGCCGACGATGCCTTTACGGCCGATAGCGCAACCTATAAGCAGGCCATGACCGCCTACTACACTGCTTATCAGCAGTATTCCTCGCAGGCTTCGGGTGCCAGCTCCAAGTGGACCGAGTATGCTAACGGCCTCTACGCCAAGGCCAACATCAGCATCTACGGCCTGTTTGCGTAAGGTTTTCCTGCACTACTGAGCGCTAACCGATCTGCCTGATTAAGCCCGCTAGAACGGACAACGTTCTAGCGGGCTTTCTGCGTTGAGGGCGTGATTGGCGGCTTAATTATGGCTATTCGTCTTTAAGTGAAAACGATTAGCGTGAGCTATTAGCTCATTTTGGGTGCCGGAGTTTGGCGCGTGGGGGATGAGGACAAATGCCAAAACTTCCCGTGATCGCACAAGCGCTTCATCGGCCTCCCCAATTCATCTGGGAAAACAACTGCAAACGATTGCAAGTAACCGGTGAACGGTTGAAAACTACCGTTCACCGATAATCTCAAAACTGGTTCAAACTGGTATTAAGTCAAAAAGACCAATTCACATATCTTCACAATGACCTGCAATTTTTCTACACGCTATTTTTAGCCGACCTGCGTTGTTTAGACATAAAAATAGTTCCGATCTTTTGCCAAAGCATTTCGAAACGGTTTCAAAACCGCAGGTAGAAGTGTTAACGAGCGGTAAACGGTCGATTTATCACCGTGATCGGTGCAAAAACGTTTTACTGTTTGAATCAACGAAAGCGACCTCTTCTGTGGTGATATAGTGACAACAACACGTCACGTGGTTATTACCAGTTTAGAAACCACTGGTCTTCAAAGAACGCTTTCCAAGAAGCTTTAAGGGCGATTGCCCGCTGGCTTCTGAAAATCATCGGACTCAGATAGTACACACCTTCGGAAGGGAAATTTGAATGGTTGGCTTTATTCTTACCGGTCATGGACAGTTCGCACCCGGCCTCGCAAGCGCTATTGCTATGGTTGCCGGCGACCAGCCCGCTTTTACCGTCGTTCCTTTTGAGGGCGACCAGGCTGCTTCCTACGGTGAGGATCTCCGCGCCGCTATTACCGCCATGCGCGAGGAGTGCGATGGCGTGCTCGTCTTTACCGATCTGCTCGGTGGTACCCCGTTCAACCAGTCGATGATGATTGCCCAGGATGTCGACAACGTCGAAGTTCTGACTGGCACTAACCTCCCCATGGTTATTGAGCTTCTGTTCCTCCGCGGCAATGTCACGCTCGCTGAGCTTGGCGAGCAGGCCGTGACCGTTGGTCAGACGGGCATCACCGCCCAGACGGTCGCATCCGTTGCCGGCTCCGAGGAAGAGGATATCTTCGGCGACGAGGACGGCATCTAATGGCCGATTTCGGAGCCAACGTCCTGAGCTCCTCGGTTGCCCTTTTAGGCCTGCTTGTCATCATGGGCTTGATTTACACCATCTGGTCGCAAGTCAACATGAAGAAGAAGCAGAAGTACTTCAAGGAGCTGCACACGGAGCTCAAACCGGGTCAGGAGGTTCTTTTCGCCGGCGGTATCTACGGAACCGTCAAAGGCATCGAAGGCGAAAAGGTCCAGATCAAAGTCCGATCCGGAGCCGTCGTAGATGTTTCGCGTTACGCGATTCAGGAGATCAAGTAACTGTCGTCAGCAAATAACGAAAGGAAGCTGATCAACATGGCAGAACCCAACATTCTTCTTACCCGCATCGATAACCGACTGGTCCATGGTCAGGTCGCTACCCAGTGGAACTCCACCCTGGGCTCCAACCTCATCCTCGTCGCCAACGACGACGTGTCGACCAACACCATGCGTCAGAACCTCATGAAGATGGCCGCTCCCGCCGGCGTCGCTACGCGTTTCTTCTCCCTGCAGAAGACCATCGACGTCATTGGCAAGGCGAGCCCGCGCCAGAAGATCTTCATCGTGGCCGAAACACCGGAAGACGTGCTTACGCTCGTCAAGGGCGGTGTGCCTATAAAGAAGGTAAACATCGGCAACATGCACATGTCGGAAGGAAAGCGCCAAGTCGCCACCTCCGTCGCAGTTAACGACGAGGATGTCGCTGCGTTTAAAGAGCTGCAGGAATTGGGGGTGGAGTTGGAGATCAGGCGTGTTCCGAGCACGCCTGTTGAGGACACGAGCAAGCTCTTCTCGTAATCCTCGTGATCCACGTTGTCAGGAGTGAAACCCTGACATTCTGTACGTGAAATCCAAAGTGCGTACATACATTTTGAAAGGAGGAGCAAGATGGAATTCTCGATCATTCAGGTTGCCTTGGTCTTCGTTGTTACGTTCATCGCGGCAATCGACCAGTTTGACTTCCTCGAGTCTCTCTATCAGCCCATCGTCACCGGCGCCGTCATCGGTCTTATCCTTGGCGACCTCAACACCGGTCTTCTCGTGGGTGGTACCTATCAGCTCATGACGATCGGCAACATGCCGATCGGAGGCGCTCAGCCGCCTAACGCCGTCATTGGCGGCATCATGGCAGCCATTCTCGCTATCGCTACGGACCTCGAGCCCAACGCGGCAGTCGGCCTTGCCATTCCGTTCGCTCTGCTTGGTCAGCTCGGCGTTACCCTGGTCTTCACGCTTATGTCCCCGCTTATGTCCACGGCCGATAACATGGCTCATAACGCGGACATCAAGGGCATCGAGCGCCTGAACTACTTCGCCATGGCTCTGCTCGGCCTGGTCTTCGCTGTCGTCGTCACCCTGTTCTTCATCGCTGGCGCTACCATCGGTCAGACCATTGCTTCCGCCATCCCGACTTGGCTGCAGACCGGTCTGTCCGCTGCAGGCGGCATGATGCGCTTCGTCGGCTTCGCCGTCCTGCTCAAGGTTATGATGAACCGCGATATGTGGGGCTTCTTCCTCATGGGCTTTGGCCTCGCGCTTATCACCGTTGCCAACGAATCTCTGGCAACCCCTGCTCTGCTCATCCTCGCTCTCATCGGCTTCGGCATCGCTTTCTGGGACTTCCAGCAGCAGACCGAGCTGAAGGGTGCAGCTGTTTCTGACGGAGGTGACTTCGAAGATGGCATCTAATGAGTATGTGATCCCGGAGCACTATGAGGATCTCACTCCTGCTCCGCAGCTCGACCAGAAGACCCTCAACAAGATGGCTTGGCGCTCCTGCTTCTTGCAGGCATCGTTCAACTACGAGCGTATGCAGGCCGCTGGCTGGCTCTACTCCATCATCCCAGGTCTGGAGAAGATCCACACCAACAAGAACGACCTCGCGGCTTCTATGAGCCACAACCTGGAGTTCTTCAACACCCACCCGTTCCTTGTCACCTTTGTTATGGGCATCGTGCTTTCGCTCGAACAGAACAAGGTTGACATCCCCACGATCCGCGCCGTCCGCGTCGCCGCAATGGGCCCGCTCGGTGGTATCGGTGACGCCCTGTTCTGGCTGACGCTCGTGCCTATCACGGCCGGCATCACTTCCAACATGGCCATCAACGGCAACGCCGCTGCGCCGATCATCTTCCTGGTGATCTTCAACGTCGTCCAGTTCGCTCTGCGCTTCTGGCTCATGAACTGGTCCTACAAGCTTGGCACCAGCGCTATTGACGCTCTGACCGCCAACATGCAGGCCTTCACGCGTGCCGCTTCCATCATGGGCGTCTTCGTCGTCGGTTGCCTGGTCGTCACCATGGGTGGCACCCAGATCAACCTCCAGATCCCCAACGGCACCACCCGTGGCCTCTCTCCTACTACCGTGATCGTCTCCGAGAAGGAGGCCGAGAACTTCACCGGTATGGAGGGCATCGATACCGAGACCGCTGAGGCCGGTACCATCGCCATGACCGATGAGGACGGCAACGCCCTCACTGCCACCGATGCCGACGGCAACGAGGTCAAGTGCGGCGTCGCCGATCTGGGTAACGGCATGGAGTCCGTGACCTACGCTACCGTTACCGAGGATCCGGTCAACTTTTCTGTTGCCGACACCCTCAACACCATCGTCCCGAAGCTCGTCCCGCTTATGCTTACGCTGCTGCTTTACTACATGTTCGCTAAGCACAGCTGGACCCCGACCAAGGGCATTCTGCTGCTCTTCGTCCTGGGCATCCTGGGCGCTGGCCCGCTTGGTCTCTGGCCGAGCATCTGGTAAGGCTCTAGCTTGAGGGGTGTGTCCCTACGCGGCTCACACCCCGACCCCTTAAGCCATGTGTATGTTAAAAGCCGCGTGCTCGAAAGAGCGCGCGGCTTTTGTTTTCTTGATGATTCGGGTGTTGCGGACTGATAATGCTTAACAACCTAGGTAGTTAGCCGAATTCGAGCAAAAGGGAGGATAGGATGGCGATCGGAGCGCGTAAGCAACCGCTGTACGATCAGCTGGTCGATATTCTGACCGAAAAGATTGACCATGAATATCGCGCCGGTGACATGATTCCTTCCGAGCGCGAACTTTCGGAGCGCTATGGTCTCTCGCGCACTACGGTACGCCTGGCTCTGCAGGAACTGGAGCGTTTAGGACTGGTGGTTCGGCAGCACGGTCGCGGTACCTTTGTGACTGACCGTTCGGCAAAGGCAACCAATCTTATGCAGTCTTACAGCTTTACCGAGCAGATGCGCGCGATGGGTCGCGACCCCGAGACCACGATTCTCGAGTTTTGCGAGATGGAGGCCGATAAGAATCTGGCCGAGCATATGGGATTGCGTATCGGTGATCGCATTTTTAAGCTCAAGCGCCTTCGTTCTGCCGACAACATGCCCATGATGGTCGAACGCAGTTATCTACCGGTTCGTCAATTTCTGTCCCTAAAGCGACCGCTGCTGGAACGCAAGCCGCTTTACGATGTGATTGAGCAAGACTTTCAGCAAAAAATACGCGTGGCCGAAGAGGAGTTCTATGCGAGCATAGCCCGTCCCACCGATGCCCACCTTTTGGAAATCGTCGAGGGCTCGCCTGTGCTCGATTTGGTTAGGACTACGTATAACGAGTCAAACGAGGTTGTGGAGTATACGCTCTCGGTTGCTCGTGCCGATCAGTTTAAATACAAGGTTTACCACCAGCGTAGCGACTAGTGTTCGCACCGTTTCCATATGATGATTCTTTGTATTTAACTGGTTACTACCAGATAACCAACCGAAGTGTATAATTGCACGTCAGAGGATTGCTTCTAGAGAGAGGTATTAGAAATGTTCGAGAAGAGTGTCGAGGAGCTTACCGAGCTCGGCGCCCAGATCACCACGGCCGAGATTGCTCAGCAGCCCGAGCTTTGGCGTGATACGCTCAACATCTATCGCGAGAACAAGGAGGCCATCGAGGCCTTTCTGGCCGAGGCTCGCGCTATGGGCGAGGGTCGTCTGTCCGTTGTCTTCACCGGTGCCGGTACGTCCGACTACGTTGGCGATACCTGCGCCCCGTACCTGCGTCACGCTGGCAACACTGATCTCTACGACTTTAAGCCCATCGCCACGACCGACATCGTGAGCGCCCCGCGCGACTTCCTGCGCGCCGAGGATCCCACGCTCGTGGTTTCCTTTGCCCGCTCTGGCAACAGCCCCGAGAGCCTTGCCGCCGTTGCCGTTGCCAAGGAGCTCGTCCACAACGTTAAGTTCCTCAACATCACCTGCGCTCCCGAGGGCAAGCTCGCCGTCGAGTCTGCCGATGATCCCAACGCGCTGACGCTGCTCATTCCGCGCGCCAACGACAAGGGCTTCGCCATGACCGGTTCTTACACCTGCATGACCCTGCTCTCCACCCTTATCTTTGACGAGGCTTCCGATGAGCAGAAGGCTGAATGGGTCGAGACCATCGCCAAGATGGGCGAGGAGGTCATCTCCCGTGAGCCTGAGATCGCCGATTACCTGGCTGGCGACTTCAACCGCGTGACCTACCTGGGTTCTGGCTCCTTCGGTGGCCTTGCCCAGGAGAGCCAGCTCAAGATCCTCGAGCTCGCTCACGGTCTGGTCGCTACTTCCTACGACACCTCCATGGGCTATCGTCACGGACCTAAGTCCTTCGTCGACGATAAGACACTCGTCTTCGTGTTCGTCAACAATGACGCCTACACCCGTCAGTACGACATCGACATCCTCAACGAGATCGGTGGCGACGATATTGCTCAGCACACCGTTGCCGTTCAGCAGGATGGCGCTACTGTCTACGAGGGCGAGTCCTTCACCTTTAAGGGCTATGAGGCACTCCCCGAGGGTTACCTTGCTCTGCCGTTCGTGATGTTTGCCCAGGCAATCAGCCTGCTCAACTCCGTGCGCGTGGGTAACACGCCCGATACGCCGAGCCCCACCGGCACGGTCAACCGCGTGGTCAAGGGCGTGACGATTCACCCCTTCACCGCTTAATCGCGTCCCCCTGTAAGGGCGCCCGTCCGCTCATAACGGCGGGCGGGCGCTTTTTGTTTTACGTGAGCTGGGTATAAGCATCACCACAGTCAACTGCTTTAGAAGCGAGGAGTGCATATGAGCACGTACGCAATTAAGGCTGACAAGTTCTTCTTGCCGGCAGGCCCGCAACTGGGCGGCTATCTTATGGTCGAGGATGGCGTCTTTGGCGCCTGGCAGGCCGACGAGCCCTCTTGCGAGATTAAGGACTACACGGGATCGTGGATCGCGCCGGGCATGGTCGACACCCACATCCATGGCTTCTATAACCACTCGACTACCGATAACGACCCCGAGGGTATCGATATCAGCTCGACCGAGCTCGCCCGTCGCGGCACCACCAGCTGGCTGCCTACGACGTTCACCGATGGCGTCGAGCAGATTAAGGACGCCTGCGCCGCCATCGCCCAGGCGGACGAGGGTCGCGGCCCCGACTTCTGCGGTGCTCGCATTCAGGGCATCTACCTGGAAGGCCCCTTCTTTACCATGAAGCACGTGGGCGCGCAGAACCCTGCTTACCTTATCGATCCCTCCGAAGAGATCTTCGACCAGTGGCAGGAGGCTGCGGGTGGTCGCATCGTTAAGAGCGCCATGGCGGCCGAGCGCGACGGTGCCGCTGCTTATGCGGCTGCTCTGAACGCCAAGGGTGTGGTGACCAGCATCGGTCACTCCGACGCCACCTACGATGAGTGTATCGCCGCCATCAACGCCGGCGCCAGCTGCTTTACGCATACCTATAACGGTCAGCGCGGGCTGCATCACCGTGAGCCCGGTGTCGTGGGCGCTGCCATGTCCACGCCCGAGACCTACGCCGAGATCATCTGTGACGGCAAGCACGTGAACCCTGCCGCCATCAAGGCGCTGCTGCAGGCAAAGGGCTGGCAGCATACGGTGCTCATCACCGACTGCCTGGGTTGCGGCGGCATGCCCGAGGGCAGCTACACCAGCGGTGGCATGGACGTCATCATGAAGGACAACCTGTGCTGGCTCGCCGACGGCAAGAGCATTGCCGGCTCGGTGCTCACGCTTGCCCAGGGTGTCAAGAACATTGTCGATTGGGGCATCGCCAGCACCGATATCGCCATTCGCATGGCAACCGAGGTGCCGGCACGCTCCGCGCACATCGAGGATAAGTGCGGCAGCATCATGCCGGGTCGCGACGCCGACTTTGTCGTGTTCGACCATGAGCTTACCCTCGTCGAGACGTATGTTGGCGGCCAGAGCGTCGGCAACGCCTTTACCGAGTAACGATAGAAAAAGACGGCGGGCCCGAATCTGCTCGGACCCGCCGTATGGGTTAAACGCTCAAAAGCACCTTCACAGTTACAGCTTGTTAGCGATCTTCTTTGCCGTGCGCTTGACGCCGGCCACCAGGCCTCCTGCAGGATGCTCCTTCTCGTATGCTAGGCGCTTCTCGCGCTTGGCGTACTCTTCGACGATGATGTCGCCATACTCGTCTTCGATCTTGTCGAAGAAGTCGACGGCGCCCTTAATTTCCTCAGCGGTTGGGTGTCCCTTTTGGACACCGCCGGCGAGTTTGAACGGCCCCCACGTATCAAAGCCGGGGCAGCCGTAGACACCCATAAAGATGGCCTGCCTCATGCGGCAGATGCCATCGATATCCTTGCCGTACCACTTGTTTTTGCCACCGTAGGTCATAAGGCCAAACACCTTGTCCTGCGGCTGCAGCACGTTCGTGAGCACGCGTGCCATGTCCTTGTCGATCTCGGAGTAATAGATGCCCGTGGCGACGCCAATCAGATGGTATTCGTGCAGGTCGGGGTACTCGTTTTTGCCAAGCGCCTTGACGTCGAGGGTGTCGATCTCGGGGTGTGCCTCGACGATGGCGTCCACGAGCTTTTTCGTATTGCCGTGATGGCGCGAGGCGTAGAGGATGATGGTTCGCATAAGAAAGCCTTTCAGCTGTAATTGCATCAATGTCTGTATGGTACCCCGTTACATGGCTGGGATACCGGACGCATCGATGAACGTGCGGGTTTGTCCTTTGGTTAGGGCCGAGACGGGTACTTGCGAGCAAAAAGCAGTTGTTCGAAAGGATGGGCAATGGAATACGCTCTCTCCAACGATTCGATTTCTATTAAGGTGTCCACGGCTGGTGGTTCGTTTACCTCGATCGAGGCCGGAGGTCGCGAGTATCTGTGGCAGGGCGATCCCGCCGTGTGGTCCGGCCAGGCACCGATTTGCTTCCCGATTTGCGGAGGCTTGCGCGATAACAACGCCATGACGTTTGCCGGGCATCATGTAAAGCTCGCTCGCCATGGGTTTGCGCGCAAACAGGAGTGGAAGCTGCTGAGCCAGAGCGAGAACGAGCTGGCGATGTGCCTGGCTTCGGAGGATAACGCCGCGCTGCTGAGCGATTATCCGTATCCGTTTAAGCTTGTCGCCCGCTATACGCTCGAGGACGCTGCCGTGCGCGTTTCCTACGAGGTCACCAACGAGGGCACCGAGGACATGCCGTTCTTTATTGGCGGTCATCCCGGATTTAGGTGTCCGCTCGATGAGGGCGAGGCCTATACGGACTACGAGCTGCGCTTTGAGAAGGACGAGGCTGCTGAGCTTTGCACTGCCGTCCCCTCGACTGGCTTGATTGACGTGACCAATCGCTCCAAGAACCCCATGGTGGGAAAGACGCTGCCCCTGTCGCACGAGCTCTTCGATTTTGCGGAGACCATCTTTGACGTGCTCGAGAGCCGTCAGGTCACGCTTTCCAAAAAGGGCGAGGACAAGGGCGTCCGCCTGAGCTTTGAGGGCTTCCCATATCTCATTGTGTGGAGCAAGCCCGAGGGCGATTTTGTGGCGGTTGAGCCTTGGGGCGGTCTCTCGACCTGCTCCGATGAGGACGACGTGCTTGAGCATAAGCGCGGCTGCCTTGTCGCCAAGCCCAAGGAGACCGTCGTTCGCTCGTTCACGATTGAGATTCTGTAATTCCGTTTTGTCGACTCGTATCGCGAGGCACAAGGAGCCTGCGAGATAAGGAGCTAAAAATGATCCTCACCGTTACGATGAACCCGTCTGTTGATACGCGCTATCAGCTCGATGAGCTCGTTATCGACGACGTCAACCGCGTGACGCCCGAAAAGACCGCCGGCGGCAAGGGCCTCAACGTGGCCCGTGTGCTGGGTCAGCTGGGCGACGACGTTGTGGCAACCGGTCTGCTCGGCGGCCACATGGGCGCCTACATGGCTGAGCTCATGGACGCCAACGGTATTAACAACGACTTTGTGCCCATCAAGGGCGAGACTCGCATTTGCCTCAACATCCTCCACGCCGGCAACCAGACTGAGCTGCTCGAGAGTGGCCCGACAATTGCCCCCGAGGAGCTCGATGCCTTTACCGCCAAGTTTACCGAGCTTGCGGGCAAGGCCGACGTCGTCACCATTTCGGGTTCGCTGCCCCGCGGTGTCGAGGCAGACTACTATGCCAAGATCACGGGCATTGCCGAGAACGCCGGAGCCAAGGTGCTGCTCGATACCTCGGGTGCTTCGCTCGAGGCCGCCCTTAAGTCCGAAATTAAGCCCGAGCTGGTCAAGCCCAACCTGACCGAGATCAACGGCCTTCTGGGCACGAGCTTTACCACCGACGATGTGGACGAGCTCCGCGCCGCGCTCGCCTCTGATGCCCGCTTCTCCGATATCCCCTGGGTCGTCGTGTCCATGGGTGCTGCCGGCTCCGTTGGCTTCCACAACGGCCGTGCGTTCCGCGCAAAGACGCCCGATATCCCTGCCGTTAACGCCACGGGCTCTGGTGACTCCACTATCGCAGGCTTCGCGCATGCCATTGCTGCTGGCGCAGACGACGAGACGGTGCTGCGTACCGCCAACACCTGCGGCAAGCTCAACGCCATGGATCCCATGACTGGCCACTTGGTTATGGATCGTTGGGACGAGGTCTACAACGGCGTTGTCGTGACCGAGCTGTAAGGGCTTGGGCGTCGGCCCCGGCATCGATTGCTAGCTCATGTCGACGACAAGTGCGATAGCATTATGTCGGGGCGCGACGCCGACGTTGTCGTGTTCAATCCCGACCTTACCCTGGTCGAGACGTATGTGGGCGGCAACAGCGGCGGTAACGCTTTTATCGCGTAGCCGCCAAAGAAACGATCCGAGAGGGGATTTAGATGATTTACGGTGCATTGGGCGATATCGAGGAGTACCGCGGAATGCTCAAGGGCCTCGACGTGCTGATCGACTGGCTCGAGGAGAACGATCCGGCGCAGCTCGAGGTCGGCAGCAATCCGATTCTGGGCGACAAGGTCTATGCGAACGTCATGGCTCCCACGACGCGTCCCGAGGCCGAGGCTCACTATGAGACGCATCAGCGCTATCACGACCTGCAGATCGATGTCGAGGGTCGCGAGGCCTTTAAGGTCGCTACGGGCAGCTTGACGCTGGTCCAGGAGTTTGACGAGAAGGACGACTACGATCTGGTCGATTCCGACGCCTCGATCGCCGGCGATCTTGCTGACGATAAGTTTGCGCTGTTCGTTGCCGGCGAGCCTCATATGCCCACGCTCGAGTTCCCGGGCGATGGCGCGCAGCCGGTCAAGAAGATCTGCTTTAAGCTGCTTGCAGACGCTTACTGGGAGGAGTAGCGCACTGCTCGTGAGCTAGCGTGATTTCCCTTGGGGAACGCGTTTGAGCCCCGCTGATCGCGGTCCCCTTGGGGATTGCGGTTGGCGGGGCTTGTTGTTGAGTAGGGGAGTTGCCGACGGCGTTGTGCTTGGATTGGCGGATGCGCGCTCGAAATCGGCAACAAAAAAGCCGCCCGAAGGCGGCTATCTTGTGCAATGGAGCCAGCGACCGGGCTCGAACCGGTGACCCCCGCTTTACGAGAGCGGTGCTCTACCAACTGAGCTACGCTGGCGGCCATGTGATGACGCAACTGAGGCGTCAACGGCTGTCTATGATACGGGACATCGCAAATCCGCGCAAGTGTTCTGACGGCTTTTCTCACTTTAAATGCACTAATATTGGAGACGTGATGTCTTGCTCTTACGGGTCTCAAACAGAATGGGGTGGCGATGGCTCAACCCAAGATTCTTCTCACACGCATCGATGACCGGTTTATTTACGGGCAAGACGTTGAGCTGTGGAACGAAGTCGTGGGTTCCAACCTTGTTTTAATCGTCAACGATGAGATTGCGGCTGATTCGCGCAAGTGGGCCCCTATGAGGGTGGCGACACCCGAGGGTGTCTGGACGCGGTTTTTCTCGGTGCAAAGGACTGTCGACATCATTCATACCGCAACGCCGCGCCAAAGGATTCTCATCATGGTGGCGTCGCCCACGGATGCACTCGCGCTGGTTAAGGGTGGTGTGCCGATCACCAAGATCAGCATTGGCCATATGCAGGCGGGGGAGGGCAAGCACCCCATAACGCCCGCAGTCGCCGTAGACGATACGGACATCGCTGCCTTCAAAGAGCTACAAGAACTCGGCATAGAGCTAGAAATCCGTTACCTTCCCAGCTCCAATCCCGACCCCATCCAACTAGTCATTGGGGACGTTCTTAAATGACTAGTCAAACGGGACACCCTTGGCACTTGGGGACGTTCCTTATGTGCCGGCCTTTTAGGAACGTCCCCAAAGGCCGGCAGGTTGGGACAGTCCTTGTTGATCGCAGCCAAAGACTGTCCCCGATTACTAGTCGTTTAAGAACGTCCCCAATGACTAGGTAGCAAAGCGCCCGTCGGAGGTGGTGCCGGCGGGCGCTGCTGTGCGATATGTTGCGTTGTGGGCTTAGTGCCTCATAAAGTGGTATTCGATCACATTGCTGTAGGGGTGACCCGGGCCCACAATGCCCTGCGGGAACAACGGCTGGTGCGGCGTGTCGGGGTACATCTCGGCCTCGAGAGCAAAGCCGGCGCCCCAGCCATAGTTAGCATCGTCCTTGGCGTGCTCGTCGCCCAGCCAGTTGCCGGTGTAGAGCTGCACGCCCGGGGCAGTGGTGTAGTAGTCCAGCTCGCGGCCGGTCCACATCTCCTCGACGTGCATCGCGCGGCGGAGATTGCGGCCGTACTGATAGCCATCGATGCACAGGCAGTGGTCGTAGCCACGGGCCTGCTTAATCTGCGGGTCGTCGGCTTCCATGCCGTGCGCGACGGGGCGCAGCTCACGGAAGTCAAACGGCGTGCCCTCGACCGGAGCGATCTCTCCGGTGGGGATATTCTGCTCGTTGATGGGCAGGTAGTGGGCAGCGTTAGCAACAAAGAAGTGCTCACAGTCCATGCCGGCGTTGTGACCGGCAAGGTTAAAGTACGTGTGGTTGGTCATGGACACGTACGTGGCGCGGTCGCTCTCACAGCCATATTCGATACGGAAGCAGCCGGTGCGCGTCACGGTAAACACGGCCGTAAAGGTGCGGTTGCCGGGAAGGCCCAGCTCACCGTCCTCAAGCGAGGTGGTCATGCGCACGGCATTGTGGACCTCGTCGAGCTCAACGTCCCATACGCGCTTGTGCAGACCATGCTCAAGATCGCTGTGCAGGTTGTTGGTGCCCTCGTTGGCGGGCATATGCCAGTCCGTGCCGGCGATGGTGATCGTGGCGCCCGCGGTGCGGTTTGCCACGGGGCCGATGGTCGCGCCAAAGCAGGCGGGGTTGTCAAAGTAATCCTCGAGCTTATCGAAGCCCAGCACCACATCGCGCACGTTGCCGGGAATGTCGGGCACGTCGATGCCCAGCACGGTGGCACCATAGTCCATAATGCGAACGCAGATCTCGGGCCCGTTGAGGGTGTAGCGATGAACGGGGGTACCGCACGGCGCGGTGCCGAAAAGCTCGGAAGTGATCATTTGGTTCCTAACATCGAGGTATTTCGGACAAACTGTAGCGCGAACAGGCGAGATTATCACTACACCCCACTAAAGCAGGGGGTATTTTTCTCAAAAAAGTGATGATTGGAGCTGTGCGGGCGTTCATTTCTGACGCGCGCGAGTCTGATACAATTTGTTCGTTATTGTTTGAATTGACGTGAGCGTGGAACAGCGAGGACTCATCGTGATTAAAGCGGAGCGACAGGATAAGGTTCGGCAGCTGCTCGAGGAACAGGGAACGGTCTCGGTCAAGGAGATTTCGGATGCGTTAGGTGTCTCGGATATGACGATCCGCCGTGATCTTGAGGAGCTTGCGAGCCTGGGCGAGATCGAGCGCGTGCACGGCGGAGCCCGCAGTGCGCAGGGCCGTCCACACGCTATGCTGCGCCATGAGTATTCGCACAGCGAAAAGCGCACGAAGCATGCCGAGGAAAAGTTGCAGATCGCGCGCCGAGCCGTGGAGCTTATCGAGGAAGGCTCGACCATCTTTTTGGGCACGGGCACTACGGTGGAGCAGATGGCCTCGATGCTGCCGGCGTGTCGCCTGCGCATCGTGACTAACTCGCTTTCGGTCTTTAACCTGCTCGAGCCGCGCGAGGACTGTGACCTGTGCCTGGTAGGCGGCATGTACCGTCGCCGCACCGCCGCTTTTGTGGGACCAACGGCCGAGGATACCCTGCGTGCACTGGGCATCGACGCGGCGTTTATCGGCGCCAACGGCATTCTGGATGGCGACGTGTCTACGTCCAATATGGATGAGGGTCGTATCCAGCAGCTCGCCTTTAGCAAGGCCGACTCGCGCTATCTGATCGCCGACTCCAGTAAGATCGGCAAGCGCGACTTCTACACCTTCTGCCGCCTGGACAGTTTGGACGCCGTGGTGTGCGAGCCGGGTATTGCCGCCGAGGATCGCGCCGCCATCGAGGAACACACGCAGGTCATTTGCTAACTAGCGTAGCAGGCGATACTTCTGCCCTCTGCCGGTGCCTTCAACTGTCGCCAGGCCTGTCTCAACGAGTTTTTTGAGGATGCGAAGAAGCTTCGAGCGACTAAAGGTGACTTTGGCCGCAAGCTCGCTTGTCGATTGAGGGTGTACTCTGCTCAGCAGTCCGAATACGATAAGTTCGTCGCCTTTGAGCCCCGGGTTATCCATGAGTAGGGGAAGTGTTACCACAATGGCGTTATCCGAAACTTGAAACCGGGGCTTTCTGACGCTGTCCTTATAGGTATCGCGAATTCGCATGATGCCCGTTCCAAAGGCTTCGATAAGACCCAGGCGCAAAAAGACTTCGGCAAGAATACGATTGCGTCTAACGGATAGCATGTCGGACAGATATTCATCGACGGTCATGCTTGCCGGCAAGCCGCCGGGCGAAGCGACTTCCACACGGTCGTCGAACATCGAGATGCGGATGTGTGCGGGCGCATCCCAAGTCCTATGAACGACTGCATTGGTAATGGCCTCGCGGAATGCTTCGAGCGGAATGAGCTCCTTGCGGATCCGCTCCATCCCCTGGATCTCTTCGTAGCAGTACTGGGCTTCGAAAAGCTCAAGGGCTCCGTCAATTTCCGCTAGAACGGATGCATGTTCAAGAGTCTTGCGCTGCTTAATGAGGTTGATAGTTTCACCAAACACTGCGATGTCGATACCCGGGAAGCCATTCTCGTCCGCGAGCAGTTCTGCCGCGTTGTTGTAGGTTCCGGTTTCATCAAGCAGGCCAAGGGTTTTGAGAGTATCGGTTGTGAATGACTGAAGCGAAAGTTTTGCTGTTAGACGATTCTCTAAAACGGTGAAAGATAAATCTTGTTTGTTTGCCGGGAGCTGCTCAAAGGAGAGGTTTTGACCCTCGAGTACAAGACGCGAAAGGCCTAGGGTATCAACTGGAATGGTCGCGGTGTCATTGCGCTTGTATGCCTTCGAGCGGTATAGGTAAGGCTTCGATCTGCCGGGAAAGACCGTAAGCTCCACGGTTGCATCGGGCTCGTCGATCTTTAGGGAGTAATCGGGCTGGGGGATGATCGAATCGTTAATCTTGTTTTCGATATCCAGGCAGGTCTGCTTGGGGTCATCGAGGCCAACGGCTTCTCCGTCGTCGTTAATTCCAAATAGAACGCGTCCTCCCGTGCCATTTGCATAAGCGGAGACGGTTTTAAGGAACGAATTGGTGACGCATTCCTTGAATTCAAGATCTTTGGATTCTTGCATTGTGATGCTCCGTTTCGCTTCAATTTGACGTGAAAAATAACACGTAAAAATTTTACACGTCATTTTACGCGTCAAAATTATGACACGAAAAAATTTGCGTGTCATTATGCGCGTCAAAGTGACGCGAAATGACGCGCAAACGCGAATGCATTGGCATTCTGAACAATAACGGAGTTTGTAAGCCTGGGGCTTGATTGGGCTAACGCATGGAATTATCCGTATTCTCGAACACGCTTTCGGTATCATTTTGGCATTAAAAGATACCGAAGTGTGTTCGTGATGCCGATAATAATTAAGAAAGAGGAGCGCTTCGTAGCTGCCTGGAAAGTGAGGATTTGACCATCTGATTGTCTCGATCTGTAACAACTAGGCGATCAAATGCTCGTTAGATGTTACAGATTTAGATTTTCTGCCTGGCCGATTCCGTTTGTCTCAATCTGTAACAACTGGGACCGAAAAGCTCGGCTAGATGTTACAGATCGAGATTGAGCGGATTGACCTGTGCGTTTGTCTCGATCTGTAACAGGTAGATGGTCAAAAGTGGGCTAGGTGTTACAGATTTAGATTATTCGGACCGGCCTGCGCGTTCGTCTCAATCTGTAACAATTAAGACCGAAAATCCCTGCTAGATGTTACAGATCGAGACGAATGATCCGCTCGGGCCCACCAAAAACAAAAAAGGCCGCATGCGATCCCGTGGAGGGACTCACATGCGGCCGACAGGGGGGTATGCGGCGGAAACTAGGCCATGAGCAGGCCGGTCTCTGCGACGTTCTTGTACCAGTACGCGCTCGCCTTGGGATAGCGCTTCTGGGTCTCAAAGTCGATGTAGAACAGGCCGTAACGTTTGTTATAGCCGTTGGTCCAGGAGAACTGGTCCTGCAGCGACCACACAAAGTAACCGTCGACGTTCACGCCGCCGTCGATTGCCTTGAGGATCCACGCGAGATGCTGACGCATATAGTCGATGCGAGGGGCGTCGTCGATAAAGCCGTCCTCGAAGTCGTCCTTATAGCCCATGCCGTTCTCGGTGATGTAGATCTTCTTGTAGTTGGGGTAATCGTTTTTAATGCGGAGCAGCAGGTCGTAGAGGCCCTCGGGATAGATGATCCAGTCCCAATCGGTGGTGGGTACGCCTTCGCGCACGCATGATTCGCCCACGCCCTTGAGGAACCAGCGCGAGGAGCCCTTGTCGCCGGTGCCATTGTGGTTGATGTCGTTTTCGCCCTCGGCGGCACGCAGGAACTGGCACTTGTAGGTGTTGACGCCCAGGCAATCGTTGTAGGGGAGCGCGGCGGTCAGCGCGGCGATGTCCTCGTCGCGGACGTCGAGCTCGCCGCCGGCGATATGGGCCAGCTTGGTCGCAGCCTCCATGGTGTCGGCTGCATAGTGGCCGCGGAAAGTGGCGTCGAGCACCCAGCGGTTGTTGATGACGTCGGCCATGCGGGCGGCCTCGCAGTCGGCAACGCTGTTGGGGTCGAGGGGATACTTGGGCTCCAGGTTCTGGACGATGCCGATCTCGCCCTCAAAGCTGCCCTCATGGAAGGCGACGACGGCCTTGGCGTGGGCCACCATCATGTTGTGCATGAGCTGGAAGGCCTTGTCCAGGCGGTACTTCTCGCCGTGCGGCCAGTTGCCGACGATAAAGCTGCCCTCGGCGGTCGCGGGAATCTCGTTAAAGGTAAACCAGTGTTTGACCTCGGTGAACTCGGCAAAGCAGAACTTGGCGTACTCGACAAAGGCGTCGATCGTCGTGCGCGTCAGGAAGCCCTCGCCACCGTTCTGGTAAAAGGCCTCGGGCGTATCGAAGTGATCGAGCGTGACATAGGGGATAACGCCGGCTTTGTTGCAGGTGGCAAAGAGCTCGTGATAGAAAGCGACGCCCTCGGGGTTAATCTCGCCGGTGCCGTTGGGGAAGATACGGCTCCAAGCGATGGAGACACGGATACCGTTGATGCCGAAGCGCTGGCACAGGTCGATATCGACCGGGTACTTGTTGTAGAAATCGCTTGCGGGATCGGGGGAGAAGCGACCCTGAGCAGCCAGGAAATCGTCCCAGGGCACTTTGCCCTTGCCGTGCGTGCGGGTCTCGCCCTCAACCTGGTAAGCGGCGGTGGCGCCGCCAAACACAAAGCCGTCGGGGAACTGCATGGGGTTGGTCATGAGTCATCCTTTCTGTGGGATACGAATAGGGAGAGGTGCCCGAACTGGGGATCCGGGCACCAACAGAGGGGGGAACTAGTCGAGGTTCTCGCGGAGCCACTTGATGGCGCCGGCGGGGTCGCGAGTAAGGTCGATATATTCCTTACCGCGCGGAGCGAGCAGCTTAATGCCCAGGCGATCGGTGTCGGCCTTCATGTCGTTGTAGTAGCTACGGACCTGCGGGGCAAGCACGATAACGTCGTACTGATCCATGATGGCAGTGTGCTGGCCATAGGCGCCTGCGGAGGAAGCGATGTTCTCTCCGGTCTGCGCGGCACCTTCCTTGATGGCGTTGGCGAGCATGGCAGAGGTGCCGGCGCCGGCGCACAGGACGAGGACCTTCAGGCCATCGACGTCCTTCTTAGCGGATACGTCGGCGGCGGGCTCGGGCTGATCGGCGACAGGCTTGCTGTCGGCGGCAGCGGCGGTCGGCTCGACGGAAGCGGTAGCCTGCTCGACAGCGGGCGCAGGGGCGTTGGCGGCGATGGAAGCGGCACCATCGGACTCAAGACCCAGCTCGGCGGCGCGCTCGGCCTCCTGGTCGCAGAGCAGCTTATCGTATGCCTTCAAGAACGGCAGGTAGATGATTGCGTCCAGCAAGATGATGATCGCGACAAACACCAGGGCGATAAGCTGGAAGTTCGTGGTGATGAAGATGCCGATGGGAGCAGGGGTGGCCCAAGGCACCACGAAGGAGAAGCCGTTCATGCCCACGTTATCGATAAAGAACTTGGCAACACTCACATTGACGCAGCCGGCGGCAACAAAGGGGATGAGCATATAGGGGTTAAGAATCATCGGCGCGCCAAAGAGCAGCGGCTCGTTGACAGCAAAGGCAACAGGAACAATCGAGGCCTTACCGACGGCTTTGAGCTGCTTGGACTTCATAAAGAGAATCAGCAGAAGCGGCACGATGAACGTGGCGCCGGTGCCGCCGAACTCACCCACGAGCGACATGTTAAAGGTGAGGGAGTGGGCGGGGTGGCCACCGGCCAGCAGAACCTGCAGGTTCTCGGCCTGGTTGGCAAGACGGATGGGGTCGATGCCCGGCTGGACGATCGAGGGGCCGTGGACGCCGATGAACCAGAAGAACGCGGTGGCTGCCTGGATAAGGATAAGGCCAGGATAGGTTTCTGCAGCGGTAAAGAGCGGGGAGAGCAGTTTGATAAGCAGCTCGGAGAACGGAACGCCCATGAGGTTGCGCACGACGACATCGATGATGCCGCAGATAATGACGGCGCCGCCAAAGGGGATGATGTCGCGGAAGTTCTGAGCGATGGCGCCCGGGACCTCCTTGGGCAGCTTAATGGTCAGATCGCGCGAGACGCAGAATTTGTAGACCCACACGGTAATGAACGCGGCGATATAGGCCGAGAACAGACCGCGCGTGCCCATGCTGGTGCAATCGAAGACCGAAAGCTCGGAGCCGTTGAACTTGGTGGTGAACTGCGTGACTGCGAGCAGCAGCATGCTGCACTGGGCGGCCACCATGGTGGAACCGTCGTTGAGCACTTTGCCGGCGGGCATGCGACGGTTCATGGATGCCGTGAAGTTCTTGGCGGTGGTGCCGGCAACCATGATGCCCATGACGCCCATGGTGAAGTTGTAGAGCTTGTTGCACCAGTCGATGAGCGGCTGGGGCAGCGTGATGCCGACTACGCCGGGAAGGGTGGCAATGAGCAGAAAGATCGAAGAGGTGAGGACAATGGGCATGCACCCAAGGAATCCGTCCTTGATGGCCTGGAGGTAGATATTCCTCGAGATCTTCTCAAAGAACGGTTGATGCTTTTCGAGCATCTTTACGATGGCGTCCATAGAGCTCCTTTGCTGCTTGATGCGCGATGCATGTGGATGGAACTGGTCGTCGATGGATGGTCAGGACTGCCCGGAAACCTTCCTGTTTAAGGAAGGCATTGCGAAATGACAACGTTGTCATTTCGTTAATGACAACGTAAGACATTTTTGGAAGAGCAACAAGGATATACGGGTGAGTGGTCGATATTGTCCGGTAAACGGTTGATTTATCAGTCAGGCAGGTAGTGTATGCTAGAACGCAAAAAGCAAGCGATGCAAAACCGACTGGAGAAGCAGTGGCAACGATGGACAAGAAAAACGTCTCGATGAACGATGTGGCGATTGCCGCGGGTGTTTCTCTCAAGACGGTTTCGCGTGTGATCAACGAGCCCGATAGCGTGCGAGAGTCGACACGCGATAAGGTCCATGCGGCCATGGAGGCGCTCGGGTTCCGGGCGAACTTTGCCGCGCGTTCACTCAAGTTGGGCCGTTACGGGTGCATCGGCGTGGTGATGTTCCACTTGTCGGGCGGCGCCGTGGACATGATTGACGGTATCGCCGATGCCGCCGAGGAACGCGGCTTTGCGCTCACGATGATTAAGAAGCGCGCAGGGGAGAAGATGACCCTTGCCGATGCGGCGCGCAGGATGTCGCAGCTGCCTGTTGATGGCATGATCTTCAACCTGCGTCAGATGGTCGATGACTTTGATACCTTTGAGGCGCCGAAAGACCTCAAGACGGTGATTATCACACCGATGGAGCATCCTACCTGCTCTACCGTCAGTGACGATCAAGAGGGTGGTGCGCGCATGGCGTGCGAGTACTTCTTGGATCATGGTCACAAGAACGTGTATTTCGTTTCGGGTAAGAAAGAGTCGCTGTCGAGCCAGTGCCGTATGAAAGGTTGGCGTGCGGCACTCGAGGCACGTGGTATTGAGCCGCCCGAGCCTCTGCAAGGCGATTGGAATGCGGATAGTGGCTATGCCGCGGGCCTTGTGCTTGCCGATAAACCCGATTGCACGGCGGTCCTCGCTGCTAACGACTGCATGGCAAACGGCGTGATGATGGCTCTACGTGACAAAGGGCTCAACGTGCCCGACGACGTGTCCGTGATCGGCTTCGACGATGAGCTCTACAAGACGATTCCCAACTCGATTCTGACGTCGGTGAAGTTCCGTCACCGCGAGCTGGGCGTCCGTGCGCTTAACGAGGTCGTCGCAGGTCTGGAAGCCCCGAGCTCCAGAAGCCGTACGCTCGTCTCGGGCGTGTTGGTCGAACGTTCCAGCGTAAAGGACCTGCGGGCGTAGGGTTTTTCGGCCCGTTCGTCTCAATCTGTAACAGTTAGGACCGAAAAACTCAGCTAAATATTACAGATTGAGATATTTCTGCTCGGGCGTTCTGTTTGTCTCGATCTGTAACAGCTAGGATCCAAAAACTCGGCTAGATGTTACAGATTGAGATGAACAGGAGGGCGGGTGCGGTCTAAACAAAATGGCCCGCGCATCACGCATCGATGCACGGGCCATTTTTTGTCTGCGAGCGGCAGGTGGCGTCAGCGTCTTATGCCTTGAGGTTTTCCTCGATCCAGGCGACGGCACCCTTGGGATCCTTAGTGAGGTCGATGTACTGTTTGCCCTTGGGCGACAGCAGCGTGATGCCCAGGCGGTCGGTGTCGGCCTTCATCTCGTTGTAATAGGTGCGAACCTGCGGAGCCAGGACGATGACGTTGTACTGGTCCATGATGGCGTAGTGGCTGCCGTAGGCACCGGCGTTGGCGGTAATGTCGATGCCCAGCTCGTCGGCGCCTTCCTTAAGCGCGTTGGCGAGCAGTGCAGAGGTGCCGGCGCCAGCGCACAGAACCAGAACCCTCAGATCCTTGCCCTTAAGGGCGGACGGAGCTGCGGAGGCCTCGGTGGCAGAAGCGGTCTCGACAACAGGAGCCTCAACGGCGGGGGCGGCAGCGGTCTTGACGGCCTTGGTCTCCTCGGCCTCTTCTTCGGCCAGGGTCTCGGCCTCCTGCTTGCACAGGACGTTGTCGTAGGCCTTGCAGAACGGGTAGTAGATCAAGAAGTCAACGACCAGCAGGACGACAACCAGGACCAGAGAGATCGGCTGGAAGTTGGTGTCGATGAAGGTGCCGATCGGTCCGGGGAGTGCCCACGGCATGGCATAGATAAAGCCGTTCATGCCCAAAAAGTCGATGAAGAACTTACCAATGAGGACGTTGGCCACGGGGGCAAACAGGAACGGGATCAGGAAGTACGGGTTGAGGATGATGGGCGCGGCGAACAGCAGCGGCTCGTTGACGGCGAACATCACGGGTACGACAGAGGCTTTGCCGACGGCCTTGAGCTGCTTGGAGCGCATAAAGAGCAGGAAGATGATCGGGACAATGAACGTGGCGCCGGTGCCGCCGAGTTCGCCGATGTAGTTACCGAAGTTCTCGGTCAGGGCGAGGGCGGGGTGACCGCCGGCCTGCAGCGTGGCGAGGTTGGTGGTGATGTTGCCAAACAGCGCGGCGTTGAGGGCAGGCTTAACGACCGAGGGGCCGTGGATGCCCATGAACCAGAACAGCGGGATCATGAACCAGATGAGGGCGAGGCCGGCGTAGGAATCGGCAGCGGCGAACAGCGGGCTCACCAGCGTGGAGATGACGTTGGCAAACGGGACGGCCAAGCAGGTGCGGCAGATAACGTCGATGACGGCGACAAACAGGATGGAGAAGCTGAAGGCGAAGATGTCGCGGAAGTTCTGGGCGATGGCGCCGGGGACTTCTTTGGGCAGCTTGATGGTGATGTCTCGCTTAATGCAGAAGGCATAGATGTTGACCGTGGCAAATGCGGCGACAAAGGAGCTCAGTAGGCCCTTGGTGCCCATGTTGTCGGTAAAGAACACCGAGACATCGGCGCCGTCGATCTTGGCACTCGTCTGGGTAACGGCCAAGATGAGCATAGCGCACATGGCGGCGACCATGGTGCTCGTGGCGTTGATGGCCTTGCCGGCAGGCATGCGGCGGTTCTTGGAGCCGGTCAGCGCGCTTGCGGTGGTGCCGGCGACCATGATGCCCACGACGCCCATCGTGAAGTTGTAAACCTTGTTGCAGAAGTTCACGACGTCGACGTTCCACCAGTCGGGCAGCGTAAAGCCGCCGACCGTGGCGACAACGCCCGGCAGGGTCGAAATAAGCAGGAAGACAGAAGAAGACAGGATGATGGGCATTGCTGCCAAAAAGCCGTCTTTAATGGCCTGAAGGTAGATGTTCTTAGAGACCTTGTCGAAGTACGGCTGACCTTTCTCCAAGAACTTAACGATCGATTCCATAGTTCACGCTCCTCTTTGCATGAAATCTTAATGGCATGGACGTTGAAAACCTATATGGTCTCCCGCTTGCTAAAAGCCCGGGTGCAGGCGGGGTCGGTCCCAGGGGGAGAGAGGGGAGCGGCTGGGTTTGTATCGCATAGGGCCGCTCTCCTCTCGGGGGAAAGCGAGGCGATGCGCTACTGCGCGTCCGCCATAGTGTCGGCGAGCTCCTTGTACCAGAGTGCCGACTGCTTGATGTAGCGTTTTTGCGTGTCGAAGTCGATGTAGAACAGGCCGTAGCGCTTGTTATAGCCGTTGGCCCACGAGAACTGGTCCTGCAGGCTCCAGATAAAGTAGCCCTGGACGTCGACGCCCTCGGCGCGCGCCCGGAGCACCTTCTCCATGTGCTGGTCGACAAAGTCGATGCGCTCGGGATCGGCGACGATGCCGTTTGCGTCGGGCTCGGGGTCCTTGTGGCCCAGGCCGTTTTCGGTGATATAGATGACGGGGAGGTTGGGATAGGTGGCGCTGATGTGCTTGAGCGTGTCGTAGAGGCCTTGCGGGTAGATGAGCCAATCCCAGTCGGTGGTGGGGATACCCGGCATATCGACCTGCTGCCCGACGCCCTTAAACTTAAAGCACGAGGTGCCCTTGTCTCCGGTGCCGTTAAAGCTGTTGGTGGACTCGCCATCGTAGGCGGCGATAAACGCCGACTGATAGTAGTTGAGGCCGAACATATCGTTGCGGGGCGCCGCCTTGGCGAGCTCCTCCATGTCGCTGTCCTCAACCGTAAGCGTGGCGTTGTTGGCACGCAGAATCTCGTTGATGAGTGAGAGGGTGCGCGCGGAGTAGTGACCCAGGAAGGCGCCGTCCATGATGAAGTCGGTGTAGAAGGCGTTGTACAGGTCGGCGGCGTGCTGGTCGGCGGGCGAGTCTGTGGCAGGATATGCCGGCGTCAGGACGTTGACCATGCCAATGCGTCCGCCCAGGTGCTCGGTCTCGTCAAGATCCTTATACAGGTTGACGGCGCGGGCGTGGGCAACGAGCTCGTTGTGCTGGCTCTGGATGCCGCTCGTCACATCAAAGTGATGGTTGGGCGGGAAGTTGCCTTGGATGTATTGGGAGTGCGAGAGGCTGATGAGCTCGTTGATGGTGAACCAATTCTTGACCTCGCGGAACTCGCGGAAGCAGAACTCGGCATAGCGCACATAGGCGTCGACGGTCTTGCGGTTGAGCCAGTCGCCCTGGTTGAACAGGGCGGCGGGGGAGTCAAAGTGATGCAGGGACACATAGGGCTCGACGCCATACTTTTTGCAGCAGGCGAACAGCTCGTGGTAGTGCTTAACGCCCTCGGCGAGGGGCTCGGCATCGTCGCCGTTGGGGAAGATGCGGGTCCAGGCGATGGACACACGGATGGCGTTGAGTCCATGCTCGGCAGAAAGGCGGATATCCTCCTCGTAGCGGTTGTAGAAATCACTGGCCGGGTCGGGCAAAAAGCGACCCTGGGCGACAAGGTAATCGTCCCACATGGTCTTACCCTTGCCTGCCACCTTCGTGGAACCTTCCGTTTGGTACGCGGCGGTTGCGGCGCCCCAAACAAAGCCCTTCGGCAGCTGCTGTACGCGGTTTAGCAAAGACATATGCATACACCCTCTCGTCTCGCTGTTCGATATTGTGCGTTTGCGCTCAGGAGGCTCCCTGGTTAGCGTTCAGCGGTGAAAAAGCCCGATAAACACTATCTTAAAATGATTAGAACCAAAATGAGCACGTGAACATTTGACAATGAGCACGTTAACATCCGGCTGGGATGTATAGAAACAAAACAACTTCAAACAGCCGCGAACGGTTGTATTTGTTCGGTAAGCGGTTTTGATTGACAGAAGTTTTCATGTTGTGGTATATGGCTCGGGTATCATGAGCACGTTATCGATGTATGTACGATGCGCCATGGGCGCGGGGAATAGTTGGGAAGCAGGTTAGCGTGGAAGGCATGGCTCAGCAGACAAGGAATGGTCATTCGGCGAGCGCGGCAGAGGTTGCGGCGCTCGCTGGCGTGAGCCGCCAGACTGTGTCTCGCGTGGTCAACGGTATGCCCAACGTGACGGAAAAGACGCGCAAGCGTGTGCTGGCCGCCATGGAAGAGCTGGGCTTTCGTCCCAATTTTGCTGGAGCGGCGTTGCGCGGCGGGTCGTATCGTTCTATTGGCCTGTGCATGTACAACATCACACGTGTCGGTAACCTGGCGACGCTCGAGGGTATCATGCAAGCGGCGCGCGAGCACGATTTTGCCGTCACTATGATCGAGATGGGCGGCGACAAGCCCTATACACTTGCCGATGCCTCGCGCCGCATGGTCGAGCGACCCGTCGACGGCATGATTCTCAACATGAACCGCATGGCTCCCGATTTTGAGGAGTTTGTTCCCCAGCCGGGAGTGCGAACGGTCATCCTGTCCATGTATGCGCATCCGCGCTGCACGACGATCGACTCCGACCAGTATGGTTCGTGCGAGCTGTTGACCAATTATCTGCTGGAACATGGTCACTCGAATATGCGGTTTGTGGCGGGTCCGGAAAACTCGATTTCCTCGCGTTTTCGTGAGGCCGGTTGGCGCGATACGCTGGGTCGTGCTCATGTCGATGCCGCTCCGATGCTGCGTGGCGATTGGAGTGCGGACAGTGGGTACGCCATGGGCGAGCGGATTGCGGCCGAGGTGCTTGCCGGCGGGTCGCAGGCGCCGACTGCCGTGCTTGCGGCAAATGACCAGATGGCGCTGGGCGTTATCGCCGCGCTCGAGAACGCGGGCCTGTCCGTGCCCGACGACGTGAGCGTGGTTGGTATCGACGACGCACTCGAGGGACTTGTTCCTCACAATCGACTGACGACGCTGCGATTTGATTTGCGCGGTGTCGGTAAGCTTGCGTTTGAGGCGGCGATTGGAGAGAGCTCGTCTATCGAGGCGATTCATGTGCCGAGTACGCTGGTCGAACGCTCGACTGTTAGGGACATGCGGGGTTAGGTCCTACTCCGTTTGTCTCGATTTGTAACAGGTAGACGGTCAAAAGCGGGCTACGTGTTACAGATTTAGATTCTTCGGAAAGAGCAATCCTGTTCGTCTCAATCTGTAACAGCTAGGACCAAAAAACTCGGCTAGATGTTACAGATCGAGACAAACGGCTCCCGACCAGCCCAAAAAACAAAAAGACCGGGGGCGGCGCGCCGTGTGACGTGCCGCCCCCGGCTGAGAAATGGGGACAGGTTGTGTGAGCGGGCAACCCCGCCAGTCACTAGTCCAGACGACGGGTCTGCGCCACGTGCTTATACCAGTAGGCGCTTGCCTTGGGCGTGCGCTTCTGGGTTTCAAAGTCAACGTAGAAGAAGCCGTAACGCTTGTTGTAGCCATTGGTCCAGGAGAACTGATCCTGCAGGCTCCACAGGAAGTAGCCGCCTACGTTGACGCCAACCTCCATGGCCTTGAGCAACCAGCGCAGGTGCTGCTCGATGTAGTCGATGCGCGGCTGGTCGTCCACAAAACCGTCCTTGTAGGGGTCCTTGTAGCCCATGCCGTTCTCGGTGATGAAGATCTGCTTGTAGTTGGGGTAGCGCTGCTTAATGTAGACGAGCAGATCGAACAGGCCCTCGGGATAGATGATCCAGTCCCAGTCGGTGGTGGGGATACCAGGCTTGTTCACATGCTCGCCAATACCCTTAACGCGCCAGCGGCCGGTGCCCTTCTCGCCCGTACCGTTGTGGTGCAGGTCGTTCTCGCCATCGTAAGCCTTCAAGAAACGGCACTGGTAGTTGTTAACGCCCAGGTAGTCGTTGTAGAGCGCGGCCTCGCGCATAATCTCGAGGTCCTCGTCCAGGATCTCGATGGTGCCGCCTGAGACGGCAGCCAGGCGGTTGGCGCACTCGAGGGTGTCGGGGGCATAGTCGCCGCGGAAGGTGGCGTCGAGCAGAAACTGGTTCTGCAGCACGTGCTCGTTGTTGGCGGCCTTGATGTCGGCGGGGTCGTTCTCGTTGAGCGGATACTTAAACTCCAGCGACTGAATGACGCCGATCTTGCCCTTAAAGCCGCCGTTGTGGAAGGCCAGCACGGCCTTGGCGTGGGCGAGCATCATGTTGTGCTCGCACTGGAAGGCCTCGGCCAGATGCGCCTTGACGCCACCGGGGAAGGTGCCCTCAATGTAGGTGTTGGAGGCGTCGGCCCAGATCTCGTTAAAGGTGAACCAGTAGGTTACCTGGTCGGCGTACTCCTTAAAGCAGAAGGTGGCAAAGTCCACAAAGGCGTCGATGGTCTCGCGGTTGAGGAAGTCGCCCTTCTCAAAGAGGGGAAGCGGCGTATCGAAGTGATGCAGCGTGACAAACGGCTCAACGTGGTGCTTGTGGCACTCGGCGAAGAGGTCGTGGTAGAACTGGACACCCTCGGGGTTGATTTCGCCGGTACCGTTGGGGAAGATGCGGCTCCAGGCGATGGAGAGGCGGATGCCGTTGATACCGAACTCCTCGCACAGCTCCAAGTCGACGGGGTACTGGTTGTAGAAGTCCGAAGCGGGATCGGGGGAGAAGCGCCCCTGGGCCTCCAGGAAGTCGTCCCAGGCAACCTTGCCCTTACCGTGGGTGCGGGTCTCGCCCTCTACCTGGTAGGCAGCGGTGGCGCCGCCAAAGACAAAGTCCTCGGGAAACTGCGCGGGCGGGTTGGTGACGCTAGCAGGGTTAACGGACATGATGATCCAATCGTCTAAATCGAAGGGCCAGCCGGCTGTGGATGGTCGGCTGGCCCTGAGCGTTACTTACTTCGAAAGCTGCTCGGAGACGAAGGCGAGAGACTTATCGCCGTTCTGGGAGAGCTCGATATACTGCTTGCCACGGCAGGCGACGCACTTGTTGCCCACGCGCTCGCAGTCCTTCTGCAGGTCGGCCAGGTAGCTTGCGGCCTGCGGGGCCAGGACGACCAGATCGAAGTCGGGGAGCATGTCCACGTGGTTGCCATAGGCCTCGGCAGCGGTCTCAAGATCAATGCCGCGCTCCTTGGCGGCCTTGGCCAGCGCGTTGGCGAGCAGGCCCGAGGTACCGCCGCCCTGGCAGAGCACGAGCACGCGCTTGCCGTTGAGATCGCTGGCGGCCGTTGCCTCGGCAGCGGGTGCTGCAGAAGCGGCGGGGGCGTCAGCCTTCACGGCCTCGGCAGCAGCGCCGGTAGCAACGCTCTTGGCGTCAGCCTTGCCCTGGAACGCATCGTTGAGCTTGGCGGCCTTCTCGGCGTTCTTGGCGGCGAGCTCCTCCTGGGAGATCTCGGCCTCCTCGGCGCACTTCTGGGCGTCATAGGCGCGGAAGAACGGATAGTACAGAGCGAAGTCGACGACCAGGATAAGGGCGAGCATCACAAAGGCGAGCGGCTGGAAGCCCAGGCCCATGATAGTGCCGATGGGGCCGGGGACGGTCCAGGGCAGGGTGTACATAAAGCCGTTCATGCCCAAGAAGTCGATAAAGATCTTGAGGATCCAGATGTTGGCGATCGGGGCAAAGACAAACGGGACAAAGAAGACGGGGTTGAGCACGATGGGCGCGGCGAACAGCAGCGGCTCGTTGACGGCAAAGCAGACGGGGACGATGGCGGCCTTACCGACGGCGCGCATCTCCTGAGACTTGGCCAGGAAGCAGAACATAAAGACCAGGACGAGCGTGGCGCCGGTGCCGCCCATGCAGACGACGAAGTACTGGGCACCCTGGGTCAGGACAGCGGAAGCGTGCTGGCCAGCCTGGAACGCAGCCAGGTTGTCGGTCATGTTGGCAACGAGGGCGGCGGCGATGGCGGGCTCGACGATCGAGGGGCCGTGGACGCCCACGAACCAGAACAGGCTCATGGCGCCGTAGATCACAGCGAGGCCGATGTAGCCATCGGCAGCGGTGAACAGGGGCTGGAACATCTGGATGACGCCCTGGGCAAAGCAGAAGCCAAAAGCAGCGCGGAAGGCGATGTCAAAGACCCAAAAGACGGTGATGCAAACGGAGAAGGGGATGATGTCCTTAAAGGTCTGCGAAATGTTGGGCGGAACCTGCTCGGGCATCTTGACGGTGATGTTGCGCTTAATGAAGAACTTGTAGATGATGCCGGTCACAAACGCAGCGATGAAGGCGGTCAGCAGGCCCTTGGAACCAAGGTAGGTGGTGTTGAAGCCGCTGGCAGCGTCCGTGGCGATCGTGTCGCTCGAAAGGAGCAAGAAGCCGATGATGGCCGCGCACATGCAGGAGATAAAGTTGATCTGGTTGTTCTTGGGCAGATCGCGGTTCTGAGCGTCGGCGAAGTGCTTGGCTGTGGTGGCAGCGCAGGCGATGGCCAGGATACCCATGGAGTAGTTGTAGCACTTCCACAGGGCGTTGTTGATGTCATCGGGCCAGTAGAAACCCCAGATGTTGGGGACCGAGGCTACCAGGCAGAAGATGGACGAGAAGATGATGATGGGGATGACGGAGATAAAGCCGTCGCGGATCGCCTTGAGGTACTTGTTGCGGGCGATCGCGTTGAAAAAGGGCTGGCCTTTTTCGATGGTGGCGATGAGTTGCTCCATGCAATGCTCCTAAGAGTCGGTGGGTTAGCAACGATGGTAGCTTTTGGCGTTCTGTTGCCAAAATGTTGACGTTGCCATTTTGCGACACAAAAAAAGACGCGAACCGGTGGTTCCTGTGCCTGCGAACCGTCGATTCTTTGTGCGTAAACGTTTGAGCCGCCCGGTGGCTCTGTGTTTGCACAATGGCAACGTTAACAATTGGGCGACAAAAGCCGTTTGGGGAAGCAGAAATGTCGGTGAACGGTAGGTTTTGGGTGGTAAGCGTATTGCAGAGGCGGCGTTAGATATACTTGAAGGCGTTTAATATGACTGCGCAGGATGCCGTCAATGGCATCGTTGACACGGAAAGATCGACCAATGGCCGCTGTTAAAAAATCGGTTTCCGTTAAGGACGTGGCGCGTCTCGCGGGCGTCTCGGAGCAGACAGTCTCGCGTACGGTGCACGATTCGCCCAGCGTGCGCCCCGAGACCAAGGAACGCGTGCGTGCCGCCATGCGCGAGCTGGGGTATCGCCCTAATTTTGCCGGTCGATCGCTGCGCCGTGGCAAGTTTAAGACCGTCGGCGTCGCCATGTTCAACATTACCGGTACCGGCAACCTCGATCGTATGGAGGGCTTTGCCGCCGCGGCCGACAAACATGGCTATGCCATCACCCTCACTAAGGTAGACGGGCATCCGTATACCCTCGAGAGCGCATCGTCGCGTATGAGCGCACTGCCGGTGGATGGCATGGTCGTGATCATGAATCGCATGCCGGCGGACTTTGGCACCTTCGAGCCGCTGTCCGGCATGCAGACGGTGCTCGTTACGATGTTGGAGCACCCGCTCTGTTCAACGGTCGATAACGACCAGTTCGATTGCTCGCGCCAGGTTGTCGAGTACTTGCTGAGGCAGGGGCACAAGACCGTGCATTTCATCTCGTGTCCCGAGCGCTCGCTTTCGGGCATGCAGCGCGAGGAAGGCTGGCGCGAGACATTGCACGCACATGGTATTGAGCCGCCGCGACTCGTTCGTGGCGATTGGACGGCACAGAGCGGGTATGCTGCCGGTCAGGCTCTGGCGGACGATCCGACCTGTACGGCCATTTATGCTTCTAACGACGCCATGGCCTACGGCTGCATTCGCGGACTCGAGTCGCGCGGAAAGCACGTGCCCGAGGACGTGAGTGTGGTGGGTGTTGATGACAGTCTGGGCGACATCGTGCCCGATCGTCGCCTGGCCACCGTGCGCTTTGACAACAGGCGCGTCGGCATGTGGGCGGTCGACAAGATCGCCGGCGCCGAGGGCGTTGTGTCTGGCGTGGAGCACATGCTGATCCCCGGCGTGCTCGTGGAGGGCGATACGGTACGCGATTTGCGTTAGGGTGCGGTCCTGTTTGGGTTTCCGCTAATCATGTTTGATATTGTTCGAAATGGTTTGGAAACCGTTCACGGGCGAAAAAAGACCGTTCACGGCTCGAAATAACGGTTTGCATTGTTCCTTTTTGTTTGAATGTTATTGTTTCTGTCATACACAGCGCAGCGCGTATGCCCGGACGCGATGCTCTCCGTTGGTTCATATGTGAAAGGAACGCAATATGGCAACCAAAGAAGAAATCTCGATGGTTGGATTCGAGATTGTCGCATACGCAGGTGACGCCCAGACCGATCTGCTTGCAGCGCTCGATGCTGCTCGCGAGGGTGATTTTGAGAAGGCCGAGCAACTGCACAAGGATGCCAGCGATGCACTTATCGGCGCTCACGACACGCAGACCAAGCTGCTTTCGCAGGAGGCCGGCGGTGGCGAGATGGAGATGACCTTCATCATGGCTCACGCTCAGGATACCCTCATGACCACTATGATCCTGGAGAAGCAGACCCGCTTTACCATCGATGCCTATAAGCGCATCGCCCAGCTCGAGGCCAAGCTCGCCTAACGAGCCCGCACAACCTCGTCCCCTTCCAAAAGCTCTGCCGCAAACCCGCGACAGGGCTTTTTCTGTTTACCCGGCACTTGGGGACGTTCCTTATCTGCCGGCAGTTTGGGACACTCCTGCCATGCATTTGATCCTTTGAGGACGGAAGAAAACGAGTAATTGGGTTTGCTGCGCTGCCGAATCGGCCTGTCGGTTACAAAACTATGCCGGTTTACTACGATGAATCGCATTCTTTCAACTATGGAAAGAACAGCGTTATCAAAACCGCAGGTAGAACGCTTGTCATTTTCTACTAATAGCAAATGTGGTCGGTCCTATCGGTTTTATCGTAGTAAACCGGCATAGTTTTGAAATGGCACTATTCGACTAGCAGCGTTATGGAGCTTCTGCACGCCCTCCCGTTCGGTTTTTCGCTGGGTGGGTATACTTCCATCCGCAATACAGGCCGGAATGAGGAGGTATCCAAATGCCGGACAACGGATCGATTCAAAAGAGAGACGCACATGAGATGGCCCATGGGCGTCCTGTCCAGATAACTGAGCATACGACGGTAACCGAGCTACAGCCCAGCCTGTCCGATGTCGTGTGCGCAAACAAAAAGCTGCAGATTGGCTTTATCGTTGCGCTCGTGGTACTGGCGCTGCTGTCGGGCTTTGTAGCTCGTCCGCATTTCGCCGATACCAAAACTTGGGATTCCACCATCGAGGTCATCGATCAAAAGAAAGGTAACGTACTGGCGCTCACGACCTCGTGCGTGGCGCTGTCTGCGGGTATTACCGCGCTGCCGGGTGATACGGGTACGCCGGTTGCCGAGCAGCTCGCGCAGCTTTCGGGTAACTTGGGTATCGTGCTTGCCGTGCTGTACCTCGAGAAATATCTGCTGACCATTTTATGGTCGGTCGGGCTGGGCATCCTGATTCCGTTCTCGCTCGTACTCTTCGCGGTGTCGCTTGGCATTCACGGACGCTGGAGCACGAGCGCCGTCCTGCGCCGTGTGGCGACACGCGTGCTGGTGGTTGCCGTGATCGGCATGGCGCTCGTACCCGCGAGCGTATGGGTGTCGCAAAAGGTCGATGAAACGTATCGCGTAAGTATTGAGCAAGCTGAGCAAAAGGCGAGCGATGCCGCAAAGACGGCTGATGCCACGGACAGGTCAGCCGAGACCAGCTCAAAATCGAACAAGAAAAAATCCGAGGCCAAGGAGTCCAAAAACGTGCTCGAGCAGTTGACCGATGGGGCATCGAGCCTTGTTACGTCGGTAACCAGTGGTGCCAAGCAGATGACCGACGAGATCGTGCAGCAGGTGACCGACCTCATCGAAGGCGTCATCGTAATGATCGTGACCTCGTGTGTGATTCCTCTACTGGTGCTCGCGGCGTTCCTATGGCTAGGACACGTGCTGCTGGGGATCGATATCTCCGGTCCCGCGAACTATCTGACGGGTCGTTTCTTGAGCGGTCCGTCCAAACATGCCAAGAAGAGCGGGCAGTCTGAGTAGGCGGCAAAGCGATCTTTGGAAGATCAACCGTGAGAAGGGCGGTCGAGACACGTTCTCGGCCGCCCTTTTGTTTGTTGAACACATGGTCGCTACGTCCGCGCCCGGTCCAAACGGTCAGCAATCATCTGTGAACGGTATTTGTTCAAAAAAGAACAAAGATAAACAAATAGTTGTTGCAGTTACTGTTCGAATGTGTTCAAATAAACATGAACAGTGAAGAACCGCACATTCAGATGCCCGGACCTGAATGCGATTCAACACTTCCAAACAGAAACTACGCACCTGCGTATCTCTCAAGGAGGATGTCATGAGGGTTGTAATCGCTTCCGATGCCGACGGTATGTCGATGAAGGAGTCCATCAAGGAGATGCTCATCGCCGACGGTCACGAGGTCGTTGACTATTCCGAGACCCCTGCCGCGGACTTTGTCGATTCCGCGACCGCCGTTGCCAAGGACTTGCTGGAGCACAAGGATTCCCAGGGCTTCGCATTCGATAAGTACGGCGTCGGCTCCTATATGGCCGCCGTCAAGATTAAGGGCATGGTCGTCGCCAACATTTCCGACGAGCGTTCCGCCTACATGACCCGCGAGCACAACGGCTCGCGCATGGTCACCATGGGCCCGGGCGTTGTGGGCACCGAGGTCGCCAAGAAGATCGCCCGCGAGTTCCTGCGCGCCCAGTACGCCGGCGGCCGTCACCAGATCCGTGTCGACATGCTCAACAAGATGGCCTAACGAGAGCCACCGAGAACTCGAACTTCTATCTCAACTTGTGAATTCAGACGAAAGGACGTTCTGATGAAGAAGACCATCGCAATCGGTTGCGACCATATCGTTACGGACGAGAAGATCTACCTGGCCGACCGCCTGGAGCAGGCTGGCTACAAGGTGCTCGACTGCGGCACCTACAGCCACACCCGTACGCACTATCCCATCTACGGCAAGGCCGTGGGCGAGGCTGTTGCCAGCGGCAAGGCCGACTTTGGTGTGGCCCTGTGCGGCACCGGCATTGGCATCACCAACGCCGTCAACAAGGTTCCCGGCGCCCGTTGCGCCCTGGTTCGCGACATGACCTCTGCCCTGTATGCCCGTCGCGAGCTCAACGCCAACATCGTGGGCTTTGGCGGCAAGATCACCGGCGAGTTCCTGATGGCCGACATCATGCTTGCCTTCCTGGAGGAGCCCTACGAGAAGACCCCCGAGCACGATGCCCTGATTGCCAAGATCGATGCCTGCAATAAGGCCGACGCCGAGGCTCAGGCTGACCCGCACTTCTTTGACGAGTTCCTCGAGAAGTGGGACCGCGGCGAATACCACGACTAGTGGGGTTCCGGCGTAATTAACTAGTCCGTTGACGGCTCGCGTTTCTGTGAGGGGCGCGGGCCGGTTTTCTATCAGCCCATTGACTCGGCGGGCTGGCGTAAGAAAGGGAAGGCTCCTATGGAGTTTGTTCTTGATAACGGTTCTATTCGCGTGGCACTGAGCACGGCTGGCGGATCGTTCACTTCTATTGCGGCCAACGGCCGTGAGTACCTGTGGCAGGGTGACCCGGCGGTCTGGTCGGGCCAGGCACCTATTTGCTTCCCGATCTGCGGCGGCCTTCGTGACGGTCGCGCAATGACCATGGGCGGCCGCGAGGTCAAGCTTGCCCGTCACGGCTTTGCTCGCAAACAGGAGTGGAAGCTCGAGGAGCAGGGCGACAACATGGTCGCGCTGAGCCTAAGCTCTGCCGACCATGCCGAGTTGCTCGAGCAGTACCCGTATCCGTTTAAGATCGTTGCTCGTTACACGATCGATGCGGAAAAGGTGGCCGTGTCGTACGAGGTGACCAATGAGGGCACCGAGGACATGCCGTTCTTTGTGGGCGGTCACCCTGGCTTTAAGTGCCCGCTTGACGAGGGCGAGTCCTATGACGACTACGAGCTCCGTTTTGAGCAGCGCGAGGTCGCCGAGCTCTGTACTGCCGTTCCCTCGACGGGCCTGATTGATGTTGAGCATCGCAGCAAGAACCCCATGATCGGCCATGACCTGCCGCTTACCCACGAACTCTTCGACTTCGCGGAGACCATCTTTGACGTGCTCGAGAGCCGCGTGGTTACGTTGACCAAGAAAACCGAGGACAAGGGCGTGCGCCTGACGTTCCCCGATATGCCGTACCTGATTGTATGGAGCAAGCCCGAGGGCGACTTTGTGGCTGTTGAACCGTGGGGTGGTCTGTCCACCTGCTCCGACGAGGACGATATTCTGGAGCACAAGCGTGGCTGCCTGGTGGCCAAGCCGGGAGAGACCGTCACCCGCGGCTTTGAGATCGAGATCCTTTAACGAGTTATCGTATGTTTGGGGCGGGTTATGCCGCCCCGGAACAGGAGTTCAACATGATTCTGACCGTTACCATGAACCCGTCGATTGATACGCGCTATCAGCTCGACAAGCTGATCATCGACGACGTGAACCGTGTGACGCCCGAAAAGACCGCTGGCGGCAAGGGCCTCAACGTGAGCCGTGTGCTGCTGCAGTTGGGCGACGATGTGCTCGCGACCGGTCTGCTCGGCGGACACATGGGTGCCTATATGGCCGAGCTCATGGATGCCGATGGCGTCAAGAACGACTTTGTGCCCATCGCCGGTGAGACGCGCATTTGCCTGAATATTCTGCACGAGGGTAATCAGACCGAGCTTTTGGAGAGCGGCCCGCAGATCGCCCCGGCCGAGCTCGAGGCCTTTACGGCCAAGTTTGCCGAGCTCGCAGCGAAGGCGGACGTTGTGACGCTTTCGGGCTCGCTGCCGCGTGGTGTCGATGCCGGCTACTATGCCGAGCTCGTCAAGATCGCCGAGGAGGCGGGCGCCAAGGTGCTGCTCGACACCTCGGGTGCATCGCTGGAGGCCGCGCTGGAGTCCGACGCTAAGCCTGAGCTCGTAAAGCCCAACCTGACCGAGATCAACGGCCTGCTGGGTACGTCCTTTACGACCGATGATGTCGATGCCCTGCGCGAGGCGCTTGCCGCCGATGGCCGCTTTGCCGGTATTCCCTGGGTTGTCGTCTCGATGGGCGCCGCAGGCTCGGTGGGCTTCCATGAGGGTCGTGCGTTCCGCGCCAAGACGCCCGCGATTGCCGCTGTGAACGCGACGGGTTCCGGCGACTCGACCATCGCCGGCTTTGCGCATGCGATTGCTGCTGGTGCCGACGACGTCACGGTGCTCAAGACCGCCAATACCTGCGGCAAGCTTAACGCCATGGATCCCAAGACCGGCCACCTGGTCATGGATCGCTGGGACGAGGTCTACAACAGCGTTGTCGTGACTGAACTGTAGGGTTACGCGGTTTTACCAAACCGCGTAACGGCGCGACGCTGCAAACGCCCCTAAGCGGCAATCTGACGTTCAA
>UQLB01000011.1 GCA_900541725.1 uncultured Collinsella sp. | reverse complement strand
GCACGGGATCGGTGGGCGCGCGGCCCGGCACATCAATCGCATCCTGCACCGCCAGCACCGTACGACCGCGGCGCAAAAACTGCGGGATAAGCCGCATACACATCGAGATCATGAGCGCGAGCACCGGCGCGGCGTTGCCCAACAGTGCGAGCACCTTGTCGTATTCGAGCATCGACGCCGCCGCCTCAAACCACAGCACGCTCGCCACAAACAGCCCGCCCATGCACAGGCCGTAAACCATGCTCTCCAGATACACCGCGCGCATGCCAATACGAAACAGCTCCGTCGAGCCCGAGGCGCTAAGCAGCGGATTGAGCACCGCGATGATCAAAATCACTGGCAGCTGCCAGCGAAGCGCCCCCAACGTGCGCGCAGCACCGCGCGTCGCAAACCCGTACGCCAACCCACCCGCAAGCGACAGCGCGATCAACACCGGTTGCATCGAGAACATGGTGAGCCCCAACGTCAGCACCATGTAGAGCGCCGGAACTGCCGGATGCGACATCGAAAATGCCCCCACGGGCTCGGCGCCCGAACCCTCTCGTATGTTGTCCATAGGCATCCCCGCCCTCCCGCCAAATCACCGACGCCGAAGCACTGCCGGCACCGCCCGCAAGCAGCGCAAACACCACACCAGCGGCCCAAACCTCAGCTGTCGCGCATCAATCGTTACGCGCTCATCATATGCCTGCGGTATCATATTGCCACGTGTATCGTTTCCAAACACACGTCTCTATAACGTAACAGGAGATCACATGGACGCAACCGCAATTATCCTCGCCGCCGGCGAGGGCACCCGCATGAAGTCGAACCACTGCAAGGTTTCGCACAAGATCCTGGGCAAGCCCATGGTCCAGTGGATCGTCGACGCCACCATCAAGGCCGGCTGCAGCCGCGTCGTGGTCGTCATCGGCAGCCACGCCGACGAGATGCGCGCCCTCATCGATGGCGCCTATGCCAACAGCGCCACCAAGGTCGAGTGCGTCGAGCAGACCGAGCGCCTGGGCACCGGTCACGCCGTCAAGGTCGCGCTCGAGGCCTGCGGCATCACGCAAGGCCCCGTCGTCGTGCTCAACGGCGACCTGCCGCTCATCACCGCCGACACCGTCGCCAAGTTCGCGCAGACCGTCGCCACCGGCGAGCTCGCCTGCACCGTCATGACCATGACCCCGCCCGATCCCTTTGGCTACGGCCGCATCAAGCTGGGCGCCGATGGTCAGATCGAGCGCATCATCGAGCAGAAGGACTGCACGCCCGAGCAGGCCGCCACGCTGCTGGAGTGCAACGCCGGCTGCTACGCCTTCGACGGCGCGCAGCTTGCCGCCCACATCAACGAGATCGGCAACGACAACGCACAGTCCGAGTACTACCTGCCCGACATGCTCGAAATCCTCAAGGGTCACGGCCAGGCAGTCTCCATCTTCCACTGCGACGACTACCGCGACGGCCTGGGCGTCAACAGCCGCATCCAGCTCGCGCAGCTCACCGCCATCGCGCGCGACCGCATCAACGAGCACTGGATGGCCGAGGGCGTCACCTTCATCGACCCCACGCAGGCCTGGATCGGCCCCGACGCCACCATCGGCCGCGACACCGTCGTGTGGCCGCAGACGCATCTGATCGGTCACGTCACCGTGGGCGAAGAGTGCCAGCTCGGCCCCAACAGCCGCCTCGCCGACACCACCGTCGGCAGCGGCTGCATCATCGATGAGACCATCGCCATCGAGGCCGTCATCGAGAACGGCGTCGACTGCGGCCCGCGCGCCTACCTGCGCCCGGGTACCCACATGCTCGACGGCTCCAAGGCCGGCACGCACGTGGAGATCAAGAAGTCCACGATCGGCGAGGGCTCCAAGGTGCCGCACCTGTCCTACATCGGCGACACCACCATGGGCTCCGGCGTCAACGTGGGCGCTGGCTCCATCACCTGCAACTACGACGGCGTGCACAAGCACAAGACCGTCATCGGCAAGGATGCCTTCATCGGCTCCGACACCATGATGGTCGCACCCGCCCAGATCGGCGACGGCGCGCTCGTGGCCGCCGGCTCCGTCATCACCGAGCCGGTCCCGGCAGACGCACTCGGACTGGGCCGCGCCCGTCAGGTAAATATTGAGGGCTGGGCCGCCGATTATCGCCGCCGCCTGCACGAGGACGACGAGGTATAACGTTTTATCAAGCATCTAAGGAGCTGTTCCCATGGGGGCGGCTCCTTTTTCTATCGTGACCTGCGCAACCGGATGAGTGGTCGGTTCGTGTCCGTTGACGGTAAAGACGTTATCAAGACCCGATTAACCCCGTCGCGCGGTTACAATGCAACAAGGCATCTATATGGCATTCGATATAAAGGAGAAGGGTAATGCCGATTAATGATCCCGAGAAGTCGGAGAATATGCGCAAGTCCATCCGCGTGTATTCCGGTTCCTCCAACCGTCCCCTCGCTCAGAAGATCGCTGAGTACCTTGGGGTCGAGCTTTCGGGCCTTACGCTAAAGCAGTTCGCCAATGGTGAGATTTACGCCCGCTACGACGAGACCGTCCGCGGCGCCGACGTCTTCCTGATTCAGTCCGTGGCCGGCGGCAACGTCAACGACATGCTCATGGAGCTGCTCATCGCCACCGACGCTGCCAAGCGCGCATCCGCCCGCTCCATCACCGCCGTTATCACCCACTACGGCTATGCCCGCCAGGACCGCAAGGCCGGCCCGCGTGAGCCCATCACCGCCCGCCTCGTCGCCAACCTGCTCGAGCGCGCCGGCGTCAACCGCATCATCACCCTCGACCTGCACCAGGGCCAGATCCAGGGCTTCTTTGATATCCCGGTTAACCACCTGTCCGCACTGCCTCTGTTTGGCCAGTACTACAACGACATGCACTTCGACACCGATAACCTGGTTGTCGTCTCCCCCGACGTGGGTCGTGCCAAGGCCGCCAAGAAGCTGTCCGACATGCTCGGCTGCGACCTGGCCATCGCCCACAAGGGCCGTCCGCGCCACAACGCCGCCGAGGTCATGGGCATCATCGGTGACATCAAGGGTAAGACCTGCATCATCAACGACGACATGATCGACACCGCTGGCACCCTGTGCGCCAACGTCAAGGAGCTCAAGGCTATGGGCGCTGGCGACATCTACGTCTGCGCCACCCACGGCATCTTCTCCGGTCCGGCCATCGAGCGCCTGAACGATGCCCCCATCGTCGAGTGCGTCGTCACCGATGCCATCCCCGTCGAGGTCGGCGGCAAGATCAAGACCATCTCGGTCGCCGAAGAGTTCGCTCAGGCCATCTCCGCCGTTTACCACGAGGAGCCCGTCTCCACGCTCGTCGGCGGCGACTTCGCGCTGTAATCCAGCGTGCATCTCATCATCTTTGGTGTTTTTAAAGGGTCGGAAGCTCGCTTCCGACCCTTTTTCTACCCCTCGACAACCTTCCCTGGACAATTAGTTCAGATACGTATTTTTTTAAAGCTCCAAAGGCCGTTCTGAGCCTTCTGAGCTCCCCGGCGAACGCCATACTGCCCAAAGCTCATCGCTTTCGAGTACGACCGCCGCATATTTACCCTCAAATCGCCCTCGAAAGCCCTTAGAAACGCCTCGAACGCCCGCCGTCTTATACGTATCTGAACTAACTGTCCAGTAGCTATCGTCAACCTTCGCGGCAGAGCTCAATTTCCTACAATCCCCTCAACCGATTCCACCGATTTCATAACACCCAGCCGTTCATGGCGCGCAGCGCCCCGCTGAGCGAAAAGAACGGTATGGCGGTCGCATTCTGCCGCCAACTTAGTACGTTATAGCTATGATGACCGTGATTTCACATTTCTCCGCCCTCCGCGCAATTCGTCGCGCACGACGGGCGTACTCTGCCCTACCCTGGGACTCCGTTGATAGCGAACAGCAAGCACAGGCCTTGGCTGGCTGCATTCCCAACAATGACGCGATAGACTTTGGCGCACTTTCGATACTCGACGCCTGGAATGAAGATGATTCCGAACTGCTCGATCTTCTCGTTTCAAACGAAGACAACAGGCGCCCCGACAAGCGACTTCTTCAGCATATTCTCTCCGCTCCGCTTCCTGAAGGTGCAATTATGCACGTCGAGGCCGACATCTACGCTACGTCTCCTGCCATGACAGCCATGCTTTGTTCCAAGAATGAATCAGTCGCCAAAACCTTGATGCTACTCATGGAACTGCTCGGAACCTACTCCCTTCCCCCCGGGGCAACATACCCCATTGCCTATGACGCCATCTGGCCCAAGGGCGATGACTGCGCAGCGACGAGCGATCTTGATTGCCTGGGCGACCAGTCGGCGACCGAACAACAGAACGAGACCCGCTACGAACAGGCACACTACAAATGCGAGCCCGCCACAACTATCGAAGAGCTCGAGGCGGTCGCACGCTTCGCCAAAAGTAGCTCATATACCTCGTTTCGCACGGCAGTCAATCTCGCCCGACCCGGATCTGCATCCCCAGCCGAATCCCTAATGTTTGCCGTTCTCGGAGCGCCCATGCGCTTTGGCGGATTCGGATGTTGCAGCCTGCCCATGGGAGGCCTGCTACTCAACTATCGAATCGACTTCGACACTCTTGCGGTCAACATGTCCTCCGGCATCCCTTACGCCATCTGCGACCTATATTGCCCGGCCGCCGGAGTCGACAACGAATACAACGGAATTGGGCATGAGCTTCAAAACGCTCGCATCCACGATGGCAATCGAAATAATGGCCTCAAGGCAATGGGCATCCACGTCCTGGTTATCAATCGCGACCAAATGAAAGACCTTGTTGCACTCGAAGCCTTCGCCCAAACGATGCATCGACTCGCGGGAGTCCGATTCCGATACCGTATCAAGGGCTATCGCAAGCGTCAGACCGCTTGGCTCAACGCCCTGCGGGCCGGAATCGGCCTTGCGCCGGTCTAAACGGCGAATCACCCGTGCGCCGTCGAGCAGGGCTGGACAGTTAGTTCAGATACGTATAAATAGACACACTGAATTAGGCTATTTTGCAGTCATCTCTATACCATTCGTCCTATTTGAAGGCCGGGTAGACTTCAAAACAGCGTCATATGGACTAACTGAAGCGCCAATACAGCGCCGCGGCATCGAATTAGGCAATTCTGTGGCCCAAGATTTATACGTATCTGAACTAACTGTCCACCTCGGCTTTTGACGACCGCCCAAACGCCCCCAAATAACCCCAATCGCCCTCCATTTGACAGCGGCAACAGGGTCGCTCACCATAACAGGCGACAAATCGACGAAAGGACAGACATGGCAGCTGCGCAGCCGCTTAAGATTCGCATGGTTGCCGGACTTGGCAACCCGGGCGAGGAATATGCCGAGACCCGCCACAACGCCGGCTTTAAGGCAATCGACGAGCTGGCCCGTCAGGCCGGCGTCACGTACTGGAAAAACCAGGCCGGCGCCGAGGTCGCGCTCATCAACATCAACGACCCCGAGGAAGAGGGCGGCAAGCGCCAGATTGTGCTGGTCAAGCCGCAGTCGTACATGAATACCTCGGGCGGCCCCATCTCCAAGCTCTGCCGCGAGTACAAGATCAAGGCCGAGGAGCTGCTCGTAATCCACGACGAGCTCGATATTCCCGCCGGCGACGTACGCGTTAAGGTGGGCGGCGGCCATGCTGGCCACAACGGGCTGCGTTCCATCATCGACAAGATGGGCAGCCGCGACTTCAGCCGCATCCGCACCGGCATCGGCAACCCTCCCGGCAAGATGGCTGTCGCCGACTACGTGCTCAAGCAGCTACGCGCCCGCGAGGCCGAGGATTTCCAGGACACCTGCACCCGCGCCGCAGATGCCGCCGGTCTGGCCATCGTCCACGGCGTGATCTACGCCCGCGATCACGTAAACGGCTCCGCCTCCGCCAACGGCAAGCACTAAAACCTACCATTTAGGGATGTTTATTTTGGCAGGTTTTATCTGCGGAAACACCTCAGTTGCGGCATCGCAATCAACCGCGCGCCGACTTACACACATAGCGCCCCAAAGGGGGCCGGCCTCATCACAACCCGAGGCCGGCCCCCTTTGCCGTTTTACCCGATAAAACCGACCAAAATAAACCTGCCCCTATTTGGTAGGCCAAAGTGGATAAACCCTGCTCCCAACCGCCGAAGATACACGTAAGCGACATGTCCATGAGGGTATAATTTGCACCGTATGTCTGCACAGCGCCTGTGCGCGTACGGTTTTATTCGGGCTACCGTCCATTTCCGTGGAGGCACGGTTCGGTCGCCCTAACAAGAGAGGGGTTCTATGTATAAGATCCTGGAGAAGACGCAGTTCTCGGAGAAGGTGTTCAAGTTCCGCATCGAGGCGCCCGCAATCGCCAAGCATGCGCACGCTGGACAGTTCCTCATGGTTCGCGCCAATGAGACGGGCGAGCGTGTCCCGTTTACCCTGGCCGGCTGGAACGGTGACGAGGGCTGGGTCGAGTTCATCTTCATGGTGATCGGCAAGACCACCGAAATGCTTTCCACCTACGAGGCCGGCGAGTCGCTGCGCGACGTCGTGGGCCCGCTGGGCGTTCCCACCGAGATGGCTGAGGGCCCCTGCGCCGTCATTGGCGGCGGCGTCGGCCTGGCAATTGCCTTCCCGGTCGCCAAGCACCTGGTCGAGACCGGCCACGAGGTGCACGCCATCATGGGCGCCCGCACCAAGGACCTCCTGCTCATGGAGGACCAGTTCCGCGAACTCCTCGACGAGGACCACATCCACATCACCACTGACGACGGTTCCTACGGCGAGCAGGGCGTTGTCACCGCTCCGCTGGAGCGTCTGCTGCAGGACAAGGCCGTGAGCCAGGTCTTCTGCGTCGGCCCCGTTCCGATGATGAAGTTCTCGACCCTCACCGCCCAGAAGTACGACACCCCCATCACCGCGTCGCTCAACCCCATCATGGTTGACGGCACCGGTATGTGCGGCTGCTGCCGCGTCGAGGTGGGCGGCGTGACCAAGTTCGCTTGCGTCGACGGCCCCGACTTCGATGCCACCCTGGTCGACTGGGATGACCTTCGTGCCCGCCAGGCCGCTTACCGTTCCGAAGAGGGCGCGTCCCTCAAGGCCTATGAGGAAAAGAGCTGCGCATGCCACTAGTTAACGGTCGTTTCGTTGCCGATATGAAGTCGCCCCGCACCCCCGATAACGAGGAGCCGGCTGCCGAGCGCGCCTGCGACTTCCGCCCCGTCGACAAGGGCTTCACCGAGGAGATGGCGCTGGCCGAGGCCGAGCGCTGCCTCAACTGCAAGAAGCCGTTCTGTGTTGAGGGCTGCCCCGTCAACATCAACATCCCCCGCTTTATCGAGCAGATCCGCGAGAAGGACTTCGGCGGCGCTCTCGATACCATCCGCGAGGACTCCATGCTTCCCGCCATCTGCGGCCGCGTCTGCCCGCAGGAGAACCAGTGCGAGGGCAAGTGCATCCGTGGTAAGAAGTCCGAGCCTGTGGCCATCGGCCAGCTCGAGCGCTTCTTGGGCGATCGCCCCGAGCTCGCCTCCACGCCCAAGATGGCCCCCAAGAACGGCAAGAAGGTCGCCGTCGTCGGCTCCGGCCCGTCCGGCATCACCTGCGCCGGCGAGCTCGCCCGTAACGGTTTTGACGTCACCGTCTTTGAGGCATTCTTCACCGGCGGCGGCGTGCTGGTCTACGGCATCCCCGAGTTCCGTCTGCCCAAGGCGGTCGTCAAGCGCGAGATCGACGGCCTGGAGGACATGGGCGTCAAGTTTGAGTACAACTCCGTCGTGGGCAACATGGCCACGGCCGAGGAGCTGTTCGAGCAGGGCTTCGACGCCATCTACGTGGCGACCGGCGCTGGCCTGCCCAAGTTCCTCAACGTCCCCGGCGAGAACCTGTCCAACGTCTTCTTCGCGAACGAGTACCTCACCCGCGTGAACCTGATGAAGGCCAACAAGTTCCCCGAGTACGACACCCCCACCAAGCACGGCAAGAACGTCGTCGTCTTTGGTGGCGGCAACGTGGCTATGGACGCCGTCCGTACCGCCAAGCGTCTGGGCGCCGAGCACGCCATCATCGCCTACCGTCGTACCGAGGACGAGATGCCCTGCCGTCGCGCCGAGCTGCACCATGCCAAGGCCGAGGGCGTCGAGGTTCTGCCGCTCGTCTCCCCGCTCGAGTTTGTCGCTGGCGAGGACGGCTCCGTGTGCGCCGTCAAGGTCCAGAAGATGGAGCTCGGCGAGCCCGACGAGTCCGGCCGCCGTCGCCCGGTGCCCATCGAGGGCGCCATCGAGGAGATCCCCTGCGACGTCGCGATCTCGGCTATCGGCACCAACGCCAACCCCTTCGCTGCCAAGATCGGCGGCAAGATGGAGCTCAACAAGTGGGGCTACATCGTCGCCGACGAGGAGACCGGCCAGACCACCGATCCCCGCATCTGGGCCGGCGGCGACATCGTCACCGGTGCCGCTACGGTCATTCTGGCGATGGGCGCCGGCAAGAAGGCCGCCGCTTCGATCACCAAGAGCCTGCTGGGCGAGTAATCACCTGCAGCGCTAGCCACCAAACGGCAAAGTCCCCGTCGAGCACGCGCCCGGCGGGGACTTTTTCTATACCGGCCGCCAGACCACCACGATGGGGACAGGCACCTTTGTGGTAGTTTGGGGCCTGGTCGATCGTTTTGTCTCGATCTGTAACAGTTAGGACCTGTTGAGCCTCGTAGTTGTTACAGATCAAGATATTGTGCGAACATCCGCCTGTTCATCTCAATCTGTAACAGTTAGAGACCAAATTCCCCGCTACGTGTTACAGATCAAGACGTTAGGTTAGCGGCCATTCGGTTCGTCTAAATCTGTAACATCTAGGGCCGTTTTGGGCAGCCAGGTGTTACAGATTGAGATCTTGATAAAGCCAAGGACGGGCGCTGCCACCAAAACCTAGCGCTTGCGGCGCTTGGTTGCGGCGATGCCGGCCGCGGCAACGGTTGCGCCGGCGATGCCTAGGGCGGTGGCCGTCATCGCGGTGGTGTCGCCTGTGGCGACTAGAGCGGTATCGGACTTCTTGGCCGGCGTGGCTTTCTCAACCGTCTTGGTCGCGGTCGGCTTGGTCGCGGGTTTGGCCTCGGGCTTAGTCTCAGGCTGCGGCGTTGGGTTGGGATCCGGCGTGGGCTGCGGATCGGGAGTAGGTGTAGTCTCAGGCGTAAACGTCAGATTGGTGTTCAGCCACAGGGTGTAAATCCAACCGCTCTCGGGATCAACCTCACTTGCCTCGCCCACCTGATAGCCACACTCAACCCCATTGATCTTCAGCTTGGTATTGGGCGTAAAGTAGAAGCCACGCGCCGGCTTAAAGTACAGGCCGTAACGATAGGTCACACCGGGCTTAAACGCGTCAATATGGTTGGTGATGTGCTGGTCCCAAAACTCGATGGAATTCACCTCACTGCCGTCGCTCCCCGTCCAGAACTCACACTGAAGGACAGAGCTCGAATCCACCGGAGTACCCGCCGTAAAGACCGGCCTGTCGCCCGCCTTGAAGGTGGTCGTGGCGCCGTTGATCTCAATAACGTCGATGGCACGCCATTCGTCGATTGGTTGCTCACACAGCATATTGTCAGCATTGGGCGCAAAGACGCCGTTGACGGTCTTAATGTGGTGTACCCAATGACCGTTGACGTTCATATTGCAGTCATCAGCCACGGTATTGTCGCCCTTGAGCCTCAGCTCAACGGAATACATGTAGAACTTGCCCTCTTCGAAGCGCTCGATCCTCCTCGCGCCCGTCGGATACTTAGCGGGGTCGGAATACCAGAAGGCAACGGGCGTAAGCTCCGCAGGGTCGCTGCCATCCATCTCTTCCCAGCACTCATAGGCGATCTCATACTTGTCGGCATCGGCGGCAGGAATCGTCGCGGTCGCACGCGGCGCCTCGCCGGGCGCATAGTCGGTTTTCACATCGTTGACGTTCAAAATCTCGAGGGCTTCGTTTTCTGACGCAACGAGCGTAATTTCGCTATTGATGGCGTAGCGAAGGTAATAATCGTACCTGGTTTCGTTGAGGATAGTCGAGCTGCCTTCATAGTCAGTTCCGGTATACTCCAGTGCCGCGCCAATATAGAGAGCTTCATTGCGCGTGAGTCGATACGAGCCGCCTGCCGCGCCACCCGTAAAGGTCAGCGTCAGCCTCATGTGATCGCCAACAGGCTCAAAGCGGGCCGTCACATCGGACATAGATGCGTCCTGGACTTCAGCCAGGGTGCCCGAAGCAGCATCGGCCCGGTAGTACTTGGTTTCGACAAGTTCGCAGAGCGGCTCATCCGGCATGCCGCCCTCAACATCGGAAAAATCATAGGTATACGACTGGCCCTTTTCGAGTGTGACGTTGCTCGGAAACGCGCAGTCCGTATAGTGGGGGACCACGGTCGTGTTGACCTTAACGCCGCTCCCGCCTGTCACATCGGTCACGCCACAGGGCATGATGGCGTTGTTTGCCGACGAGCTGTCGATGCCCCCAAGAGAGCCATCTTGGTTGGCAGCAACCGTATCGTTCACCGTTGCCGCTGATGCGTCCTGCTGATCTTGCTGAGCTTCTGCCGTGGACGGTGCCGCCGGAGCCGCGTCAGTCATCGGCGCAGCCGGAGTCACCGGTACCGGCGCCGGAGCCGCCGTATCCTCCGCAACCGTCAGCGTTACCGGAACCTCGGCAACCTCATCCGTCCCAGCGGCGGGATTGGCGCATTCCGTCGCCAGCGCCACGCTCGGCAGCAGCAACTGGCCAACCATAAGCGCACACGCGCCGGCGCAAGCTATTTTGGCACCCACACAACGCCAGGAACCATGAACCAGCGAGCAGGTGCACTCACGCTGAGTTTGCTTATCGAAGTGGCTTCCGTACATAACGGCCTCCTTGGTCGAAGGACTACACCACCACAAAGGTGCCTGTCCCCTTTGTGGTGGTCCTGTACCACCAAGGTGCGACCAGCGATTCCATATGCCTAGGTTCGTAGATACGAACCCCTATTGCTACCTGCGGTTTAATCCAATATGACTTCGCCATCGCTACACTCGTCCCAGGGACGCTACAATCGAGGACACGATTATTCGTCCACCCAAAGGACCGTCCTTGAACCTGAGCAGGCCTAAAATCAACGCGCTTCTGGCACTCGCGCTCTTCACCTTCGCCTTCCTTGCCGCCGAGTTTCGTTTCGACGTCAACGTCGGGCTGCTCGCCGGTGCCGAACGCGTTGTAATCGCACAGGGCTTTATTCTGGGTGCGAGCGTGCTCGGCTTTATCGGGTACGCGCCGCTGCTCGGGCTCGCACGGCGCAAAGGCCACTCACTGGCAGCCGTCAACGCCGCCGCCGTCCCTATCGTCATCGTGGGCTTGACCCAAATTCAGTTCCCTACGGCCCCGCTTGTCCTCGAAATTCTGGGCTGCGTGGCATTCCTTGGACTCGGCCTGCTGGGTGCCGCCGCTCACCACGCCTTCGCGACGGCATTCCAAGACGATCCCAAGCTCGCCACCGGTGCGGGAGCAGCCTATGCCGCGGGCATCCTGATGCAGTTCGCCGTCAACCTGCTCAATTGCGGCGGTATCGCAGAGCTCATCGTCCTTGGCGCAGCGACTATCGCCATATCCGCCCTCAGCGTCGTTCCCCTAAAGGCTGCCGAGAGTCCCAATCCCACCGTCAACCCCTTTGCCGAGCCCTCACGCGCCCTCGCCAAGCAGGCATGTTGGAGCATCGCGCTCGTCATGATTCTTGCCTGCTTGTTCTCGACCCTCGACAACGTGGTCACGCTCTCCAACGCCCACGGCACCATTGCCGTGCAGACTTGGCCGCGCCTCTTTTTGGCGGCAAGCGGCCTTGCCGCCGGTCTTATCTTTGATCTTGCCGAACGTCGCTACATGGGTCTCATCATGCTCGGCGTCACGGCACTTTCCACCATCTCGATCTTGGCCGTGGAAGCCGGCGCCGATCCCAACCTAGGCCTTGTCGTCTTTTACCTGAGCTCGGGCTTTTTTGTCACGTTCTTTACCGCCACCTTTACACAGCTGGCACCGCGCATGCATGCACCCGCCCTCTGGGCCGGCATGGGGCGCGCCGCCAACAATGTATGTGCATTCACTACATCGGGCATCTCGCTTGCCCTCGTGACCTCGGGCAACGTTGCCCTCATCATGATCGGTGCGCTCATGCTGCTTGTGGCGGCGAGTGTGGCGTTTGTAACCGCGGGCCTGTTCCGCCTGCCCCAAACCGAGCAGGAGCGCGAGCAGCTGGCAGAAGAAGCACTCGCCGCCCCCACCATCGAGGAGCAACGCCAGGCCTTCATCGCCAACCACGCTCTCACCCCGCGCGAAGTCGACGTGCTCATAGCCGTGACCCAGGATGAACGCCCGCTCAAGCAGGTCGCCGAGGAGCTCGGTATCTCGATGCGCATGGTGCAGCGCCACCTGAGCTCTATCTACCAAAAGACCGACACGCAGACGCGCGCCGGTCTCACCAAGGCCTTCCCCTCCGCCTAAAACAAAAACCACCACAAAGGTGCCTGTCCCCCTTGTGGTGGTTTTTGGTCGGTTAGCCTTCGAGCTGAGCCACCTTGTAGCGGTAGGCAGCGGCGATGACGTCTTTACAGCCCTCGCGTCCCAGCTTGGCGCGGTTGACGACGATGTCTTTACCGCTCGTCATCTTCCACTTTCCGGCGCTATAGCGCTTGTAAAAAGCCTCACGCGCCTTCTGCTGCTGCTTGACCAGCTTGGCGCCCTTCTTTTTGTTAAGGCCACGCTTCTTGCGCACAATCTCGACGCGGTCCTCAAAGGGTGCGGTCACCAACACGGCAATGTGATTGGGGTTGTTACGCAGCAGGTAATCGGACAGACGGCCTTCGATAATGCAGCTCTCGGTCTCGCCCAGATCCAAAATCACCTGGCTCATCTTTTGGAACAACTTGTCCGAGTACGAACGCGCATCGTAACGGTCGGGCAGAAACGCCATGTTCTCCACAGCCAGACGCTCGTCGTAGGCGGCCATCTTATCGAGCGACTCGCCCGCGCGCAGCGACGCACGCACCAGCAGCTCGTTGTCATACAGCGGAATCCCCAACTCGTCGGCAAGCATGCGACCAATCTCGTGGCCCTCGGCGCCAAAGTCGCGCGCGATGGTAATGACCACAGGATTCTTCTTATTCTCCAGATCGCTCATCGCGATTCCTTTCTAACAAATGAGAAAAAGGCAGTCTCTGTTTCCCATTTTGTCACTTACGCCGGTCCTGGTTTCCCAAGTGCGGCAGATTGCCCCGAAAGAGGAGCGCCGCGTACTAAATGTACGCAAGCGACGATTGAGGGGCAAGGTGCCGTGCTTGGGGAAGCAGGACTACGCTGCCACGATACGGCGCTGATACGCCCTCACCAGCAGCGAGATACCAAAGTTGAGCACAAAGTACATCGCAAACACCAGGCCGTAGAGCATAAGCACCTGCGACAGGTCGATCGCGTGGGCCATCACGACATTTGCCGTGTACATGAGCTCGGCCACGTTAATACCCGAAAGATACGAGCTGTCCTTGATGACGGTCGTGCACTGGCTAAACAGTGCCGGAATGATCGTCTTAAACGTCTGCGGCAGAATGATGTAGCGCATGGTGGCAAAGAAGCCGAAGCCCTGGCTCTGCGCTGCCTCAAACTGGCCGCGCGGAATCGAGTTGAGACCGCCGCGCACAATCTCGGCCATAACAGCGCTGGTAAACAGCGTAAAGGCGATGGTCGAAATCACAATGTCCAAACCCTGCACCGTAAAGTAGATAAACAGAATCCACAGCAGGTTCGGCGTGCAACGGAACAGCTCGATATAGGCGCTCACCAAAATACGGAACGGGCGGGGCGCATAGCTTTTAACGAGCGCCAGCACCGTGCCAAAGATGAGCGAGAAAAAGATCGACAGCGCCGAGATCTCGATTGTCTTAACAAAGCCGCCCCAAATGTAGAGCAGGTTGGTCGCGTTGAAGATTTCCATGCGCTAGGCCTCCTCTACGTTGTCGAGCCCCAGCTCGGCCAGGCTCACGCCGCGCGGACGCTCCTTGGAGCGGCGCTCGAGCCACTGTACCAGCATGGCGAGCGGAAAGCAGATGATGAAGTACATAAGGCAGCAGACGATGTATCCCTGCAGGTAACCGTACAGACTCACAAAGTTGTCGGAACGGTACATAAGGTCGCCGCCGGCCACAAGCGCCAGCACCGACGTGTTCTTGACCAGGTTGAGCGCCTGGTTACACAGCGGCGGCAGAATGATCTTGAACGTCTGGGGCAGCACGATGTACCAGTACGCCTGCGCACGGGTGAAGCCCTGGCTCTGGGCCGCCTCCATCTGACCGCGCGGAACCGCCTCGATACCAGTGCGGATGACCTCCGAGATGTAGGCCGCGTGATACAGGCCCACACCCAAGAAGCCCAGCACGAACGGCGCGATGCGCACCGGCTGGTCGGCACCGGTTATGGCCTGCAAAAACTGCGGACCGGCCATGTACATAAAGAGCACCTGCACGGGCAACGGAGTGTTCTGGTAAAACTCCACATACACGCGGCTTATGGCGCGCAGTACACGCGAGCGAGTGGTAGAGAACACGCCCAGCAGCGTGCCCAGCACCAGCGACAGCAGCAGACCGGCAACGACCACTTGCAGCGTCACGCCAAAGCCCTCCCAGAAGGGCCCCATGTTTTGAAATGTCGTCGACCAACGGTCGGCGTCAAATAATCCTTCGAGCATTTGATTCCTTCCTTGGACGATGCGCCTATACAAGACCCCAGGTCTTGACCTCTTGGTCGAGCCAGCCATCGGCCAGGCGATCGCAAACCACCTGATCGACCACGGCCGAAAGGTCGCAACCCTTCTTGGTCGCCACGCCGTAGCCCTGCTCGCCAAACTTGACCTCGGGCTGCAGCAGCTCAACGGTCTCGTTCATGTAACCGGCCAGCGTGGAGCGGTCCATGGCAAAGACGTCGATATTGCCGGCGTCGAGCGAACTCTTGATGATGGGATAGCCGCTAAAGGCCCTAAACTCGGGCTTGCAGCTAAAGCCGTTGTCCTTGATCATCTGCTCGATCAGGCCCTGCGTGGTGGCACCCTGGCTCACGCCAATAACCTTGCCGTCCAGGTCCTCAATCGAGGTAAAGCCCGAACGCTTCTTGACCATGAGTCCCACGTAGTCGGTGCGGTACGGCGTCGAGAAATCCCAGCTCTTCTTGCGCTCGTCGGTGATGGTGTAGGTCGCCGCGACCACGTCGAGTTGGCCGTTATCGATCAGTGGGCCGCGCGTCTTGGGCGTCACGTCGGTAAACTCGACGAGCTCCTGGGCGCGGGCTTCCTTGTAGCTCACGCCAAAGACGGCAGCGGCGATCTGGTAGCACAAATCGACTTCCATGCCCTCAAAGCGGCCCTTAGCGGTGTCGTAATAGCCATAGCCGGGAACGTCCTTCTTAACGCCGGCATTCAGATGGCCACGCGACTTGATGGCCGCAAGCTTGGACCCCTTGTCGGAGCCCTCGCCGCTGGTGGAGGTGCCGCAACCGGTAAGCGCGGTCCCCGTCAGCGCAAGCATACCGGCGCCCGCCAGCTTCAAAAAGTGACGGCGCGACACGGCCGCCCTCGTCATATCCGTCATGTCCATCACCGCGCCTAGTGCAAAATCTTGGACAGAAACTCGCGGCAGCGCGGGTTCTCGGGGTTATCGAAGAAGTGCTCGGGCGTGCCCTCCTCCAGAATGCGGCCGTCCTCCATAAAGATGACGCGGTCGGCCACCTGGCGCGCAAAGCCCATCTCGTGCGTCACGCAGATCATGGTGATGTCCTCCTGCGCGAGCTCAATCATAACGTCCAGAACCTCCTGGACCATCTCGGGGTCGAGCGCCGAGGTCGGCTCGTCAAACAGGATGATGGGCTGCTTGGTGCACAGAGCACGGGCGATGGCGATGCGCTGTTGCTGACCACCCGAGAGATTCTGCGGATACTCGCCGGCCTTATGAGCCATGCCGACGCGCTTGAGTGCGGCGATGGCGATCTCGGTCGCCTCCTCCTTGCTCTTCTTTTGCAGCTTGATGGGCGCGAGCGTCAGGTTGCCGAGCACCGTCATGTTGGGATACAGGTTGAACTGCTGAAACACCATGGAACTATACTTACGAGCCATCTCCAGGTGATTCTTCTTGGTGAGCGGCGTACCGTCGATGACGACCTCGCCCGACGTGGGCTCCTCCAGATAATCGACGCAACGGATGAGCGTCGACTTACCCGAGCCGGAAGGCCCGATCATTACGAGCTTCTCGCCGCGCTTAACGGTGAGATTGATATCTTTGAGCACATGCAGGTCGCCAAAGTACTTGTTGAGATGCTTGATCTCGATCATGTCTGCCATGAATGTCCCTTCCCTGCGTTTACACGAGTTGCACTATTGTACGGAAAGAACCACGTTTCCGCAGCCCACACTACATTCCCGTAAAGAACCCGCAACCTTTAACCCACTCATTGGGGACAGACTTAAATGAGTGCCCGCTCATTGGGTACTCATTTAAGTCTGTCCCCAATGAGCACCCAACCCCCCTTGTTGAGCACAAGTCAGCGAAAACCCGTACACGCGAGCAAGGTGACGTGAAATGAAGGGGCGCGACCGCAATGGCCACGCCCCCTCAACATCAACTATATGCCGCTCGGCCCCTACGCGAGCTTTGCGCCGACGATCTTTGCCGCGGCAGGCTTATCAAAGTTACCGCCGGTGGCCTTGCCGAGTGCTCCCATGACCTGGCCCATCTGCTTCTTGGACGTGGCGCCCAGCTCGGCGATGACCTGCTCGATCAGAGCCTCGAGCTCCTCGCCCGAAACCTGTGCGGGCAGCAGGCTCTCCAGAATCTTGACCTGCTCGGTCAGGTTGTCGGTACGGTCTTGGTCGGTACCGGCCTTAATGGACATCTCCAGCGTCTCGCTCGTCTGCTTAATCAGACGCTTGATCATGCTGTTGACGTCTTCCTCGGTCACGTCGCGGCGCTCGTTAACCTCGATATTCTTCACCTCGGCCTTGACCTGGCGGATGATGGACAGGCGAACCTTATCCTTGGCCTTCATGGCGGCGATCATTTCCTGCTGCAGCTCTTCGTTGGTCATCTGCAAATCCTCCTCAATAGCGTGGGCGGCGCTCGCATGAGCACCGCCCCATGATTACTCAGTCGTCGACGAATCGTCGGTCGAACTCTTGGTGACGCCCTTCAGACTCACGTTATAGGGCACGTCCTTGGGCATGGGGTTGACGGTGATGTCGGCGTCCTTCTTGTACTGTTCCAGCCACTCGCTGTATGCAGTACTGGCCGCCTGCGTCTTCACCACGTTGGAAACATACTTCTTGATGTCCTTGGGTACCTGCTTGATGTCATCGACCTGGCTATCGACATGGAAGTAGTCGGTGCACTTGATGACATGGTAACCGTACGTCGACTCAACCACGTCGCTCACATCGCCCTTGCTGAGGCCCTCGAGCGCCGTCTGATAGCTGTCGACGAAGGTAGTGAGCTTATCCCAACCCACATCGCCCTTCTTCTCCTTGGAGCCAGTGTCGTCGGAATACTGCTCCACGGCGTCCTCAAAGCTCAGCTCGCCGGAGTTGATCTTGTCCAGGCACTCCTGTGCCTTGGCCTTGGCGGCGGCCTTGTCCTCGTCAGATGCGTCGGAATCGACCTTGATCAGGATGTTCGACGAGCGGCGGGCATCGTTGTAGTTAGACAGGTTCTCGTTGATGTAATTAACGATCTCGCTGTCCTTGGGCTTGCTGGTGGGCGCCACGGCATCCTTAAGCTTTTGCTGTGCCAGGCTCTCCTTGAGCGAGTCCTTGTAGGTGTCCTCGGTATAGCCGTAGGTCTTAAGGGTCTTCTTAAAGGTCTTGGCACCGCCCGCGCTCTTGCACGCGTCCTTCCATGCCTTCTCGACCTCCTCGTCCGACACCGTCACGCCGTTTTCCTTCTGCGCCTGCTGAAGCAGAATCTGCTGCGTATAGGAATCGATGAGCTGCTTGCGGTACTTTTTGGGCGTGAGGTCGTTGTCGACCAGATACTGCGCCCAGTCCTTGTCCTTGGTGTAGCCATAGGACGTGCGCATGCTCATGATCTGCTTGGTCACGGTGTCCTCGGTGAGGTTGGTGCCGTTGATGGTAGCGGCGACACCACCGGTGAGCTTATAGCCCGAGTTGGTGCTTTCGGTCTGCGACATCAGGCCGGAGCACGCCATGGCCGAGACGGAAAGCAGCATTGCCAGCACGCCGATAACCACCAGGACGATCTTGACGGTCTTAGACACGTACGTCTTGCGCTGCTTCTTACGAGAGCTGGAGGCAGCGCGAGCCTGCTGCTCGGGCGTCGGCGCGGCCTCGGAGTTCTTTTTCTTGTTTGCCATAGTTGGCCTTTCGCATCACGAATCGAACAAACGCCATTGTGTCACAACGCGGCCCCCGCGACACACCTGGTGTATGGGGGACAGGTTAATCTGCACCATTTTGGTGCAAAGGGAGGCTGTTCTGGCTGTTGGCAGTTAGGGACATTCCCCAAGCGCCGGCAGAAAAGGAATGTCCCCAAATGCCGGCTTAGCTCCACCTTAAAAGTGACGGCGGATGGCGTCGACCATGCCTTGGCATGTGGTCTGGCCGAGCACATCGGCTGCGGCGTCGGCATCCATAAAGATATTCATGAGCGATTGCAGGGCCTCGACCTGGCCGCCCGGCTCGGCAATGCCCAGATTGATAATGACCTGCGCGGGCACGGGGGCGCCCATGCCCGCCATAGCATTGAACGTGACGGGCGCGGCGGGCTTTATCACCGCGATATAGGGCTTAGCCACAAACCCCGGATCGGTGTGCGGGATGGCGATGTTTGCCGCCGGCATGGCGAGACCCGTGGGATAGGCGTTCTCGCGCGTGCGGACGGCGTCAAGCCAACCAGACGCAATGTAGCCACGCGGTGCAAGCTCGCCCTCGAGCCGCGCAAACACCCCATCCGGCGTCGCGCACTCCCAATCAAAAAACACCAGCTCAGGCGAGAATAGCATCTCGGCGTTATCCGCCATACCGTCCTCCAAAGTTGCATGAGGTTCACAATGTCCCATATGATAGCGAAACGAGACAGGCAAGGTTAGTCGAGGATCTCAATCATATCGAGTGCGCGGGCAGGCGTCAGGCAAACTTCGGGCATCGCCTCCAGCATACGGCGGTCACTCGTGACCACGTAGTCAACATCTGCCGTCTCGCCCGAAGCGATGATGAGGTTGTCTTCAAGATCCGGCATGTGTTTGCCAAGCATGCGCGCCATCTCGCACTCTGCCAACGATAGCGGAGAGGCAGTTGCCACCTGCATCATGTGCTCAATGCAGGCCCATGACGCCGAGGCAAACGACACGTTAAACCCATTCACATTCCGCCGGGCTAGTCGCCGAGGCAAAATATAGAACACGTCCTTTGCCGTCGTTGGCGCATACAGAAGGTCGATCTTTCCTGCCTCGGCCAGTTCAACCAATCTCTTCGCTTCGTCGAACGCCCCCTCTTGCAGGTAATAATCGAGCCAAACGTTCGTATCTACCAAGAGATGCTTTGCCTCAATCATCGGCAATTCGCCTCAATGTCGGCAATCATCGCATCATACATATCATCTCGTACGGCATCCCAGTCGTCCGCCGAAGATTCGGCCGATGCGAAATCCGACGCACTCATCCCCAACGAGGAAAAAGCCAGGCCACACCCCTGTTCGGCGAGGCTCTCCACACGGGGCGCCTCCCGCTTATCCGCCACCATAAATCCCGGCAACGTTTGATGCTCGACGAGATAGACCCAAAGTGCACGAATGGCATCGCTCGGTCCCAACCCATTGCGAGTTAGCACCGCATCGCCACCAGCTTTGAGCATAGGATCGATTCGTGTGTTGAGCTGCACCGTTGCTGCACCCATAGCGGCTCCTCTCTACTTGCTAGCAGTATAGCAAACATGAAAGGCCGCGCAAAAGGGCCCCGCCCGAGAACGGACGAGGCCCTGTCAGATTGGTAGTGTCGAGAAAGGTGGTGTAGCGCCCAATCCGAAGCGAGTCGGCCTGGCGTCCAAGAACCTAGAATACGGTTGATGCCCTATGCCGCCGACCGGCATATGAAAGCCAGCGGGCCAAAAGCCCCATGGCTTCTAGCCCGCAGAAACATCGATGTTTCCAAATGATCGCAGCTTGTGCTTCAAGCGCTTTTCTACGCTACCGGCGGATGCAAATCCCAATCGGGAAAGCAGTTTGCAAAGCCCGTGAGATTTTGGGTCAAAACATTGTTCTCAGCTTGCTTCAGTCGCTCGTCCTCTTCAAACAGACTATCGAGCTCGCTCAATGCATCGAGGTCCTGCATTGCAGCATCGTTATGGTCGAAATCAGTCACTTCATCAGCCATCTTTTTCACTCCATTCATGGATTATCGAGACAAATCCTACCGGCTAGGCAACCTTCTCAAGCTTAAGCAGGTCGCTGCGCTCGGCCGCAGTTTCCTTCGCGCTCTTCCACTGATTAAGCGCCAGATCGATCTCGGAACAGCCTTCCTGGATGCGTTTGGAGTATTTGGCCTCAATCTCTTCTGCCTCCGCAGCGCGCTGCTTGCCCGAGAGGCTCGTCTTTACTAGACAATAGCCAGCCCCCGCAAGAAGCAAAATGCCAATAACCTGGTTTACAAATGCAAAGAAAGCTACTCCCAAAACAGCGAGGACAACGGCCGCTATCTTGTGGCTCTTGTTGCCCTTCGCAACCTTGACATCAAGCTCAGCGAGCTCCTTTTTCTTCTCTTCACCGACATAGCGAACATAATCGCCGCGCAGCGCATTACCCTCATCGCCGGTAACCGCCCTGCTTGTCCATCCGTCGAAGTCAAGGGTGATCGCCTGCGGAAATTCGGGGATGTCGCTCTTGCGATACCGGTTGAAACCACCGTTGATGTAGGAACCCAAAAACTGAATCGCGGTCTTCTTCTTATGCACATCCACAGACGCACTCTGGTCGCGCATCGAGCGTGTCATCTGGTCGATGATGTTCATCGTCTGCTGACGCTTCTCATCGCGGCGACGATTGACGAGCTCTCGGGCGCGCTCCACGTCTCCGCCAAATGCCTTGACCGCAAGAAGATACTCCTCCTGGCGGCGCAAATTTCGCTCCTTGGAGTCATCGGAGTTAACGAGCTCCATCAAATGCCTGTCAACCTGCTCGGCAAGCGTCCTCTCGTCAACATCAGAAGCCTTGAGGTCGGCGAAGTCATTGGATATGCTCTCGATTGCCTCGACTTTTCCGAGATACTTATTGATGTAGTCAAACTCCTTGACCACCACCTTGAGCGCCGGATATCTCGAGCTCATATCCTCCTCGTAGCCGGTAAAGTACTCCGCCCATGACTCTGACTGCTCATTCTCGAACTCAGGGCTCTGATTTCTGATCTGCTCGATCCAGCCCGCCATATAGTCGTCGCACAGGTGCTTTTCGTCGGTTCCGAAGATGCCGTTGATATAGGCATCGATGTAGACCATCGCATCGGCATCGATGCGGGTGGCGTTTTGCGTCGAGAAGTAGCGCGCTAGCCATTCGTAGCACGTAGCCGTGCGGTTATTACGTCTGCAGATCAGAGCCATCGCAAGCGACGTGTGCTCGTTGTCACGTTTGACAGCCTCGCGTATTGCGCGCTCTGCAAGATCTCGGTTGTTGTTGATCCATGCCGCAAGGGCAACCAGGACAGGTGCCAGCCAGTAGTCCGGGGTAGAGATCATTAACTCCTCGGAGACCGTCGAAATCGTCGCCTTGCGCACGAGCGCCGCATCGGTTGCCTGGAGAATACCGACCATGGTGTTTCGAACCACTGAGTAGTTGCCGAACTTTTTGTCCATCTCCTGCCGGACGCTCACGAGCTCCGTAGTCGCCTGCTCAAGTGCGGCGGTACGACGCTGCTCGAGCATCATCTCGAGAAAGTCCTTTCGGAGCTTTTTAAGGTCCTTCCGCACTTCCTCCATTTGCGATTCGACCTTATCGACCTTCGTGGTCATCTGGTCAACTTTTGTTCCAATAGCGGCGATCCTGCGCTCGATAAGGACAGTATCTACTCCCGAATCACTCATCTGTACCACCTTTCAGTTTGCACTGTTTAGATCATCCAATAGCTTTAAGCGAGTAAGCGCCCGCCATCTGCTTTATTGAGAGGCCATGCTTCGGTATTGCTCGGACACCTGCTGATAGGCCACAAGAAACTTCTGTTTGTATTGGCTTGCCTTCATCGAATTGACGATGCGCCCGACGGGCTCCACATAGTGTTCGAGAAAGTACGAGGTCCTTCTTCGTAACGCAAACGAACCAGTTTTATAGGGGGACCCGGGGTTCTCTCTAATGCCCTTGAGTAGTGCGAGACACGTTTTGGGTATGTTGCAGTTGGTGGCGATATCTTGATAGAAACTCTCCCGCTCTGCAGTCATAAAGTCTTCCGAAGCATACCGCGCTATGCAGAACGGGCACACAGCATCGATAAAGCTCTCAAGCCGAGGCCGATCCTCCATGCTCTGCATATTGGCGACCACGAGCGATACCATCTGAACCTCAAAGTCACGCATGTTGTAGAGCGTCGACTCAAACAAGTCGATCAAGTCACGCACTTCGTCATATTCGAGAGGGATATCTTCGGCCCTTTTAAAGAAAACCACCATCGAACCCGAAAGACCTTCACAAAACTCATCGCAGTAAGCAACCATAAACTGTGCCGCCGCGTTGTCTTGCATCATATTGAGCACGTCCGCGGCAAATTTGCGGGCCTCCGGAAAGTTACCACCCTTAAAAAACTTGATGGCATTGTCCTTGGCAAACGCGACTTTGCCCGTGGCCCCCAGACGCGCCCGCGAATAATACATCTCGCGGCCGCACTGGTTGCAATGAACCTTTCGCGTTGCGGGGTCAAACTCGACATCGGTGCTGCCGCAGCCCTCGCAAGTTATTCCGTTGATTTCCAATAGCTTCCCCCACTTCAACCATCAAAGTGCCCTGGCAAAAAGCAACACGAGTTCTTATTTGACAGCGGTCAGCGCCGCATTGCGCTTTTTCCAGATACGGCGCGCATCATGGACAAGGCCAACCGTAACATCTGCTGGCTCATCGGCACTCATGGAATTCGAGACGGCCTCGAGCGCAGCGGAGAACTGTCGCTCAATCTCTTGAGCATGGGGCTGCGACATGTTGGAACTAAAGGAGATGTCGTCTTTGAGCACTTTGAGTTCGGCTTTGACCTGAGCGTCTTGCGCTACGGCAAGGAGCTGTCCCACATACGATGCAAATTGCGCCGTTTGAACCGTCTTTGCCGCCACGGCGGCAACCTTTTGGTCCACCTGGCGGGCATTGAAGGCTAGACCCATCTGCACAAGGACAAGCACAGCAAGAAGGACAACGTTTACGACAACTGGAATCGTGCTGCCGCCCCACCCATATGCCGCAAACACAAAGTACGTGTTGGCCAGAAGGGCAACGACAAAGTAGGCACAGCTGGATGCGACCGGCAAATAATGGATTTCGGTCGTGCTTTTGACCGTGGACTGCCTATCGGACATGGTAGCCGAAATCGAAGCCACCGCAAAAGCCAAAACCCCAAAGCCAAGCGACATAGCAAAGACGATAGGATTCATCAGCGCGTTTTTGCAGACAAACATGATTACAAGCCACGCCACCAGGACGATTGCCTCGCCCAAAATGACACGTTTAACAGAACCGTTCATCTTTGTTTCTCCTTATTGGATCTTAGTTCCGCAATCGGGGCAAAATTTGGTCCCCTCGGGCAACTCAGCTCCGCAGCTCGGACACTTTGGCGAGGCCAACCGGTTCCCGCACTCAAGACAGAACTTGGCACCGGCCGGGTTAAGATGCCCGCACGCCAAACACGCAACGCCCTGCTCGAGCTTCTGTCCGCATTCCGGGCAGAACTTAGCACCCATCGGATTAACGTTTCCGCAACTGGGGCACACGGGACCGTTTTGCATACTTGCGGACGCGGGAGTCGTTCCGACCATGGGGGTAACAGTGCCCAGGGTCTGGTTGGCCAAGTTGGAAAAGCCAGCTCCAAATGCACCGCCCATGCCAACGCCCATGCCGAGTCCCATGCCGGCTCCCATGAGGCCCGATGCGGCACTTCCCTCATTGTCCGCAGCGCTCTGCATTACGTCCATACCGCGCTCCTGCTGATAGTCGTAGCCTTCGCGCGCACGTTTCCTGGCAAGCGCCTCGGACTCGATGTCCATCTGGGCGGCGTTACCCTGCGCCTCGAGAATGCTCCGCTTACGTTGGATCTTCATCTCGTTGATGGCGGCAAGATCATCTTCGAAGGGTTTGATGCTATTGAACGAGAAGTTATCGAGCGTGAGGCCAAACTCATCGAAATAGTTAACGAGCCTGCCCTGCATCTGAGACGAGAAGTCGCTCAGATGTGTCGCGATTTTTAGAACGGAAACCCCTTGGTCAACAATCGCCTTAGCAAGCAAGTCGGGAACATACTCAAGGATTTTTGCCCGCATAAAGGAGGTAAGTTCTTCTCGCGTATAGCGATCTCGCGTGCCCACGACCTTAACAAGGAACTTCCTCACCTGAATGGGAACCAGACTCGAGTCGTTCTGCTCGATATGCGCGCCAAACAAACCGAAGGCGCGAACGTGAACGTTGACGTCTTCCTCAGGGTCTTGAACGATGATGGGCTCGGTCGTGCCCCAGCGTAGCTCGTTCATGTAGTTGGTATTGATAAAGTACACAACGGAATGAAACGCCGAGCTACCGCCGGTAAGCGAATGAGCGGCATTGCGGAACGGGGCGAATCGGCTGTCTCCCGTGTCGAGCTTGATCTTGCACGGACCGACAAACACGCTTACCTGAGAATCGCCGGCACCCGTAGCGTCAGTAGAACTGCCCGCCCCCATATTGTTGGTAAAAACGGCAATCTGCGATTGCGCAACCTGAAGATAGGACCCGTTGGGGAAATCCTCGTAGGGATAGCGGAATGAGACAAGCGAGGCATCTTCGTTGTTGCCAGGCTCCCATTTGATATTGTCGACAGAAAAGGCACCGAGTATTCCGCTGTGCTTTTCTTCCTTTTCGTTATCGCTATGGAACAGAGACATGCTGATTCCTTTCGTTAATCCCAAACCACGCGCTCCGCGTGTCTAATGAATTGCGAAATGCCGAGCCGACAGGCGCATCGAAAGCCCGTGCGTCTCAATCTATCCCCCAACTTAGCTCGGTTAATTATAGCCCTCAAGTCATCGCATTTAGTCACCCACCGGCGAGCGGCAATAATGTCGCACCTTTGGTCAACTGACGAAGAACCGGGAGGGTTCGAACCCCAGATACCCTTTTGGGGCATACCCGCTTAGCGGGCGAGCGTCTTCGGACTCTCGGTCAGCTCTTCGTAACGGCCGTTTTAGCTGTAACTAAACTCGTCGGATGGAACAAGGGGAAAGGTATAGGAGCCGCGCACGCCGTAATGCCAAAATGCCTCGGCTAAAGTTACTAGCTCTCGTGATAGGCCATAATCGACCGGCACGGATACCCTTCAGAGCCGCATTCCGCGGACGCTACGACCTTTCCGTCTTTATAAAACTCGACGTACCAAACGTACGTTGCCGCCCCCTCCCAATAGCTTGGCCTATCAGCGACCTTGTACGTAATAGAGGCGTCATCTGGCACAATCAACTCGCGCTTGGCGTTTGCAATGAACGCATCCATGTCGGCGATCACGCCATCGTCGCCCGCAGCGGCCTCCCCATCGTCGCCCGCAGCGGCCTCCCCATCGTCGCCGCTATCGGATGCCGCTTCAGATGGTGCTTGAGATGCGCCAGTTCGATCGTCTGCGGTGCCAGAGCCGTCCTTCAAAGAGTTCTCCGAAGGCTCCGCCCCTTTGAATGCCTTCCACATATCGCTGCTTGCAGACGGCTTTTCAATGTCGGCCTCCGGATGCTCCCCGGCAATCTCGTCAAGAATTTTGCACGCTTCTTCACGCCCCTGGACCATCGTCTCCTGTGGTTTGCCACCATCCTCGACGGTCCTCACCAAGTAGGTGCCATTCTGTCTATCGAATTCCTTATTTTGAATTTGCACCGCGTCTACGACCTCAGGACCCTTTGCAGTAAGCGAAATATAGAAATCTGCCTGGTTACAATCCTGACTACAAGTAAATTTAACGATGCCGTCCTTGCAGACAGTAATGACTTGGCTCTCACCCTGAGCAATAAAACCGTCATACCGATTCGTCATATTGTTGGAGCCTTCTACCATCTCTGACGAAGGCATAACCGAAACGGCCTTTCCATCAACAAAGCAGTAGGCACCTACAATCGCCGAAATATCGTTCTGCGCATCGACAGACCCAATAAGCAGCTCGTCAATTCCGTCACCGTTCAAATCATCGAAAGCATAGTAGTAGTTTAAAAAGCCGGGAGCATTCTGGCTGTCATAAACGAATATCTGCCCCAGCCCAGAATCATCGCCGCGCCCCAGAGCCCAGTCGTCGTAGTTGGCAGTACCAGCTCCCTTCTGTTCGCAATAGCTCACAAAGTCCTCGTAACGCGCAACCACGCCCTCGTAGGCCTCGTGCGCTTTCTTGTTAGCTGCCGCGACCTTCTTTTTAGACGACTTGTTCTCGACTGCAGCCGGCTGTTCCTGCTGCTGCAGCTGAGGCATCACAAAGGCCTCGTAAGCTTTGACCAGTGCGTAGGCGACACCAGCGGTAAAGATGATTGCTGCAAGAATGGTGACAAACGTAGGCACGGCAAAACGGCCGATCTGCCGACGCTGCATCATAAAGGCCGCAAAGGACATATGATCAGAGTGCGCCGGAAAAGCGCTCTCTGCGCAAGATGCAGCAGGATCGCTCGTCGCTTTTCTATCAGCAGGCGCCTTTGCTGTACCTGAAGGAAGCGGCTGCTGAGCATTCGCCGGCGCATCATCCACATCCAACGGTTTTCCGCATGCGGAACAGTATCGCGCCCCGTCTTTGATCTTTGCCCCGCAGCTTGCGCAGTACATATATCCCCCCTAGAACTTCAGCATATCGAAACGATAGCCCACAGCCTGCAAACAGAAAAGGCCCAGGACAATTTGCTCGACTGTAAACCTTTTCTTTCACCTTTCAAATTCGCCTGACCCCACGCGGAAGGCATGCGACGGGCTACTTGCTAGGCGCGAGCCATGTGCAGCTTGATTGCCTTGAAGATGATGTTGGCAACCGAGACGATAGGCCAAAGTGCCACCATCGTCATCGGGGCTAATTCGGGAACAACCGGAACCGCTCCGTGAATCACGCTGCCCAACCAGTAAAAAAGCATCAGAACAACGACAGGAAGGCCCACGAGAACCACAAGTTCGATTAGCATAATCGTGATACCGATAATGCCGCCACCATAGACAAAGGGAAGCCTTACACCGCTGCGGTACAGCGAGATAATCACCTTCCAGGGACCAATCAGAAGCAGCGCCAGCAGAATCATATAGTCGAGCCCCAGCGAGCCCCCTCCCAGCACGTAATTGAAAAAGAGCACATAGAGCAACGAAATCACCGACGCTCGCGTAAGGGACCCGATGGACTCGCGAAGTGAATCTCGCAGGCAAGCAGCGGCCTCTGCATCCTCCGCCGCTTGAAACTGAGCCTCGACAGACTGGCTCTCAATCGGCCGGGCCTCAACGTAAATCGCATCTCCCGCCGTGCTGGCCGCAGCCGCGACCGTAGGCGTTCCGCACACGCCGCAGAACTTGGCGCCGTCGTTAATCTCTGCTCCACACTGTTTGCAATGCATGATCGGGTCCTTTCTCGTTACCCCTTTTCTTGACGATCACAAGATACGATTTGTCGTTTATCCGATATAGAGATTTTGACCGGGTAATTTTCCTAAACGTGCTACGCTATTAAACCTGCAGCTAGAGACAGGGATAACAATGTTTGAGTTCTCCCAAACACGCACCGTTGAAGGTTCGATTCCGTTTAAGAAAGTCAACCTCATAGAGAACGAACCCAATAGGCCCGTTGGCGAGGCCCAGCTTGTCTTTGAACTCTACATGCCCACCGAGCTGGCCGGCAGCAAAAGCAACGAAGGGCCCGCACACAGCGAGCGCCATGCCGATCTGATCAGGCTGGCATCATGCATCGAACCCACCGCCGTTAAAGAGCAGCCCTTCCGCGCAAGCCTCTTTAACGTACTTGATTACGCCGAACAGACCGGGCCGCTTTTTGGCAAGCACGCAATAGAATCCGTACGCGATTGGGCCAATGCCGCGATGGCAGCACTTATTGCCATGCGCATCCAGGAATACCTCAACGGGAGCTGCACCATCGCAAAGGTCTCCGCATTGGAAAGAATCGAGAAATCAGTGGTAACCTGCGCGGCAAACGGGTCATCCTTCAAGATCTACACCACTATCCTGAGGGCGGGCGGAGATTATACCGACTCATTCAAAAACCTGCCCATCGTGCGCAAAATCGAATCCGATGCGGGATATTTCTACGCCTTTATGTTTATGATCGACGAGGAAGAATCCCTCGTTGCACTCAACGTGCTCTCTTTTGAACACGAGCTCACCGCCAATGACTTCAGTGTTTTGCAGGCGATGTTCTACATGGACGAAGACTCCAGCTCGGAGATTTCAGCGCGACTCAAGGTCAGCAATAGCGAGGAGAGCTTCTATGTAATCGACCCTCAAGCAGATATCCAGGAGCGCCGCGAAGAACTCGACAACGATGACCGCGATGCACTCACCGCTTTGGTGCAGGCGCTCGTGATCTCGCATCTCTCGGGCGCGCACGTGGATGTGTTCCAGGGCAACGAATCCACAGGGTTCCTCTCGTTTGACAGCTATCTCTCGTGGCTCTGGTTTGATTTTTCGCGCAAGCTGAGCACCGTCAAGATCGGCTATTGTGAGCAGTGCGGACGCGCCTACTCACTTGCCGGGCATCGTGGCGTCAAACGGCACTACTGCAGCGATCGATGCAAGACCGATGCCAAAAACGAGCGCACGCGCAAGGAGACGGCAAAGATACGCGAGTTGTTTGGAACGGGCGCCAGCGTACGCGACATCGCCAACGAGATAGAACGTCCCGCGGCCTACGTGCGCTCGCAGCTCAATAAATGGACCAAGCTCAAGCACGATCTGGATGTAGACATTGAGTTAAACGGCTTTGACAGCTCCGAGCTACTCAAACGCTGCACCATTGAGAAGCTCGACCTCAACAACCTCCTCAACGCCAAGCGCAAAAAGCAGATTCAGGACTATGCCAAACTCAAGCGCCTCGTTAAGTAGAAACGCTGTCATTTCTTTGCCATCCGATTGACGGGTGGAAAGTTACTCATATACGTGTTAGTAATATATATGTTAGTAATACATATATGAACGAGGCGCATCATGTTTGTTGGACGTCGGGAAGAGCTTGAATCCCTGGAAACCGCCTATCAAAAAGGTTCCTTTCAGTTTGCCGTAGTCTATGGAAGGCGTCGCGTGGGTAAAACCAGCCTGCTTCGCGTCTTTACACAGGGCAAACCCCATGTGATCTTCTTTACCGGACAGCAAACCGTTGCAAGCGAAAACCTCGCGCTGCTCAGCCGCGAGATACTTGACGATAGCGCCGCAGGAGCAGCGTTCCCCTCTATCCAGGTTGCACTCGAATCCGTCTTCGAACACGCCAAAACAGAGCGAATCGTTCTGATTATTGACGAGTATCCCTACCTCGCCGAGAGCGATCCGGGCGTCTCGTCGTGCCTGCAAACGCTTATCGATCGACATAAAGACACGAGCAAGCTGTTCCTCGTGCTCTGCGGATCGTCCATGAGCTTTATGGAACACCAGGTACTAGGACACCAAAGCCCTCTTTATGGACGCCGCACCATGCAGCTGCGCATTGACCCCTTCACCATCTTTGACGTGGCTCTCATGCTTCCCGATGCACCCATCGAAAGGGTCATCGAGCTGTATTCCGTTGTTGGCGGGATGCCGCTCTATCTATCGCAGCTCGATGGCACGCGTTCCACTCAATGGAACCTTGAGCATGCGCTGTTGCGTCAAGATGCGTTTTTGTATGCCGAACCCCAGAACTATCTGCTGCAAGAGGTCCGCAGCCCAGCTATCTACAATGCCGTCATAACCGCCATTGCCAACGGCTGTGTACGCTCCAAAGAAATTGCCGATGTTACCCACCTCGCAACTCCACAGGTCGCGCGACTGCTCGACGCATTGATCGAGCTGCGAATCGTTGAGCGCGTCACGCCTGTTGTAAAGGCAACAAAACGCAGGGTAGCCTATCGGATCTGCGATAACCTGTTTAGGTTTTGGTATCGGTTTGTTCCACAGTACGCAGGAACGATCGAAGAGGGACTCGGGGCCGCCGTTGCTGCACGTATCGTCAAACGTGACCTGCCTACCTTTGTGGGCCCTGCATTTGAAGAAGTGTGCCGCCAGTGGTTGATGCGGCAGGTTGTTGAGAGCGAGCTGGATGTGCTGCCCAAGGCAATCGGCTCTTGGTGGGGCACGAACCCGAACACGCGCCGGCAAGAAGAGATTGACGTTGTGCTTGAGGACGCCGATGGGGAGCTCATCGTTGGCGAGTGCAAATGGAGAAACGAGCCCGTAGATACCGACGTTCTTGAAACACTCGAGCGGCGCAGCGCGCTGCTGGGCCGGCCGATCAAACAGTACTACTTGTTTAGCAAGAGTGGATTTACCAAAGCGTGTCAAAATAGAGCGGCTCAAACAAGCAACGCGAGGCTTGTTGGGCTCGAGCAACTACTATAAGAAAGGGGCTTGGAAACAGTTTTCCAAGCCCCTTTCAGTTTTTATTCGATTCCCACCTTTTTGAGCGTATCTTTGGTGACTTCCGCAACTTGATTGGGATCGACGTGGGATTCCCCTGAAATAGAACCGTAACCTGAGGTTGAGAAATCAAGGAAGTAGTATGTCCGGTAATTGTGCCCATAGCCAAATTGCTGATATAGAGCATTATAGTCCGTCTCGGAAATTTCCTTGCCCTCCGACGCATAATATTCTACGTAGCCATTGCCCTCGCTCGGCTCAACTCCCCAGGACTCGTAGTTGCTTACAAGCGAAAAAACATCGCCTTTCTTGCCATATACCGAAGTATTGTCCCCGGCCAAAGCCTGCCTGCCAGCGAGCAATGCCGTAATCGCATTGCTCATCTCATATGTTCTTTGGCTTACGAGGATGCTGCCGCCATCCGCTTTAACCAGCGGAAGAAACATCGTTCCTCCATTGCTGTTATCAAGCCAATTTTGACTGTAAAGTCTCTTGACACCACCATCAGCTGCCGACCAAACCTCTACGGTGTAGGACTTCTGAAGTCCCTCTATATCTCCATTCCAAGCACTCTTTAATTCGTCATCGCTCATACCGTTCACAACGGTCAAGAACTCAGGCTGGCCATCCTGATCAAAATCAACGAGGTCGACAAGGCAAAGCCCTCGCATCGCATAGACAGAATCAGTCACCTCAACAATTTGTGGCTCTCCATAACACGCTAGGTATTCCTGGCACTTTTGCTTGTAAGCGGCATACGCAGCGGTATTGTCCGCCGCGGTGCCTCCATCCTTCTTGTCGCCTTTGTCTGTCTTTGTATCGGCCTCGTTGACCTTAGGCACCTCGAGGGAAACCTCTTTTACGGCATCAGCGGATTTAGAGTTATCAACGACTTCGACGGGGATAGCCCACTCGACTTTGGAATTAGAGTCCTTAACGGTAAGAGTATATTTTCCCGGTTTAACATCGGGAAACTGGCTTACCGTGAAGCCCTCGTCACCCTTAACCTCAGCGTTGGTGCTGTAGCCGTTGTCGCCGTTCAGGGTCACCGAGTACTTCTTGAGCTTCTCGCCCTTTGCGTCGGTCGGGGTGATCTTGGATTCTTGGACCACCACGATGGCTTTGTCCTGGCCGTAATGGGCAACGTCGCCGGACTTGCTAAAGAACAGCAGATAGCTAAAGATGGCAATGACTGCCACACCAACGACGATACCAACGATATAGAGCGCCTTGGGCTCCTTTTTCCGTGCGGATGCATTCACCGCAGAAACAGGGGCTGGCGCCGCGACGGGCTTGACGACCGGATTGCTCGGTTTTGGCCGGTCGGCGCGCACGGCAGGAATCGAAGGCGTTGCACCGGACGACACGTCGTCTTTGGGCTGGTCGTCTTCTTCGTCCGCTACGGGTTCGCTCTCCACGGGCGACTTTTCCTCCCCCGCCTCGGCACCGGCGGAAGACTCCTTCTCCGTTTCGCCACTAGCGAAAATCTCTTCCGCAGCTTCATTGATAACGGAAGGTTCTTCTGCCACTTCGTCGCTGGCAGAGCTCAGTACCGCCTTTGCATCCTCGAGCGCGTAGCCGCACTCAGTGCAGTAGCGCAAATCGTCATCAAGCTCAAACCCACAGTTGGGACAGAACATGTTAGTCCTCCTTATCGACTTTCACCGTTGTACCGTCCTTGACCTCATCAGGGGTTACTTCGGACCCCACTTGAGACTCATCATCCCAGGACGCAACCAAAATCTCGCAATTGCCGTCCGCAAAAGAACCGAGCTCATAGTCTTCGGTGCGATACACCAGTCCCTTGGATGTCACATACAAGCATGTTGAGCCCTTGATTGAATAGTCTGAAGAATCGCTCCGCATGAGCATAGAATTGTAATCAGACGGATGCTCTCTGCGCATTTCCGTAAGATACGGCCAAACTGCCGAACTCATAGAACTGGCAAGATCCTCGGTATCAATGCCAAACATGTCCTGAGGACTAACAGTATCACCCGTATGCAAATCAAAAATAACACCAGTCACAACCGTGTCGCCATGCGGACCCCATCCCGTCGAATAGCGCTCGTCACGGATACAAAAATAGTTCTCATCCATGTACGTAACCGTCACGTTTCTCGATATGCAGGGAAATTCGCCGTCGGGGTACAGCTCAGCATTTGATTGCTCATTATCTGATGCTCGATTCGTTCGCTCCGCATCAATTTGAAGTGGCTCGAGAATCGCCTTGTTAATTTTGTCTTTGATGTCGTCTTTGGCGGAGCTCTTAAGTTGCGGATAGGACCATTCCATGTCAGTCCGCTCGCCCCGATTTAACATAGGGTCGACCGGAGCAGACACCGTCAATGATTTTGCCTCCAACGTATAGACAACTTCTTCGGCCGCTCTCTCGTCCTTCTTGGGCCTTTCGGTCGTTTGCTCCTGCTGCACGGATTGCTGCTGGAGATTGGGCTCGATGACGTTCTTGTAGAGCATGAAAGCAGCGTAAGCGATGCCTGCCGCGGCGATAAATGCGGCGATCATGATAGCGAACTGCGGCACTAGGCGGTTACCGACCTGACAGCGTTGCATAAAGAAGTTGTACATCTGGGAGTGACCGCTACTCGCAGTCTTCGAGACCGGTTCGGGGCTCGGTTCTGCTGTGGACTCGGCATTCGCGGATCCTATCGCAGAGTCCGTTTCGGTATCTGTGGGTTCCAATATGACTTCAGCGGACGATGATTCTCGCTCCGGCGGCCTGCCCTTGGGCCCCTCCTCGGCCGCAGTCTTGCCCGAGAGCCCGCCCAAGGGCAGGCCGCATTCGGTACAGAATCGCGCATCGTCGCTTATTTTGCTACCGCATTTGGGGCAAAACATGGGCCTTCTTCTCCGATTCCCTTTAGTTTCGCTGAGTCGTAAGTCACTCACGCGCTGTACGCTACGTAGTTTAACTATTTCTTAAGCAAGCCAATAGGCCGCTTGAACAGACGCATACCCGCTCAAGTGACCCTATACCGGCTAGTTATCCTAGCTCATGGCATGAGTGTTAGTGCAAGAATTTTCGCTGAACAGAGCCGCATCTCGAAGTCCGAACCGATGCTCAACTTGAAGCCATCTTTATTTATCGAGATGGAGATATCGCCGCTGATATCCATATCATGCGCGCAGCCAACCGCCCTCATTTTTCGAGACCACCCGTCACGTTATCAGGAGCCCGAAATCAAAGAGATAGTAAAAGCCGATTGGGTCACACGTGATTCCATATGCCCCAATCGGCTATTCTGATTGTTTACACCTCAACGAAACCTAGGCGACCCATTTTCACGCGCTAGCGCGGCGCATCAATTGCGACCTTGCCGCCCTCCAGCACGTGAACGCGACCGTCGGCGAGCATCTGCACGACCTCGGGATACAGCACGTGCTCAATCGCGTGGATGTGCTCCTCGAGCGTGTCGACGTCCCAGCCCTCCTCGACAGCCAGCGCACGTTGGGCGATGATGGGGCCGTTGTCATAGATCTCGTTGGCAAAATGCACGGTCACGCCGGTCACCTTGACGCCGCGAGCAAACGCATCGTCAATCGCATGGGCGCCGGTAAAGCTCGGCAGCAGCGCCGGGTGTAGGTTGACCACGCGATTGGGGAACGCCGCCAGCAGCGGCGTGTGCACCATGCGCATATAGCCGGCCATCACCACGTACTCGCAGCCGCGCTCGAGCAGCTCATGCGCGATGATCTCGTCAGCCGCGATGGGGTCGGCATAGATATCCTTGGACAGCGTGAGTGTCTGGATACCCGCACGCTCGGCGCGCTGCAAGCCCTTGGCCGAAGGACGGCTCGACACTACAAGCTCAATCGAGGCGTTGAGCTTGCCGGCGGAGATAAGGTCGATCAGCGCCTGCAGGTTGGTGCCCGAACCGCTGATAAGCACGCCGATCTTGAGCGGCTCGGCCGTATCGGTGCCGGTCGGACGGGTGTAGGGCACAAAGCCCAGGCCCTCGGCAGCAGCCATCTGCTCGTTAGCGCTCATCGGAGTACACGACCTTACCGGAACCCTCGACGCACTCGCCCACGCGGAACGGCTTCTCGCCTAGAGCGACCAGTGCCTCGGTCACGGCAGCCTCGTCCTCGGGGGCGACGATCAGGCACAGGCCGACGCCCATGTTGAAGGTCTTGCATGCCTCGTTGGGCGCGAGCTCGGCCTGACGCGACACGTAGGTGATGACGGGCGGAACATCCCAGCCCATCTCGGCGCCGTCGCGGGTGACCACGGCGTCGACGTCGTCGGCGAGCGCGCGGTTGAGGTTCTCGGTAATACCGCCGCCGGTGATGTGGGCAATGGCATGAACGTTGGCGCCATTGCGCAGCAGCTCCAGAATCGGCTTGACGTAGATGCGCGTGGGGGCCAGCAGGGCGTCGGCCAGCGAAGCACCGCCGAGCTCCTCGAGCGGGCGGCTTAGTTCCTCGGCCTTAGCGGCGGCCTCGGGCGTACCCGGCTTGATGCCGTCAACGCCGATAACCTTGCGCACGAGCGAGTAGCCGTTGGAGTGCACGCCGGTGGAAGGCAGGCCCAGGATCACATCGCCGGGGCGAACGTTCGCGGGGTCGAGCATCTTGGGACGGTCGACGACGCCCACGGTAAAGCCGGCGAGGTCGTAATCGGCGGGGGCCATGACGCCCGGGTGTTCGGCCATCTCGCCGCCCACGAGCGCGCAACCCGCGAGCTTGCAGCCGTCGGCCACGCCCTTGATGATCTTTGCCATGTGCTCGGCCTCAATGTGACCGATGGCAACGTAATCCAGGAAGAACAGCGGCTCGGCGCCCGAAGCCAAAATGTCATTGACGCACATGGCGACCAAGTCCTGGCCCACCGTCTCGTGACGGTCCATGATCTGGGCGAGCACGAGCTTGGTACCCACGCCGTCGGTACCGCTGATCAGGATCGGGTCTTCCATATCCTTAAGCGCGGCGGCCGAGAACAGGCCACCAAAGCCGCCGATGCCGCCGATGACCTCGGGGCGGTTGGTGTCCTTGACCATCTGCTTAATAGCGTCGACGGCGCGGCCGCCCTCGGCGGTATCGACGCCGGCGTCCTCGTACGTCACATGCTTGCTGTCGCTCATCTGAGCCTTCCTCTCCCACTACCGTTTGCCGCACAGGCGCCAAACGGTGCTCATAGTTGCGTTCATTTCGGCGCGCGCCATAACGGCACGCGCCGTCATATCAACAAAACAGCAGGTAAAACCTACCAAAATAAACCTGTCCCTACATGGCAGGCTTTAGGCCTCGCCGTGCTCCTCTTCCCAGCTGCGGTCGTCGTATTTCTCGACCACGGCGTCGTCGTCAAAGTGCAGCGGCTTGTCCAGGTTGCGGGGCTTAAAGCCCTCCATGAACTTGTCGCGGCCAAAGCTCTCGGGAATCGCCACGGGGTAGCGTCCGGTAAAGCACGCATCGCAGTAACCGCCCTTGGGCATGACCTTCAGCAGGCCCTCGACCGAAAGGAAGGCCAGCGAATCGGCGCCAATGTACTCGCAAATCTCGTCGACCGTCTTGTTGGCGCTGATAAGCTGCGACTGCACGTCGGTATCGATACCGTAGAAGCACGGCCAGATGACCTCGGGCGAGTTGATGCGGATATGAATCTCCTTGGCGCCGGCGTTGCGCAGCATCTTGACGAGCTGCACCATGGTGGTGCCGCGCACGATGGAGTCGTCGATGACGACCAGGCGCTTGCCCTCGATGTTGTCACGCAGCGGGTTGAGCTTCATACGCACGCCCATGGCACGCAGCTCCTGCGTAGGCTCGATAAACGTACGGCCCACATAGCGGTTCTTGATAAGACCCTCGCCAAAGGGAATGCCGCTCTCGTGCGAATAGCCCTCCGCGGGCGGCAGGCCGGAGTCGGGCACGCCGATGACCAGGTCGGCCTCGACGGGCTCCTCATGTGCCAGCTGACGACCCATGTCATAGCGGCAGGCGTAGACGCTCTTGCCGTTCATGATGGAATCGGGGCGAGCGAAGTAGACCTGCTCAAAGATGCAGTTAGCAGGCTCTTCGGCGGCAGGCACGCCCTGCTCGGACACAAGGCCCTCGGCGCTGATGCGCAAAATCTCACCGGGACGGACGTCGCGGACGTACTCGGCGCCCACGATATCGAGCGCGCAGGTCTCGGAGGCAACGACCCAGCCGCCGGCGCGCGTGACATGGGTGGTGGCGTCGACCGTCGCGGCGCCGTCCTGCGACGGCAGCTGCGAAACGGATGCGGCATCGGCCTGGTCCAGGCCCTCATCCACCAGCTTGCCCAGCACGAGCGGGCGAATGCCGTGCGGATCGCGGAATGCGTAGAGCGCCTGCTCGTTGATGAGCGTCATGGCGTAGCCGCCGCGCACGAGCTCCATGGTCTTGCGAATGCCCTCGCGCAGATGGCCAGTACGCTGAGTAAAGTAGCCGATGAGTTTGGTCGCGACCTCGGAATCCGAGTTGGAGAGGAACGGTACGCCCAGCTCGATCAGCTGGCGACGCAGCTCGTCGGTGTTGACGAGGGTGCCGTTGTGCGCGAGCGCGATAATGACGCTATTGATGGTAGAGAGGTGCGGCTGAGAGGCTTCCCAGCTCTTGGCGCCGGCGGTGCCGTAGCGCACATGACCCACAGCAAGCTGGCCGGAAAGCGTCGACAGGTCGGCGTTGGAGAACACGCGGTCGAGCAGGCCCAAATCTTTACGGACCATAACCGTTCCGCCGTCACCCACGGCGATTCCCGCCGATTCCTGGCCACGGTGCTGCAGTGCACGCAGGCCAAAGTACGTCAGTCGAGCCACGTCGCGATCGGGCGCCCATACGCCGAAAATGCCACATTCCTCATGCAGCTGGTCGGAGTCCGGATCATACGTCGACATGGTGTTCACCTGTCCCGCGGCACGCTCGGCCGCGCGGATGGTTTCTTGAGACATGGCATCCCCTCAGAGCCTCGTATTTTTGGCGTTACCCGCCTTATTATACGCACGGCGCGACGCGCTCCCCGGCGCATGAGCAGCGCTTTTTAAAAGCCCACCGAGCTTATAATCCGTTTTGCAGCCAAACATTTTATTTGGCAGGCGCCTCGGGACCGACGATCCCGCATACTTCCGTTGCGACGCGTCTCGCCCGCCGTTGGGGTTTGCATTGTTGCAATTGGGACGTTCGTCCTGTCTTTTGGCAGGTCGGCGGCGTATCCTTGTACCTACAGCAAAACGAGAAAGGTTCTGTATGGATCGAAACGAACTCGACCCCAGCGTCCCCAGCGCCACGGAGGTCAAGAAGATTCCCCTCATCATTAAAGTGTACGCCGTCCTGTGCATCCTGTCCGGCGTGGGCACACTCCCGTCGGTCGCCGTCTTTATGTGGCAGGTCATCACCGCACTCATTAACGGCAACGCCGCCGCTAAGCTCGGTGATAACACCCTGGTCGCGGTTGGCCTTATCGTCGCCGGCATTATGCTCTCGGCGGCAAGCGCGATCATCTTGATCGTCTTTGGCCTGGACCTCATCAAGGACCAGCGGCGCAATGCCGCCCGCCTGTCTTACGTCCTCATCGCATTTACCGTCGTGGAGCTTTTAGTTGACGTGATGCTCCAGGGTATCGGACCCTTCCTGCTGCGCCCCGCCATTCAGCTCGGTATCCTCATTGCGCTGTCGGCCACCGTCGACCCCACGCTACGCCAGGAGCGCGAACTGCAGCGCCGTCTGCAAGAGATGCTCGACCGCGATGCCGCCGCCGAGGGGATGCTCGGCCGCGACGAAACCGGCGAGGGCTACATCAAGCTCAACTACTTCAACCTGTTCTGGGTATTCTTCGTCTGCAGCGTGTTAGGTCTCATTCTCGAGGAAGTCTGGCATATGGTCGTCGTCGATCCCGGCGTCTATCAGGACCGGGCCGGTATGCTATTTGGCCCCTTTAGCCCCATCTACGGATTTGGCGCGGTGCTCATGACCATGGCGCTCAACCGCTTCTATAAACAGAATCCTCTGATCATTTTCCTGGTAAGTGCCCTGATCGGCGGCGCTTTCGAGGTGTTTGTAGGCTGGTTTATGCAGACCTCATTTGGCGTGGTGTCGTGGAGCTACTCGCACATGAAACTGTTCGGCATGCCCGACCCACTCGCCGTCCTTACGGGCGGACGCACCTGCACGGGCTTTGCCTGCCTGTGGGGCCTGGGTGGCCTTATCTGGATCAAGCTGCTGCTGCCGAGGCTGCTCAAGCTCATCAACATGATTCCGTGGAAGAGTCGCTACTCGGCCACCGTCATCTTTACCGTCATTATGCTGGTCGACGGCGTCATGACGCTGCAGTCGCTCGACTACTGGTACCAGCGCGTCAACGGCACGGAGCCGGATATTCCCGTCGCGCAGTTCTACGGCAAGTATTTCGATAACGACTACATGGAGAACCGCTTCCAGAGCATGACCATGAGCCCCAAGGATGCGACGCGCGTGTAGCGCCACGCAATGCCGAGATTTTCCAACGCATAGAAAAGCCCGCTGGCAGACTGATTGAACTGCCAGTGGGCTTTTGCTGTAGATGGACTCGAATTGATCGCAAGGTCCTATGCCTCGCGCTCGACCTCGCTCACACACTCATTTTTGATGGTGCCGACAAGCTTCTGAAGTGCGTCGACCACATGCGGGCGAATGTCTCCGCCAATGAGTACGAGCATGATGTCGTCGCCCGCGGTAAGCTCGCCGCTCGCCAGCCACACGCGCACATAGCCGATACCCGGCATCGCGCGCGTTGCCTCGATAGCAGCCTGCACCTTTTCGGCATCGAAGCCAAACACCATGCCGCCCACCTTATGTCCAGGCGCCACACCATCTGTCTCGACCCCACGCACCTCGGACTTAGGCGTCGCACGCACCACGCCATTGTGTGTCAGGTACATCCCACAATCAGCCGCCGAAACATCGGCCTTGGCTTCGCGCAGCCAGGCATCAACCGAAGGCATCGATTTGCCACTTTCAAGCATCATTTCTCCTTTCACCGTCATTGAGTAGCCCATTATCTATTCCTCGACCGGCGTGAGCACCATGACGGCACGTGTGTTGCTCAGCGATAACGAACGACAGGTCACAAGCGTTACGACCTTGGTTGCCGAGGCGGCGCGGTCGCCTGCATCACTCGCCACTGCCGAAGCACCGTCGAGCATCTCGGACAGGTAGTTCTTGAGCCCGTCGTCGCCCTCAAAATTGGTCGTGCGCGCCTTGGCATACGTGTCCTCGACCACCTTGGTCGCCAGCGGTCGCAGCTTATACGTTACATCGCGCGTGATGTAATACACGTACTCGATGCTATCGAACGTCGCTTGGTCGGTGGTGTCCGAAATCACGTTGAACATCGACCCATCGTTCATATGGTGGCCGTAAATCGTGGTCTGCTGGTCAACCATTCCCGGCGCGGTGTCGTCGCTGTCCAAGAAGATCGCACCCGATGCATTGGACGTACCGTCAAACAGCGTGTTGAGGTATTTGGAGTTGTTATTGGTCTGCACCACGGGATAGTTGATGTTGGTTCCCGGCGCGTAAATCCAACCCACAACCTCGGGATTTGTCTGGGCAAGTGCATCGAAGTCGATAATCGGCACGCCGCTGGCGTCCTTATCGCTTACATATTGCTTCTCGATTTTCTGGTACGAATCGCTTGCCTGCTTATAGCCAATCTGAGCGTTGATAAAGATGGCGGCAGCGGCAACGATTAGACCGATGCCGATAATGATGAGCAAGATGGGGATAACGGAGCGGCGCTTTTTGCGCGGCGGCTCGGTATAGCTCGACGGAGCAGCGCCCGACTGTTTCGTAGAACGCGATTCTTTCTTGGCCGTATCATACGACGAAGGGCGATATGCAGCTGGCGTATCCTGGCGATGATGGGACATCGGCGTTACGGGACGCGGCGCGCGCGGCTGCTGAGGAGAGGATGTCCGACCCTGCTGTGCCGCATGGGCAGCACCCGGCTTCGACGGATCGGGAATCTGAGAAGCCTTGAATCGTTTTCCCTGATAATCGGACATGGCTCTCCTTATACTGCGGTGAAACGGCGGAACGCCTAGGCGTCGGCCATCTCCTGCTTCATCTTCTCGATAACCTTGCGGTACTCGGGGTCGCATGCGCCCAGAATCTGCGTGGCATAAATGGCGGCGTTCTTGGCACCGTTGATGGCAACGCAGGCCACGGGCACGCCCGAAGGCATCTGCACCATCGACAGCAGCGAATCCATACCGCCCAGGTCACTCGTCTTCATAGGCACACCGATAACCGGCAGCGGCGTAAAGGCAGCCACGACACCACCCAGGTGAGCGGCCTTGCCGGCGGCGGCGATAATCACTTTGATACCGCGATCGGCGGCAGTCGAGGCCCACTCGTGGACCTTCGCCGGCGTGCGGTGTGCGCTCGCAATGACAAGCTCATAGGGCACACCAAGCGCCTCGAGCTCGGCGGTGCAGCCTTCCATAACGCCCAGGTCGGACTTGGAACCCATGATGATCCCGACAACCGGCTTTTGATCTGCCATAAACAAAGACCTCCTGTTGAGAACGGCGACGCGGCGGATCCGCGACCCTTAACTACTGAGAGTAGTATAGCTGCTCCCGTCCCTGCGGTCTTTGTGGCGCTTCGCGGGCGGGCCAGGCTTTATCTTCACTCCGGTTGCTTCGCAAAGTCGTTCAGATAAAGCCTGGCCCGCCCGCGAAGCGCCCTGCGACCTACCGGGAATTGCCATGACGTACGTTGGCTGATGAATTGGAAGGAAAGGTCAACGGAGACTGAAGGCAATTGGTTCAGCGAAAAACCCTGACGAATCTAATTCGTCAGGGCCCCACCAACGCTCACTCGTCGTTCATCGTTAAAGCTAGATATTCTCTTCCGCCCATTTCTCGAAATCGAGTTCTCGTCTCTGAGCAGTTCGGTAGACTTCCATGTCTTCGCGAGCGCCTACCACTACGATGGCCATCTTTTCTTTAATTCTGATGAGGCGGTACACGATTCGAATGCCACTTCCCCTGAGCTTGATTTTCATAAAGCCAGTCAAATCCGTACCTGCCTTGTTTCCAAGAGGCTTGCCGAATCCACCTTCGTTCTGCGGCAATGGGTTCGTTCTGATTTTTTCTATAGCCTTAAGGACGATCTTTCGTTGGGAGCCGTCCAGACGCTTAATATCCTTGAGAGCATCCGGGTAGAAAGCGACTTCGTACCCACTCATTCAAACTCGACCTCATCCATCTGATCGAGTTCGTCCTGGCTCACACCCAGCTCTTCCATAACATCAGACAGGGAAACAAGCGCATCGTCACGTGCCACAGCCACTCTCTTAAGTGCCAACGTTAACAAGGCGAGGTCCTCCTCCGCTTGCTTCGCTTCCCTATATTCATCGGGTGTCACAATCACAAACGCTGGCTTGTTGTGTTTGAGAACCACAACTGGATTGTCGTCCCCAACCTTCGAAAATGCAGCCGAGCCCTTACCGTGGCTGAAATCGCTAATTGGAACAAGGTTGTCGAGCATCTGCAAAGCAGGCATACATACCTCCTAAAAATGAATTCTTTTTCGAATTCATTTTATCATTCTTTTTTGCTATATTGTACCACGCAACCGAAACAACCTTTTAGGATACGAATCCGAGCTTAGAATGACTGTTGGCCCTCGCACCGCCCTTGCCTCTTTTATTACGTCAAGTGGTATACAGCGAAGCAAAATGGCGATCTAAAGTGCGCGGCACTCACCTCGTATCGCTACAAAAAACAAACTGCTCCCCACCCACTCGGGCAAGGAGCAAGCCTCATTTTTAATCAGACTGAGAACCACGAATGCAGAAACACAGGCGACTTCAGTCCCTTATCGCCGAGAGACGTTATTGTACAGCCATTTCTTTAAGCTTCTCAGCCATCAACAAACACACGTCTTCCGATTGCGGGTACACGCCAAAATGATCGAAGAAACCATGGTCACATCCGGCATATTCGATGACCTCGACATCGATTCCTGAAGACCGTAATTTTGTAGCCCATTTTTCATCGGGGATACGAAGCGGATCGTATTCGGATGTCACGATAGTCACCGGGGGGAAATCAGTGCAGTCCTCAAGCATTAGCGCAGAAATCAACGGGTCATGAGGAGACATTTTTCCGTGTGCACAAAGTTCGACCATCGGGCCGTCCGAATCGCGAAGATGGTCGATGCGAAAACGCGCAACGTCCTCTTGATCGGCTATCGCAGGAAAATCCTCATATCCCTCGCCCTGTTCGCCCGCAAGGTCGACTTCAGGATAGATTTCGAAGGCATGGGCTACAGCTCCAGCACCCCTGAGCTGAACACACGCATTAGTAAGGCTTCCTCCCGCAGAGTCGCCGGCGACCATTATTTTATGAGGATCGATTCCGAGATCCCCGGCATGCTCGCGCACATAATCAAGAGCAAGAACGCAATCCTCGATCTGCCCGGGAAATGCCGTCTCCGGCGCCAAGCGGTATTCCGGATAAACCACCACTGCACCAGACTTTTCGGCGATGAACTCGAGCTGATGTTCAAATTGCAGAACATTCCCCGCCATAAACGCGCCGCCATGCAGGTAAACTAGCGCTGGACTTGCCTCCTTATGATTTGGTGGCGTCCAGACGAATAAATCTATATAGCGATCGGCTGCCTCCATGAGGACCTCATCGCGCTGAACCTCACCATCGAGTAGGCGGTATGTCGGCTTATCCGGGCGATGACGCATTCCAATAAGGCTCGTCCAGCTCGGAGACATGCTAACATTCCGCATCTTCTTGCGGGATACCTCGAGAATTCGCGGGTCAAGCACATGCTCTCTTTCATCATCAGGAACCGGACGAATTTGAACCTCGAGTCCCCTCTTCTCGGTTATAAACGAGCGACCGGAGATGGCGCCAATCAACGCCTCGTCGTATTGTCTGCCCATCTTAAATCCCCTCTCGGCGATAACGCCAAATCGATATTTCCATAACTTTTGAGATAACGGCTTATGATGTCCTCAGTTGTCGTATATCTATGTACTAAAGAAACTGAAGACCAAGGGGTCCACCATGCCTGCAGCAAAAGACGAGCTCACTCAGCCAGAGCTTCTCTATCAGACCGTTGAAAACGATATCCTCAAGAAAATAGTTTCTGGCGAACTCCCCGGCGGCAGTCAGATTCCCACCGAAACCGAGCTTTGCAAGCAATACAAAGTAAGCAGGATCACCGTAAGACGCGCCGTACAGAATCTCATTGACCAAAACTTGCTCTACCGCCTGCGAGGCAAGGGGACATTCGTAAACCCATCGAAGCTCACCCTGAAACGAGGAACAAGCACCATTTTCAATTTGAGCTCCGACCCCCAATACGGCGATAAAACAACCAAGTCCATCTTGGAAACAGGCTTGATCAAGGCTGATGCCCACATTGCACGGGAGCTCAAAATTGACAACGGAACCGTAGTGCAACGAGTTGCGCGCTTGGTTTATATCGAAAATGCCCCCTGCGCCATCGACACCATTTATGCAACGCAGGGCACTCTACCCGGACTACTGGAGCTTCTCACAGACAATGCCAGTCTTTTCGACCTGATCGCCAACCATTACAGCATCGCAACCGGTATTGAGAAACTCAAAATCACCGCAGGAATAGCGGGGCTCCAAGAAGCAAACCTTCTCGGTTATATCGTTGGAGCCCCCGTGAGCGTTGTCGAGCACGTCACATATGCCTGCAATGAAATGCCGCTCCACTATTCGAAAACCGTTTGGCGAGCAGACGCATCGTCCTTCGAGTTCAGCATCTCAAAAGATGGACGCCTTCTCTAGCCCAAAATCCCCAGGACGCCGAGCACAATACCCGCAGCGAGAATGCCCACAATCTGCCAAATAATTTTGACCTGTTTCTTATTGCAAAGACACATGATCCCGAACGCGCAGAGCGGCAAAAGAGCCGGGAATATCCCATCGAGCGTTTCCTGCAACTTAAACGCGGTGTCGCCGAAGTTAAGAGCGAGCGGAGTGGTAACTGCAACGGTGGTCGCCACCATTCCACCAACTACCATTAGTCCCACAATCGCCAGGCCGGACGTAACTTTGTGCATTACATCAGAATCGTTCAGCTTCGAAATCATGCCACTGCCAAGCGAATAACCATACTGAAGCCCAAACCAGCGGATCAGGATCGTTGGGACATTATAAAGAAGCAGGAACAGGATTGGGCCGAGCAGACTGCCCGAAAGGCAAAGTCCTGTCACAACGCCCGTCGCAATCATGCGAAGCGTACTGGCAATCAGTGAATCTCCGATACCGGAAAGCGGAGCCATAAGCGATGCTTTCATGGCGTTAATTGAGGCGGTGTCAAAGTCCTGATTGTTGGCGTTTTCCTCCTCCATGGAGGCCACAATGCCGGCGACCAGAGGATTAAACGTAACTTGAATATTGTAGAACTCAAGATGACGCTTATATGCCTCGATCCGGTCTTCAGGCTTATCGTATAACCGCTTGATTACCGGAATCATGTCGTAGCAGAAACCAACGTTCATTTGTCGGTCAAAGCTCCACATGATGTTGAGTGGAAAGCTGCGCCAAAATAACGCCTTTAAGTCTTTCTTGGTTATTCTCTTATCGGTCGATTTATTTGACTCCGGCGAGAGCTCAAGAACATCATTAGAATTCGTTGTCATCGTCAACCTCCTTAGCGACCGCCGCACTGGCAGGCATAAAAATGTGAGCCATATTGAGAATCCCAATCAGGATCAGCGAAAACGCCACGATACCGATCGTCGGAATGTTTAGATAGGCACTCAGCAAGAAGCCTCCAAAGAATAGGAAGCTCAGCTCCTTGGTGGACAGGATTGACATAAGCTGCGCAAATCCAAGCGCGGGCAGAATACCCGTTGCGATCGTAAGCCCATTCGTAAGCCAATCAGGAATGGCGTCAATCAGTGCCTGAACAGCATCATTTCCAACGTAAAAAGCCACGCCGCAAATCAAGCCAAGCGCAATGATGTAGAGAATTCCATTGGTCCACATAGCGGCTGCAATCGTTTTGGGGTCGTCTTTTTCGGCACCACGATCAGCCCAGACAGCCATAGGAGGCGTAACAACGCTATACATAAGGCTGTCAAACATGCCGGCAAGCACCGCAGTGGGCATAGCAATAGTCAGAGCGGTCTCGGGACCCGCACCCATAGTAATCGCAAAGGCTGTTCCCAAAACTGAACCAACAATTACGTTGGGCGGCACGGCAGCACCAACCTGCCAGACCCCCATGAACGCGAGTTCGAGCTGGAAACCAACAATAACGCCAGTCGGAATATCACCCAAAAAAATACCGACGATCGCTCCGAGGACAATCGGCCGCTCGACCATCGCAGTACCGAGTAAATAATCCGATTGACCTATCGCAGCGGCAAGACCAACCAGAAAAGCCTGAAGCAGCATATTTCTCCCTCTTCCTACAAATCAAAACTTGTTACGATGCGTTTTTTCTCGCTAGCAACCTGCCTTACCTCGAACTCGATTCCATCAGCCATGGCTTTCTTAATTTCATTAATATCGGATTGGGAAAGGCGCACAGCAGGGCCAAGCTCCTTTACGCTATCCCCCAACGGTCGAGCGCCGCCTAAATTCACAGACGTTATTTTTGGACACGCACGCGCAACTTCACAGGCGTCATGTACATTTCCCGCAACAACAATTAGCTCGTATTTATCCACCGCGCTTCCGTTAAGGGCCACGATGGAATCTTCTACACTTTTGACAACCAATTTGGCATCAGCGGGTTTTGCAATTCGCAGCGCTTGAATTCGCTCTTTGCTTGCGGCGTACTCATCTGAAACCACAAGAATAGCGTTTGCTTCAAGCGTTGGATACCAAGAGAACACGGTCTGCCCATGCACTAACCGGCTATCGACGCGACACAGTTTAATCATTTTGCCCCTTTCTCGACTTGAACACAGACAATCATCCTTGACTGCTAATGGCATATTACGTCATATGACGTAATATGCCATTACATAATATCTTGAACGGTTGAATATCACCGCTAAATGGTATTTATCTCTAAAAACAGGAGGTGCAGTCCGTCTAGACACAGTGCGTCGGGGCGAGAGGGGCCGAGTTTCCTCCTGAGCGACTCTGCTTGCAGCCGGAGCGAAAGGGGGAAATCTCGGCCCCTCCCGCCCCGGCCGGGCAGCTCGACCTAAACCGTGTGCTGCGGCAGGTCCTGCAGGGCGATGACGTCCATGCCCATGTCGTTGGCGCTGCCGTGACCCTGCTGGTCCTCGCGCACGGCCTCGATGGCACTCACGTACGTGTTGGCCGCAGACATCGCCGTCACGCAGGTCACGCCGCGGCGCACCGCCTCGGTACGCAACAGATAGCCGTCGCCACGCGAACCCGGGCCGTACGGCGTGTTGATGATTACCGCAATCTTGCCATCGGCGATGAGGTCGCCGATGTTGGGACGCTCGCCGTCGTGCGGGCCGCTGATCTTCTCCACGACCTCACACGTCACGTTGCCTCCACGCAGCACGCGCGCCGTGCCCTCGGTAGAGCAGATGTCAAAGCCCAGGTAGCGCAGGATGCGCGCGACCGAAAGGATATGACGCTTGTCGCGGTCGCACACGCTGATGAACACCTTGCCGCTGCTCGGATCGGGCAGGTTGTAGTCGATCGCCAGCTGCGTCTTGGCGTATGCCTCGGGGTAGCTCTTGGCGATACCCATGACCTCGCCCGTCGACTTCATCTCGGGCCCCAGGATAACGTCGGCGCCCGGGAAACGGCCCCAGGGCATGACGGCCTCCTTCATGCAGAACCAATCGAGCTGACGCTCGTCGCTCGGCAGGCCCAAGCTCGCGATGGAATCGCCTGCCATGATACGTGCGGCACACTTGGCTAGCGGCACACCGGTGGCCTTGGAGATAAACGGCACGGTACGGCTTGCGCGTGGGTTGGCCTCGATCACGTAGACGGTCTCGCCCTTAATGGCGTACTGCACGTTAACCAGGCCGCGGACGCCCAGCGCCATCGCGATGCGGCGCGTGGTCTCGCGAAGCTTTGCCTGCAGGCTCTCGCTAAAGCTGAACGGCGGGATGCAGGTCGCAGAGTCGCCGGAGTGAATACCGGCCTCCTCGATATGCTCCAGAATGCCGCCGATGTAGACCTCTTCGCCATCGCACAGGGCGTCGACATCGGACTCGATCGCGCCCTCCAAGAAGCGGTCCAGATACACCGGGTAGTCGGGGCTAATGCGCGCAGCCTCGGCCATGTAATCGCGCAGATGCTCGGCATCGTAGGCGATCATCATGCCGCGGCCGCCCAGCACGTAGCTCGGACGCACCAGCAGCGGGTAGCCGATGTGCGCGGCAACGGCCTCGGCCTCCTCAAACGAGGTGGCCTGGCCCGCCGGCGGGTACATGATGCCCAGCTTGTCGAGCAGAGCGGCGAAGCGCTCGCGGTCCTCGGCAAAGTCGATGGCATCGGGCTTGGTGCCCATGATGTTCACGCCGCTCTCCTCGAGCATGCGCGCCAGCTTAAGCGGGGTCTGGCCGCCAAGCGTCACCACGACGCCATCGGGGCGCTCAACGTCGATAACGTCCATGACGTCCTCGTAGGTGAGCGGCTCAAAGTACAGGCGGTCGGACGTGTCGTAGTCGGTCGAAACGGTCTCGGGGTTGCAGTTGACCATGATGGTCTCGAAGCCGCGGGCCGCCAGCGCATAGCTCGCATGCACGCAGCAGTAATCGAACTCGATGCCCTGGCCAATACGGTTGGGGCCGGCGCCCAGGATCATCGCCTTGGGCTTGTCCGCCGGCGTGGTCTCGTCGGGAGCCACGCACTTCTTGGCATCCGGACTCGTGCGGTAGATGTTCTCGTACGTCTTGTAGTGGTACTCCGTGGCGCTCGAGAACTCCGCAGCGCAGGTATCGACCGTCTTCATGCTGGGAACCACGCCCAGACCCTTGCGATAGGCGCGCACAAAGCGCTCGTCCGAGCCGGTCAGCGCGGCGATCTCGGCGTCGCTCGTGCCGTACTGCTTGAGCAGGCGCATCGCGTCGGCGTCGATATCCTCCACACGCAGGCCGCGGATGCTCTCCTGGACCTGCACCATGTCGTTGATGCGGTTGAGGTACCACGGGTCGATGCCGCAGGTGGCATGGATGCGGGCGATGTCCCAGCCACGGCGCAGGGCCTCGACCACAAAGAAGATGCGGTGCTCGGTCGGCGTTGCCACGGCTTGAGCGAGCTCATCGTCGCTCAGTTTGTCGGCACCTTCCTTGCCACCGGCACAAATGCCCTGATGCCCGTCCTCCAGCGAACGCATGGCCTTGCCAAAGGCCTCCTCAAAGGTGCGGCCAATCGCCATAATCTCGCCCACTGCCTTCATGCGCGTGGTGAGCGTGGGGTCGGTACCCTTGAATTTCTCGAAGGCAAAGCGCGGCACCTTGACCACACAGTAGTCAATCGTGGGCTCAAAGCAGGCGGGCGTAGCCTTGGTGATGTCGTTGACGATCTCGTCGAGCGTATAGCCCACGGCCAGGCGAGCGGCGGCCTTGGCGATGGGGAAACCCGTGGCCTTGGAGGCCAGCGCGGACGAGCGGCTCACGCGCGGGTTCATCTCGATGACGATCAGGCGGCCGGTCTGGGGGTTCACGGCAAACTGCACGTTGGAGCCACCGGTCTCGACGCCGATCTTCTCCAAGATGGCGAGCGAGGCGACACGCATGCGCTGATACTCAAGGTCGGAGAGCGTCTGCGCCGGCGCCACGGTGATGGAGTCGCCGGTATGCACGCCCATGGGGTCGAGGTTCTCGATGGAGCACACGATGATGCCGTTGCCGGCGTGGTCACGCATGACCTCCATCTCGTACTCTTTCCAACCCTCGATGGACTCCTCGACCAGCACCTCGTGGGCGGGCGAGAGCTCCAGGCCCTGGCTCACGATGGAGACGAGCTCCTCGTGGGTATGCGCGATGCCGCCGCCGGCGCCACCGAGGGTAAAGCTCGGGCGCAGTACGCAGGGATAGCCCACGCGCTCGGCGATAGCCTCGGCGTCAGCCACGCTGTAGGCATAGCCCGAGCGCGCGACCTCCAGGCCGATCTCGGCCATGGCCTCGTTAAAGAGCTTGCGGTCCTCGCCGCGCTCGATGGCGGCCAGGTCGCAGCCGATCATCTCGACGCCGTACTTGTCGAGCGTGCCGTCTTTCGCCAGCTCAACGGCGGCGTTCAGACCGGTCTGGCCGCCCAGCGTGGGCAGCAGCGCGTCCGGACGCTCTTTCTTGATCACGCGCTCGATAAACTCGGCGGTGATGGGCTCGACATAGGTGCGGTCGGCAAGACCCGGGTCGGTCATGATGGTCGCCGGGTTGGAGTTGACCAGGATGACCTCAAAGCCATCCTCCTTGAGCACCTTGCAGGCCTGGGCGCCGGAGTAGTCAAACTCGCAGGCCTGGCCGATAACGATGGGGCCCGAGCCAATGACGAGGATGCGCTTGATGTCAGTACGTTTCGGCATGTTAGTTCTCCTCGGTCTCAGCGGTCTCGGACTCAGCAAAGCTCCAGCCGGCAAGGCGGTCCTTCGCGGTGTCGATGTCCAGGTAGTTCTCCTCGCCGTCCATGAGTCGCGTAAAGGCGGTAAAGAGATAGTGGGCATCGGTGGGGCCAGGCGAGGCCTCGGGGTGGTACTGGACCGAGAAGCACGGGGCGTCGAGCAGCTGGATGCCCTCGGCGGTGCCGTCGTTGAGGTTCACATGTGTTAGGCGAATGCGGCCAAAGCGCTTGTTCATCACGACCGGCGCGATTCCGCGGCGCACCCAGACCCGCAGATCTCCATCGGCCGCATGCTCGGTCTCGCCGCCGGAAAGCTCGGGGACAAGCTTGCCCAAGCTGGGGAACAGCAGGCCAAAGCCATGGTTTTGCGCGGTAATCTCCACGCGACGGCTTACCAGGTTCATGACCGGCTGGTTGCCACCGCGGTGACCGAACTTAAGCTTTTCCATCTGGGCACCGCAGGCCAGGCTGATCATCTGGTGACCAAGACAAATACCAAAGACCGGCACCTTGCAGATCAGCTGCTGCACCTGCTCGTAGGTCTCCACCACGGCGTCAGGGTCGCCGGGGCCGTTGGACAAAAAGACGCCATCGGGATTCATGTCGAGCACCTGCTGGGCAGGCGTATCCCACGGCACGACAGTAAGGTCGCAGCCGGCGCGGACGAGGCCCTCCAGAATGCCGCGCTTGACGCCGCAGTCGTAGGCGACCACTTTGTGACGGGCAGGAGCGGCAACCGCAAGTGCAAAGTCATGCGTGGCAGGCAGGTCGGCGGCCACAAACTCGTGAGGCGCGGGGCAACTTACGGTCTTCACCAGGTTCTCGCCTACCAGCGTGGGCGCTGCGGCCAGACGCTCGGCAAGCTCGTCGACGTCGAAGATCTCGGTCGAGATAATGCCCATCTTGGAACCATTGTCGCGCAGATGGCGTACCAGAGCGCGGGTGTCGACACCCTCGATAGCGACGATGCCGTGAGCGCGCAGGTACTCCGGCACGCTGACGGCCGAGCGCCAGTTAGAAGGCGTGGCGCACATGTCGCGAACGATCATGCCGCGCATAGCCGGAGCGCTCGCAGGGCGCACGGCGTCGCCGGGGAAGGCCGACTGGGCGTCGGTCTCGTCGATACCGTAGTTGCCGATCTGCGGATAGGTCATGGTTACGATTTGGCCGGCATAACTCGGGTCGGTCATGACCTCAAAGTAGCCCTCGAGCGAGGTGTTGAAGCAGACTTCGCCGGTCGCGGTGCCCTCGGCGCCGCATGCACGTCCATAAAAAATGGTCCCATCCTCAAGATACAGGATGCAGGGACCACAGGTGCCCTTGCTGGTTTTGGCCAGCATACGCTGGCAAAGCTCGCTGGGCGCGAAGGTGCGGGCGGCAGCGCCCGCGGTATGGTTGTTCGCCATAATTCTCCTTCCCGGTCTCACGGGACCGGCTTAAAGGTGTGTAGTTAGGCCTCGCGGTATTGTAACCGCAAGCATGCCTCATGGCGTTAATTTCATCGAAATGTTTACGAAATGATAATTATGACTTTCTATGCATAATGATTTTTTAATCCCCGTCCCAGAAAAATCATCCCGCGGGGCTTGTGGCTCACGCGGGATGATGGCCTCTTACTTTTTCTTGTCCTGTTCCAGCAGTTCGGACGGCGTTCGGTCGGGCTTGCCGCCGCGGAAAATCTCGCGGCCATGCAGACGATGCTCCAGGTCACGTTCGGCCTTTTCCTCGTCAATTTTGGTCTGGCTCACCACCGGGTCCTCAATCAACGACGACACCGAGTTCACCTGCTTCTGAATGCGCTCGGCGATGGTGTCATCCATACTCACGATGCGCATCTTCCAGTCGATATTCGTGGCGTTGGATGAGCTCTTGGTCCACACGAACGTCAGGATGGCGCTCTGGTGGCCGTGGGCGGGAAACATGCCAAAGAAGGAATCGTGCTGAATGTTGCTATCCTCGTCGATATAGGCGTGCACGTTATACACCACGCGGTCGATCTTATCGTTGAGCAGCGCGTTGGTCGCAAGCGCCGCGGCCTGAATCTGCCCGTTGGACAGCAGCTCGAGCTCGTTGGCAGACGATGTGTCCAACACCGTCACCTCGACCGTGCCCGTACGCTCATCGGCTTCATCGACGGTAAAGTCGAGCGGGAACTGCGTAAAGCCGTTGCCCCACTCAAGGCCGCCCTTCAGCGCCGTCGAAACGGTATCGACCGAAACGCTCTCGGACAAGTTGGCGGTGTTCAGACGACGCATCACGCCGTAGCCGACCTGCATGCCCACGATCAACACCAAAATACCGATGACCACGGCCATCGCGGTCTTCGTAATGGTATGACTCACCTGCGAACCCGAAGGATCGTCCTCGGACAGCGGGTCGATATGTTTTGCCTGGCTCGCGCGGTCCTCGCTGCGCAGCTGCGCTAGCGCAGCTTTGTCACCGCGCTTGGCCGCAGCCTCCTTCTCACGCATGCGCTCGGTTCGCTTTTTGGCAAGCGTGGGATCCAAGACACCGGATGCATCGATTTCGGAGAATAACTCCGTCACTTCTTCCGGAGTCAAAGGGTTCTTGTCAGCCATAAACTTCCTGTCATATCAATCAGTCGAGCTCGTGCGCACGCGCACCTTCGAACTGCATTCGATAGTAACGGGCATAGGTGCCGCCACGGGCGAGAAGCTCCTCGTGCGTGCCACGTTCCACAACGCGACCATGCTCAACGGTCGCAATCTCGTCAGCATGCTTAATAGTCGAGAGACGGTGGGCGATGATGATTGTGGTACGGCCGCGTGCCAGCTCTTCGAGCGACTCCTGGACCGCCTCCTCGCTCTCGTTATCCAAAGCACTCGTCGCCTCGTCCAAGATCAAGATTTTGGGGTTCTTGAGGAACACGCGCGCGATGGCAACGCGCTGCTTCTGTCCGCCCGAAAGACGGCTGCCGCGCTCGCCCACGACCGTGCCATAGCCCTGTGGAAGCGACTCGATAAAGGCATCGATGTTGGCGCGACGGGCGGCGTCGGCGATCTCTTCCGCCGTAGCGCCCGGCTTGCCGTAGGCGATGTTCTCGCCAATCGTACCGTCAAACAGATAGACATCCTGCTGCACCAGGCCGATGGCACGGCGCAGGCTCTGCTGCGTCACATCACGCACGTCCTGGCCGTCGATGCTAATGGATCCGGTAGCCACGTCATAAAAGCGCGGCAGCAGCGAACAGGTCGTGGACTTGCCGCCGCCCGAAGGGCCAACCAAAGCGATGGTCTGGCCGGGCTTGATAGACAGATCCATATGGTCGATAACGGGACGCTCGTCGGCATCGCCCTCGCCCAGCTCAACATCCTCGTAGTTAAAGCACACGTCGTGATACTCCACGGCGCCGGCAGTCACCTGCAGATCCGTGGCTCCCGGCTTGTCCTGAATATCCGGCGCGGTCGAGAGCACCTCGTCCATACGCTTAAAGCCGGCGATAGCCTTCTGATACGTTTCGGCCGAATTGACGAGTGTCTCGAGCGGCGTGCAGAACAGCGAAATATAGAGTGCAAAGGTCGCCATATCGACCGCCTGCAGCTGTCCCTGGGCGACCAGCCAGCCGCCCAGCAGCACCACGATCACATAGAGCACACCCGAGAGCAGGCCATACGTCGCGGTATAGACGCCCATGGCGTGATACATGTTCTCCTTGGACGAAAGATAGCGATTGTTGGAGGCGCGGAACTTGAAACGTTCGGTCTCCTCATTGGCAAAGCTCTTGACCACGCGCATGCCCGCCAGCGAATCCTGCAGCTGAGCATTGATGCCGCCGATCTTTTTGCGGTTGTCGCTAAAGACCTCGCGCATGCGCATGTTCTGCCAAAACATGATGACCGCAAACGCCGCCGTCACCACGGCCATGGCGAGCGCCAGCACCGGGGCGATGGTAAAGAGAATCACAAACGAGCCGATAATCTCGATGCCGCAGATGATGATCCACTCGGGCACGTGATGCGCCGCCTCGCAGATATCGAACAGGTCGTTGACCACGCGGCTCATCATGTCGCCCGAGCTGTTGCGGTCGAAGTACGCAAAGCTAAAGCGCTCATACTGGTCGAACAGGTCCTCGCGCATCTTGGACTCCATGCGCGCGCCCATCACGTGACCCCAATAGCTCACAAAGTAGCGGCAGGCGCAGCGGACGGCATACATCAGCACCAAGCCCGCCGCGATCATGCCGAGCGCCTGCATAATGGCAGCCTGACCCTGAGTAAAGAGCCCACCGGTCAAATTGCGCAGGATAATGGGGAACGCCAGGTCAATGGCGGCAAGCACCAGAGCACAAACAGTATCAGCAACAAAAAGCCCCATCTGGGGCTCGTAATACGAAAGAAACCTCTTAAACATGCAGTCCTCGGAGATAAAACAATAACGTAAGACCCTGGGGCAAATAATCAGTAGTGTTTGCCCCAGGGTCGCCCTCGCTTTTAAAGCTCAGTTCCGCCCAGCCTGTGTGCGATGCTGTCGCAGGCCAAGGCGCCTACGACGGTCTTGGCGTCTTCGATCTTGCCGTCGAGTACGGCGTCGATCAGCTCGTGCAGCGGCACCAGGTCCACGTTGACAAACTCGTCATCATCGGGGTTGGGCGCATCAAACTCGAGCTTGGTAGCCAAGTAGATGTGGATGATCTCATCGCAAAAACCGCAGGACGTGACAATCGACGTCAAAAAGCGAATACGACCAGCCCTAAAGCCCGTCTCCTCATGCAGTTCGCGCTTGGCGCAATCGAGCGGGTCCTCGCCTGGATCGAGCTTGCCGGCGGGAATCTCGACCGTCACGCGGTCGATGGCGGTGCGGTACTGACGCACCAGTACGATCTTGCCGCTCTCGGTCAGTGCCACAACGGCCGCCGCACCCGGATGGCGAACGATATCGCGGGCGCTGCGGTGACCGTTGGGCAGCTCAACCTCAAGACGGTGGACGTCGAGGATCTTGCCCTTCCAGGCGCACTCCTCCGAAAGAATCTTCTCGTGCAGCTCGGCATCGTGCGGGTCGTCATCGCCCAGCACCAGCGTCGGCTCGTCAGCGACCTCGCCACCAGGCTCGCCCTCGGCGTGCCCATACATGCGGCTGTCCTCTTCGACGATCTGCGCGTCCACGAGCTCTTCGTTCTTCTCGTCCATCCGTCTCATTCCTCTCGGATTTTAGGCATCCCAGGCGTCGCGACCGCGCAGCGCGCGCAGGCCGATGTCGTGACGCAGGGTCTTGCCCTCAAAATCAATCTTCTCGCAAGCCTCGTAGGCAAGGTTGCGAGCGTTCTCGAACGTGTCGCCCAGAGCGGTCACGGCAAGCACGCGGCCACCATTGGTCACGAGCTGGCCGTCCACCACGGCAGTGCCCGCGTGGTACACGGTCACGTTCTCCATGGCCTCGGAATCCTCAATACCGGTGATGACCTTGCCCTTCTCGTAACTGCCGGGATAGCCCGCGCTCGTCAGGACAACGGCCACGGCCCACTCGTCGCGCCAGTCGAGTTCAATCTGATCGAGCTCGCAGTTGGCGCAGGCGAGCATGACCTCAACCAGGTCGTTCTTAAGGCGCGGCAGCACGACCTGCGTCTCGGGGTCGCCAAAGCGGGCATTGAACTCCAGCACCTTGGGGCCGGCAGGCGTAAGCATAAAGCCGCCGTACAGGCAGCCGCGGTAGTCGATACCCTCGACAGCGAGCTCGGCCACGGTCTGCTCCATGACCTTCACCATGGTGGCGTGCTCCTCGTCAGTCACGATGGGCACTGGGCTGTAGACACCCATGCCGCCGGTGTTGGGGCCCTTGTCGCCCTCGAGCGCGCGCTTGTGGTCCTGCGAGGTAGCCATGGGGCGCACGGTCTTGCCGTCGGTAAAGGCCAGCAGCGAACACTCGGGACCAACGAGCATCTCCTCGATAACCACGGTGCTGCCGGCATCGCCAAAGGTGCCGCCAAAGCACTCGCGCACGGCCTCCTCGGCCTGCTCAAGTTCGGTCGCCACGATAACGCCCTTGCCCGCGGCAAGGCCGTCGGCCTTCACGACCAGCGGGGCGCCCTGCTCGCGCACGTAGGCGAGAGCCGAAGCCTCGTCGGTAAACGAACCATAGGCTGCCGTCGGAATGCCCGCACGCTCCATGAGCTGCTTGGAGAACAGCTTGGAGCCCTCCATCTGGGCGCCCTCGGCACCCGGGCCAAAGCAGGGAATACCCGCCGCGCGCACGGCGTCGGCCACGCCCGCCACAAGCGGAGCCTCGGGGCCAATTACCACGAGTCCGCATCCGCGGCTCTGAGCAAACGCCGCCACGGCCGCAGGATCGCAGTCGTCGAGAACAACGTTCTCGCCGCAGCTCGCGGTGCCACCGTTACCCGGCGCAATGTAGAGCTTGCCGGCGCGCGGTGATGCTGCGAGCTTAGCTGCCAAAGCATGCTCACGGCCGCCGCTGCCCAACAACAGGATGTCGATGGTTTGAGTGTCCGCCTTCAAGGGTGCCTCCTCTATGGATGAATGGCCCGCTCCGCGCGAGCCCTTTGCAAGCAAATATACCCCTCGGCCGCCCGTCCGGGCTGCAAAGGGGTATATCGCAATAACCAAATAGTCCCGATTACTTCCAGAATCGGTTGATGATCTGCTCGCGACCGGCGCCAACGCCAATGAACGTCACGCGGGTGTGTGCCAGATCCTCGATAAACGCCACGTAGTCCTGAGCCTCCTGCGGCAGCTCGTCAAAGCTGCGGCAACCGGTGATGTCGCACTTCCAGCCAGGGAGCTCCTCGTAGATGGGCTTGGCATGCTCAAAGCGCACCTGATGCTCGGGCACGCTGGTATAGCGCTCGCCATCGACGTCGTAGGCCACGCACACCTTGATGGTGTCGAAGGCCGAAAGCACGTCGAGCTTGGTCACGGCGATGTCGGTGAGGCCGTTGACGCGCGAGGCATAGTTGGCGATAGGGCCGTCAAACCAGCCGCAACGACGACGGCGACCGGTGGTCACACCGTACTCATAGCCCTCCTCGGTCAGCGTGTGGCCGGCCTCGGACTCATAGGAAAGCTCGGTGGGCATGGGGCCCGAACCGACGCGGGTGATATAGGCCTTCATGACGCCCAGCACGCGGTCGACATTCTTCATACCCACGCCGGAGCCAGTGATGGCGCCACCGGCGGTGCAGTTGGAAGACGTCACGTACGGATAGGTGCCGTGGTCGATGTCGAGCAGCGTCGCCTGGGCGCCCTCAAACAGCAGGTCCTTGCCCTCGTCGATCATGTTGTTGAGCAGCAGGCTCGTCTCGGTGATGTAGGGGCGCAGGCGCTCGGCCATCGGCAGGTACTCGTCGCAAATCTGATCCACGGTGTAGGTGGGCAGGTTGTAGATGAGCTCGAGCTCGGGGTTCACGCGGGCGAGAGCGGTCTCCAGCTTGTCGCGGAACAGCGCCTCGTCCAGCATGTCCTGCATGCGCAGGCCAATGCGGGCCATCTTGTCCTGATAGCACGGACCGATGCCGCGCTTGGTGGTACCGATGTTCTTCTTGCCGAGCTTCTGCTCAAAGGCGCCATCCAGATCGATGTGGTACGGCATGATGACATGCGCGTTGCCGCTAATCTTGAGGTTCTTGGTGGTGATGCCGTCGGCCTCGAACATGTCGATCTCCTCAAGGACAACCTTGGGGTTGACGACGCAGCCGTTACCGATCACCGACACGTGGTCGGAATACATGATGCCGGAGGGCACCTGGTGCAGGCCGTACTTCTTGCCGTTGACGACGATGGTGTGGCCGGCGTTGTTGCCTCCCGAGTAGCGCACGACGGCATCGAAGTCGCCGGCGACCAGGTCGCAAATCTTACCCTTGCCCTCATCGCCCCACTGGGCACCGACCAAAACGGTTGACGGCATGTTTACTCCTTACATTCATGGACTGTCTACGCGCCACGCCGGCACGCAGAAGCACAAAACATTCCCAGTATACCCGTGCAACGGGCGCCTGTCCTACTCCTCGGCATGTGCCCCATCAAGCTCATAGAACTTGGTGGATGCCGGCAGGAACATCAGGTCGACGTCGCCGATCGGGCCCGAACGGTTCTTGGCCACGACGATACGCGTAACGCCCTCGTCGGGTCGATCGTCGCGCGAGGCTTCGGCCTCGTCGGCGGAGCGGTCCAAGAACATAACGATATCGGCGTCCTGCTCGATGGAGCCCGATTCACGAAGGTCGGAAAGCTGCGGGCGCTTGCCGGTACGGGATTCGACCTGACGCGAGAGCTGCGACAGCGCGATGAGCGGGATCTTGAGCTCCTTGGCCATGATCTTCAGACCACGCGACATCTCCGAAACCTCGACGGTACGGCTCTCGGAGCGGCGTCCCGGCGGAGGACTCACCAGCTGCAGGTAGTCCAGGATGATGATTGCCTTCTCCTTGTTATGGAGCATGCGGCGGCTCTTGGCGCGAATCTCGGTCACTGTGGTGCCGGGCGTATCGTCAATCAGAATATCGAGCTTGGACAAGGTCTGCGTGGCCTCGTTGATATTGGCCCACTGCTCGGGGCTAATGCGGCCCATGCGGAAGTCACTGATCGAGATCATGGCGTAGGCGCAAATCAGACGCTGGGCAATTTCTTTGCCCGACATCTCCAGCGAGAAGAAGCCGACGGTATAACCGGCAGCGGCAGCGTTGAGCGCCAGATTCAGGGCGAACGACGTCTTACCCACAGCAGGGCGGGCGCCGATAATGATGAGCTGGCCCTCGCGGAAGCCCATGAGCATGCGGTCGAGTGACGGGAAGCCCGTGGGCACGCCCGCAGCCTGACCACCGGCCTGACACACTTCCTCGGCCTCGTTATAGGCCTCAACCATAAACTCGGTCAGCGTCTTGTAGCTCGACTTGACCTCGCGTGCCGTGACCTTGAGCAGCTTGCTCTCGGCTAGCTCCACGACCTCTTTGGTGTCGGTGGGGGCGTTATATGCCAGCGCGTTGATCTCGTTGGTGGCGCCGATCAGCTCGCGCAGCATCGAATCGCGACGAACGATGGCGGCATGGTGCTGCCAGTTCACGAGCGACAGAGTCTGACCCATCAGCTCCAAAATGTAGGCCTCGCCGCCCACGGCATCGAGCTTGTTGATGCTTCGCAGGTAATCGATCAGCGAGATGGAGTCGATGGGAATGCGGCTGTTGTACATATCGACCATCGCGGTGTAGATGGTCTTATGAATGGGCCGGTAGAAATCATCGGGCTGCAGCTCGACCTGGGCCTCTTCGACCACCTCGGGCGATAGCAGCATAGCGGCCAGTACATTGGCCTCTGCATCTTGGTTTTGGGGAAGACCCAACTTTGAGCCGCGGTCCTCGACCGTCAGCCCCGTCTCCCTATCGTCATATGCCATGAGCATCCTCATTCATATCGCTTGCGAGCATCCATAGTATCAGCCACGGTCCCAAAACGCGCCGCGCGCCGCCAATCATCACCGAACCAAACGGATGAACGGTCCTGTATATAGGACTTCGACGCAACGTTCACCATGACACTCACTCAGCGCAAAAAACAAAAGGGCGCCCTGGTTTCCCAGAGCGCCCTTCTTAGAACAAGATTGTTGCGTTGCAGCAAATGCTACTCGGCAGCAGCCTCAGTCTCGACCTCGGCGGTCTCGGCCTCGGCGACCTCAGCGGCCTCCTCGACCTCAGCCTCGGCAGCGAGCTCCTCGGCGGTAACGCCGACGAGAACGACAACCTCGGCCTTGATCTCGCGGTACAGCGAGATGGCAACGGTGTGGGCACCGGCAACCTTGATGGGCTTACCGAGCTCGACGCGCTTGCGGTCGATGTCCATACCGAGCTGAGCCTTGATGGCGTCAGCGACCATAGCGGCGGTAACGGAGCCAAAGAGGATGCCCTCGTCGCCGACCTTGACGTCAACGGTGACCGTCTTGCCCTCGAAGGCAGCCTTGGTCTCGTTGGCGGTAGCCAGACGGACGGCCTCGCGCTTGGCGATGTTGTTGCGACGCTCGTCAAGCTGCTTGAGGTTGCCCTTGGTGGCGGCAACAGCGAGCTTCTTGGGGAACAGGAAGTTCTCAGCGTAACCCTGAGCGACCTCTACGACGTCACCCTCGCCGCCCTTGCCCTTGATCTCATCGAGAAGAATAACCTTCATGATGCGTCTCCCTTCTTAGCCGCGGTCGCGGTTGCCACGAGAGGAAACCACGGGGACGGTGTACGGCAGGAGAGCCATCTCGCGGGCGCGCTTGATGGCGTTGGCGATGTCATGCTGATGCTGCGTGCAAGCGCCAGTGACGCGACGGGGCTTGATCTTGCCACGGTCGGTCATGTACTTACGGAGAAGCTGAGTGTCCTTATAGTCGATGAACTCAGTGTTCTCCTTGCAGAACTGGCAGTACTTACGACGCGGCTGACGTGCAGAAAAATCATTAGCCATGTCAAAATACCTTTCATTTGGCAACTTCGGCGAACCGAAGCCGCCTCTCACTCAAAAATAGGTGAACAACCCTTAGAACGGGATGTCCTCATCGTAGACGTCGACCGCGGGCGGCGTAGCCACCGGCGCGGCAGGACGTGCTGCGGGCGCGGGAGCTGCGGGGGCGTAACCGCCCTGATCGTAGCCACCCTGGCCACCACGGGAGCTCATAAACTCGATCTCATCGACGATGACCTCAAGCTTGCTCCGGCGCTGGCCGTCGCGCTCCCAAGAGCTGTAGCGCAGCTTGCCCTCGATCGCGACCTTGTTTCCCTTTGCCAGGAAACGGCTCACGGCCTCGGCGCGGGTGCCGAACATGGTGCAGTCGACAAAGTTGGGATAGTCCTCCCACTCGCCAGTCTGCGCGTTGCGGCGACGATCGTTCACGGCAACGCCAAAGGACAGAACCTGGGTTCCGCCGGCGGTGGCGCGCAGCTCGGGATCGCGGGTGAGGTTACCGGTGATGTTCACTCGATTGATGCTCATAACTCACTACTTCCTCTTGGGGCACAAGCCCAGTCCAAAACGACAGTCTTACTCCTGGTCGTCGCGACGGACGATCATGTGGCGGACCACAGCGTCGGTGATGCGCAGGACGCGATCAAGCTCGGCGATCTGGGTAGGATCTGCGTGGAAGTTGATGAGGGTGTAGTCACCATCGGTGAGGTCGTTGATCTCGTAGGCGAGCTTGCGCTTGCCCCACTCGTCAACGGAGTCGACCTTGCCAGCGCCCTCAGCGATCGTGGTATCGATACGCTTCATAACAGCGAGACGAGTCTCGGGGTCGAGCGACGGGTCAACAAAGAACAGCAGTTCATAAGCCTTCATATTGTCACCTCCTCTGGGCAAATGTGGCTTCAGGTCGTGAAGGTGCGCCTGAAGCAGGAAAAGACTTGGTAATAATATCTTTCAACCTCCTAGGCTGCAAGAATATGCAGCTACAACCTCATGACCTCCACATATGCCCATACTCGCACGACGTTTCATGCGCATTCCAACCAAATGCTGACCAAAAGCTTGACGGATCTGTGGACAAGATACGGTGCCGTGAGGACAAGCTGAGCCAAGTCGCAGGTCAACGGGCGCATGGTTGTGGTCGCAAAATGCATACCAGTGGCCCACAGCACCACCCAAAGATTTTTAAATTCATTGCCAAATCGCTTATAAATACCCCTTTTGAACAATTGAGTTGATCAACTACGCTGGTCGGAAGCCGTTTTTTGGCATCTCAAACCCCGCTGCAACGCCAAACGCGGCCAAGCGTTTTAAAAAATGCCAACTTTTCTGTTTGCACTTTGCGATTCCTCGTGTATACTGACTTTCGCATTTAACGGAGAGTTGTCCGAGTGGCCGAAGGAGCACGATTGGAAATCGTGTAGGCGTCAAAAGCGTCTCCAGGGTTCAAATCCCTGACTCTCCGCCAGTTAATTCCAAAGCAGGCCTTCGAGCCTGCTTTGTTTTTACCCCACGCGGAGGGGTGGCAGAGTGGTTGAATGCGGCGGTCTCGAAAACCGTTTGGCCTGTATAAGGTCACGAGGGTTCGAATCCCTCCTCCTCCGCCATTTTGGTTGAGAAAGCTCCCAAGAATGGGAGCTTTTTTGTTATCGAAATACGTCTCGATCCCACGCTTCCCCAAACATGTACGTCACCCTCCAAAACCGACATTTTTCGACATCTTTGGAGGCTGACGTACACGTTTGGATTGAGCTCACGGGAGCGGCACTATTCGGAAGGTGCCTCCTCGTCTCGTATGCTTTTCCAGTTGCGGATAAGTGCCTTGCGTAGTTCGTTTTGTTTTCTCTGGTACCCGGTGTCGGTACAGCGAGGCATGCCGAGTGCTTCGCGAATGTTGTTCATGGCGCGGTGAAAGGCGAGCTGACTACTGAACTGAGCCGAAGTGAGCGTAACGATTCGATATCCCATTTGGGAGAGAACGGCCTCTCGCTCCGCATCTGCTCCCTTGCGCTCGAGCTCATCGTGAAAACCGCCCTTATATTCGATACCGAGCGCCCTGCGCTTATAGGTCACGAGCGCATCGATTTTGAGTGTTCGAGCTTTGGCGCAATGCCAGAGACGTTGAGGGATCTCGAGCGGTTTGTTGAGTTCGATACCTCGGATGCCAACGCCGCCTTCGCTTGTTGGGAGCGAGAGGGCGATTGCCGAAGCGGTCTCCATAGGCGAGGCCGAGTGATCGTAGATGTGCCTGAGCGCAAGCCGTGCACGTGTGGCACCGGGTTTGCCGGGGTGCCGATCGAGCAGTTCGGTTATTTCATCCTTGGAGGTGGTGGCTGGTTGCTCGGTATAAGGGTCGGCGGGATTGAGCCTCATGCGATAATCGCCGCAAACTTCATAGCCATATTCGAGATATTCGATCCTATCCATCCACTCGGCAGCGAGCGCGAAGGTGAAGGCTTCGTCGGTGATGAAGATTCCGGGCGTCAACTCGTTAATATGCTCGTAGGGAAGATTTTGTCCAAGAATGTGGCAAACGACGCCTTTGGTACGAATTCGCTCAAATTCGAATACAACCGCGATATCGATAGTCTTAAGCATATCGGACGGAATGCCGCAGTCGGTAAGGGCCTGTCGTATGCGCGCAACACGTTGCTGGGTGGAGATGCCTTGTGCGCCTATCTGGTAGTCGTGCCGCGCAAGAGACTGAACCAAATTCTGGGGTGCATGATGGACAAGCCATGCGGTTTTATGCGAAATGAGAACAGGGGTATCCATTGAGGGCCTCTCGCTCTGAGCCGGTATCCAACTCTTATGTCCGTTGAAGTGGGGAAATATACCGGATGTGAGTAAATCAACTCACTCATGCTGTGAGCTCAATCCAAACATGTACGTCAGCCTCCAAAGATGTCGGAAAATGTCGTTTTTGGAGGGTGACGTACATGTTCTGGACCCCTGGCATTCCAGCAACGCCATGCCCCCACCCAGTCCCGACCGTTTGCCGAGCAATAGGGTCGCAATCGGCGCCGAACATGTACTATGTACGGGCATTGTCCAAATCCGTAATCCAAAGGACCCCATCTTGCCCGTCGTCGTCGCTATGACCATTACCTCACATGCATCGGATGCCATGGTCGCCATTCCGTTTTGGCTCGAGATGTTCGCTGTTGTCGCTGCATCGATCTCGGGTGTGCTGGTTGCGCGCGAGCACAAGCTCGACCTGGTGGGCGCGGTCGCGCTCGCGGTGGTCTGCGGTCTGGGCGGCGGTCTCTTGCGCGACATGACGCTGCAGGTGGGCAACGTTTACATCCTCAACCAGCCGATGGCGCTGCCACTTTCCATTGCCACAGCAGCCATCATCTATATTTTCCCGGCAATCGTCGACAAACCCGAAAAACTCATTCCCCTGCTCGACATCATCTCGGTCGGCATCTACGCCGCCACTGGAGCAGACAAGGCGCTGGTCTACGGCTTTGCGCCGGCGGTGTGCATCATGATGGGCTTTTTCACCGCGGTGGGCGGCGGCATGTTGCGCGACGGCTTTATGGGCGTGGTTCCGGGCATTTTCCAACGTACTAACTTTTATGCCATCGCCGCCATCGCCGGATCGACAAGCTATGTGTGTCTCGTTATGAGCGGCATCATGAGCAATGTCGCCGCGCTGGTCGTATGCGTTGTCGTGACCATGGGTCTGCGCTGGCTCTCGCTGCGCTTTGACATCAAAAGCCCCACCGAAGAAGATATCGCGCGCTTCTTGCACCGTAAAAAGTAGACAGCACGGCACGACCCTTCGAAATGCAACCGAGAGGTTCTTTTAGAGCGCCCGCACGTTGGGTACCCTGTTAGGTATATGCCGAACACCTAACAAAAGGATCAACCATGGCTTTCAATCAAACCGCGGCGGCGCCGTCACACAAGATGCGTCGCTGCCTGCTTATGGCATTCGCGCTCATCGCGCTGGCGATCACCGCGCTTCCCACGGCGTCGTTCGCCGGCACGGACACCGCAGGCAACGTACTTGCGACCGACAATGACGCCAATCCGTCCGGCGTCGAGGGTGACCTGTACTGGGCCGGTCAGGCCCTCAACTTGGATGATGCGTCCATCGACCACGATATCATCGCTGCGGGCGATACCCTCTCAATTCGCGACTGCACGGTGGGCGGCGCCGTTCGTCTTGCGGCGCGCACGATTGATATCGCCCAGACCACGGTTGATGGCAGCGTGACCGTCGCTGGCAAGCACGTTGTTCTCAACGCCGGCAGCACCGCCAACTGTTTTTACGCGATAGGCGAGACGGTTGCCCTGCGCGGCTCTACCAAGTCGGCAGCGCTTGCGGGCGATACGGTGACTATCGATGGCACCGTCGAGGGCGATGTTGAGGTTTGGGCCGACAAGCTCATCCTGGGCAAGAACGCCCACATCACCGGCACCGTGAACGCGCATGTTTCCGAGGACCCCGAGCGCGCCGCAGGAGCCGAGGTCGGCGCGCTCAAGATCGACCGCACCGAGAACGAAGATACTTCCACCCTTAACGATATCGTCGGCGGCATCGTGGCCGCGGCACTCTCGACCTGCTTTATCGCCCTGTTGCTCGAGCTCGTCTTTCCGCGAGCGACCGCCAGCGCCGCCGGCATGCTTCACCAGCGCCCCACGCCCCTGTGGGTGAGCGGTCTTCTGGGTACGGTAGCCATTGTCCCTGCCATATTGTTGCTGATTATCTCTATCGCCGGCCTGTCGCTTGCCGGAGCCCTCATGTGCGCCGTGATCGGCGTCGCGCTGGTCTCCACCGCCTTTGCGGGCTGCGCGATCGCCCGCATGGTCGGACACAACCAGAACCGCTACGCCATGGCAGCTGTCGGCGGTGTGGCCGCAGGCGCCCTCACAGGACTTCCCCTCATCGGCGACTTCATCAGCGGCGTTGCCTTTGTCTTTATGCTCGGCTACGTTATCCAGATCATCTGGCGCAACGCCCACCTCAAGCCGCAGCAGGCCGCCAACACCCCGGGCCTTCCCTCCGCCTAGCCGCTAACCACCACAAAAGGGCCAGGCACCTTTGTGGTGGCGCAAAGCAACCTGACCCCATTGCACCAAAAAGGGCGCCGACCATTGCGGTCGACGCCCTTTCTTATTGGCGGTTATAAGCCCCAGCGCTTATTTGTTGACCTGGCCGGCGCGGACGGCAGCCTTCTTGCGGTCGGTGGCGTTGAGCAGACGCTTGCGCAGGCGGATGTTCTTGGGAGTAATCTCGACCAGCTCGTCGTCGGCGATGTACTCCAGCGCCTCCTCGAGCGAGAAGGTGCGGGGCGGCACCAGCTGGACGGAGATATCGGAGGTCGAGGAACGCTGGTTGCCCAGGTTCTTGGTACGGGCGATGTTGACGACCATGTCGCCGGCCTTGCTGCGCTCGCCCACAATCATGCCCTCGTAGCACTCGGTGCCCGGCTCAACAAACAGCTGGCCGCGCTCCTGCAGCGTACCCAGAGCGTAGGCAACGGCCTTCTCGGTGGTCATGGAGATCATGGCGCCGTTCTGGCGGTTGCCGATCTCGCCGGCGTAGGGGCCGTACTCCAGGAAGGTGTGGTAGAACACGCCCTCGCCGTGGGTGACGTTCATGATGCGGTTCTTAAGACCCATGATGCCGCGGGTCGGAATCTTGAACTCAAGGTGCGTCACGATGCCCGAGGTGTCCATGCTCGTCATGATGCCACCGGAGGTACCGAAGACCTCGACGACCTTGCCCGAATACTCGTCCGGGCACTCAACGACGGCCTGCTCAACAGGCTCCAGCTTGTTACCGTTCTCGTCCTTCTTAAACAGAACGCGGGGACGACCGACCTGGAACTCAAAGCCTTCGCGGCGCATGGACTCCATCAGGACGGACAGGTGCAGAATGCCACGGCCCGAGACCTCGACGCCGCTCTTGTCCTCGAGCTCCTCGATCTTCATGGTCACGTTGTTCTCGGCCTCGTTGAACAGACGCTCCTTGAGCTGACGGGCACCCACGATATCGCCATCGCGGCCGACGAGCGGGGAGGTCGAAGCCTCAAAGACGATGGACAGGGTCGGCGGGTCGATCTCGATGGGCTCGAGCTCGACGGGGTTCTCGGGGTCGGTGTAGACATCGCCGATATCGGTGCGGTCAATGCCCACGACAGCGGCGATATCGCCGGCGCCGACTTCCTGGCACTCGGTGCGGCCCAGGTAGTCGAAGGTAAAGAGCTGCTTGACGGTAGCGGTGGCGCTGGAGCCGTCGTTCTTCACAACCAGGATCTGATCGCCCTGGTGAATGATGCCGGAGTACACGCGACCGATACCGATGCGGCCGACGAAGTTGGAGTGGTCGATGGTCACGCACTGCATGGCCAGCGGGGCGTTCTCGTCAACCTCGGGCGCGGGCATGTCGTCGATAATCATATCGAGCAGCGGATACATGTCCATGTTGCCGTCCTCGGGATCGAGGCGGGCAAAGCCATTCATGGCGCTGGCGTAGACTACGTGCTCCATGGCGAACTCAAGCTGGTCGTCGGTAGCGCCCAGGTCGGCCATAAGGTCCAGGCAGTCGTTGTAGGCCTTCTCGGGGTTGGCGCCCGGACGATCGATCTTGTTGATGACGATCATGATCTTGAGGCCGGTGTCGATAGCGTGACGCAGCACGAAACGGGTCTGGGGCATGGGGCCCTCAAAGGCATCGACCAGCAGCAGGGCGCCGTCGGCCATACGCAGCACGCGCTCGACCTCGCCGCCAAAGTCGGCGTGGCCCGGGGTGTCGATGACGTTGATCTTGACGTCCTTGTACTCGATAGAGATGTTCTTGGCGAGAATCGTGATGCCGCGCTCGCGCTCCTGGTCGTTAGAGTCCAGGACGCGGTCCTCGACCTGCTGGTTGGCACGGAAGGCGTCCGTGGCACGCAGGAGCTTATCGACCATCGTCGTCTTGCCGTGGTCGACGTGGGCGATGATGGCGATGTTCCTCAGATTGTCTACGCGCATGTAGTTCCCCTATCTTCTATCCATATACAAACGGCACGCGTATGCGGCCCGCCCAGCGATACAACGCTCAGCGGGAATATTGAGCCTTTTACCGAAAACTCGTTTATTTTAGCGATTTTAGATGAGAGGGGTTTCCTCACCTGCAGGTTCAGGGTCGCTCCACATAAAACCATCGCCGGCACCCATGCCCTCATACAGCACATATGCCGAAAAGCCGCTCTCGAGCGTGGTCTCAAAGAAGCTCACGAGCAGAGCGTCGTGATAGCCACCGTCAATCTCAACACAGCCGGTATAGCCGATGGCATAGCGGGCGATACGGCCCAGACCCTCGTCCTTAAGGCCCATCTTGTGCTCGGAGATAAAGTTGGTGGCGGCCTCGAGGCACGCCTCTTCGCCGTCCTCGTCGAGTGCCGCCAGATAGCGGTTGGAAGCAGCGTCCTCGATCGCCACAACTACGCCCGGATTCTCGCCGGCGGCAAGGTCGTCCAAGAACGCACCAATCAGGTCACACACCATGGCGTCGAGCTCGGCGGAGACGTTACCGGCGTCCTGCATATCCTGTGCCATCTTTAGACCTTCCCATCGAGTCTGGCGTCGTTACAGTTCTTGTGCCTCGGCGGCGATCTTAGCAGCGGCATCGCGGGCGCGCATCATGTCCGCCGCGCGCTTGTCGAGTACCTTGATCTGGTTGGTCAGCATTACTGCATCGACCACACCCCAGATTACCAAGCCTGTTGAAATCGAAAACCCAAGCGCACCAACTGTACCACGAAGACGAGAACAGATTACCGCGACAAGGGCGGAGATGATAACCATCTTGATATAGGAGCCGCGGCGCTCGCGAAGCGTGCGGGCCTGCGTCACATAGGCGATGCGAGCCGCCTCGGATGCCTCCGAGCGCATCTGGGCTTCACGCGCGATGGCGACCGCTTCAGCCGATACGTGGGTACCCATCAGCGACCTCTCCGCTCGCGTGCCAGACATTTAGAAATCATCGGGGGAGAGCGTATGGACGAACTCGTCGAACTTCTCGAACTCCTGCTCGTCGTCGGGTGTCTCGGCGTGCGGTGAGACGGTACCCAGGCGATTCATGATGTCGTCTTCAACGAACATGGGGGCATTACTGCGCACGGCAAGGGCAATGGCGTCACTGGGGCGGGCGTCAATCTTGCGCTCGTCACCATCGACCAGCACGACAACCGTCGCATAGAACACCGGCGGCTCGGCACGAACGATCTCGATGCGCTCGAGCTTGGCGCCCAGGGCATCGACAGTGTCAAGCAGCAGGTCATGCGTTATCGGGCGCTCGGCGCGACCGCTATCGATGCCACGGCTAATGGCCGCGGCCTCAAACGAGCCGGTCTGAATGGAAAGCGAACGCAGGGGTGCCGTCGAATCCGACTTGCCGCAGCGCTCACGAAGCACGATAAGCGATGGCACGGGACCGGCGGCCATGACGATGGTCTCTATGTCGACACGAACCATGGAACACCTCCGGTACGTAGCGGTTAACACACGGCAGGGTCGCCGCATTGAATAGCTATACTACCCAATCTTTCGCCCAGCACACAAAATCAAAGCAGTTAATTTGGGACGGGGCTATTTTGACTACTTTTGTTGGATAAGAAAAAAGCCCCGAGGCAATACCCCAGGGCTCTTAACGTTTTTGATGGTGGACCTGACAAGATTCGAACTTGTGACCTCCCGGTTATCAGCCGGACGCTCTAACCAACTGAGCTACAGGTCCATCATGGTGGAGGTTAGGGGGATCGAACCCCTGACCTCAGGCTTGCAAAGCCCGCGCTCTCCCAGCTGAGCTAAACCCCCACGGAGAAAGTAATAAACACCCCAGCGGCGACTCGGCTCTCGCTGGGGTGTTTATTGCGAAAGAAAGTGGTGGACCTGACAAGATTCGAACTTGTGACCTCCCGGTTATCAGCCGGACGCTC